>NZ_JBEOVU010000025.1:0-109600 GCF_040295685.1 Streptomyces sp. NPDC002734
GTCGACACCGCGCTGGAGCGCCTCGCCGACGCCGACCACCTCGCCGCCGACGGCCACCTCGAGGTGTAACCCCACCCGTGCGGGTGGGGGGCCGCCTCCTTCACGTCCGGACGCCTCAGGCCGACACGGGCCGTTGCAGGCGGATGGACTGGAGGAGGCCGACCGCGATCCAGACGGCGAACATGGACGAGCCTCCGTAGGACACGAACGGCAGCGGCAGACCCGCCACCGGCATGATGCCGAGCGTCATGCCGACGTTCTCGAAGGCCTGGAAGGCGAACCAGGCGATGATCCCCGCGGCGACGATCGTGCCGTAGAGCTCGGTGGTCTCGCGCGCGATGCGGCAGGCCCGCCACAGCACCACGCCGAGCAGCAGCAGTATCAGTCCCGCCCCGACGAATCCGAGCTCCTCGCCGGCGACGGTGAAGATGAAGTCGGTCTGCTGCTCGGGCACGAACTGGCCGGTGGTCTGCGAGCCCTGGAAGAGGCCCGAGCCGGTGAGGCCGCCGGAGCCGATGGCGATGCGGGCCTGGTTGGTGTTGTAGCCGACGCCGGCCGGGTCGAGTTCGGGGTTGGCGAAGGCGGCGAAGCGGTTGATCTGGTACTCGTCGAGGATCCCGAGCTGCCAGACCGCGATCGCCCCGACCGCTCCGGCGCCGATCAGCCCGAGCACCCACCGGTTGGAGGCGCCCGAGGCCAGCAGCACGCCCAGCACGATGACCACCATCACCATGACCGAGCCGAGGTCGGGCATCAGCATCACGATCAGCATGGGCAGCGCGGCCAGCCCGAGCGCCTGCACGACCGTCCGGTGGTCGGGGTGCTCGCGGTCGCCCGCGTCGACGCGGGCCGCGAGCAGCATCGCCATGCCGAGAATGATGGTGATCTTGACGAACTCCGACGGCTGGAGCGAGAAGCCGCCGCCGATCTGGATCCACGCGTGGGCGCCGTTGATGGTGGCGCCCAGCGGCGTGAGGACCAGCAGGATCAGGACCACCGACAGCCCGTACAGGATCGGCACCGCGCCGCGCAGGGTGCGGTGGCCGAGCCAGACGACGCCGATCATCAGGGTGATGCCGATGCCGGTGTTGAGCAGGTGCCGGATCAGGAAGTAGTACGGGTCTCCCTGGTTGAGCTCGGTGCGGTTGCGGGTCGCCGAGTAGACCAGCACCGTGCCGATCAGCGAGAGCGCCAGGGCCGACAGCAGTATCGGCCAGTCCAGGCGCCGGGCCGCCGAGTCGCGGGCGAGCAGACGGGCCAAGGCGGACCGCTCGGGCCCGTACCCGGAGACGGAGAAGCTGTTCGCGCCGACAGTCATGAGCACCTGCCTCCTGTCGCACGGCGCCCGGAACGGCGGCGGGTGGCCCTGTTCCCGGTCGCGGTCTGCTCCACCCTGCCCGCCGGCTGCTCGGGCGGCGCGCCGCCCGCGGGGTCGCCGGCGGTCTCGTCCGGCGGGGGCTGGGCCGGGTCGCCGCCGGTCGCGCCGGCCTGCTGCCCGTTCTCGGCGGCCTTCTGCAGCGCCTTCACCGGGTCCTCGTCGATCTTGGGGCTGTCCACCGTGCCGTCGGGGCGCAGCTTGGGCAGCTTCTTCTGCGGCTCGGGCAGCAGCGCCCGCTTCTTGTCGATGGAGCCGTCCGGCTGGACGCCGTACAGCGCGTCGTAGATCTTGCGCACGGCCGGACCGGAGGCCCCGGAACCCGTACCACCCTGGGAGATCGTCATGACGATCGTGTAGTCCTTGGTGTACGTGGCGAACCAGGAGGTGGTCTGCTTGCCGTAGACCTCCGCGGTACCGGTCTTGGCGTGCATCGGGATCTTGTCCTGCGGCCAGCCGCCGAACCTCCAGGCCGCGGTACCGCGGGTGGCGACGCCCGCGAGGGCCTCGTCCATCTCCTTGAGGGTGGCCTTGCCGACCGGGAGCTTGCCGTTGCGCCGGGGCGCGATCTCCTCGACCGTCTTCCCGTCCGGGCTGATCACGGCCTTGCCGACGGTGGGCGCGTACAGGGTGCCGCCGTTGGAGATGGCCCCGTAGATGGCGGCCATCTGGATCGGCGTGACCAGGGTGTCGCCCTGGCCGATGGAGTAGTTCACCGAGTCACCGGCGCGCAGTTCGTTGCCGCCGTGGCAGTTCTCCCACTCGATGCGCTCGACGTAGTCGCCGTCCTTCTTGCCGTGCTTGCACCAGTAGTCCTTGTTGGCCTCCCAGTACTCCTGCTTCCAGTCGCGGTCCGGGATGCGGCCCGAGACCTCGTTGGGCAGGTCGATACCGGTCTCCTCGCCGAGGCCGAACTGGTGGGCGGCCTTGTAGAAGTAGTCCTTGGCCTTCTTCTTCGGCTTGGTGCCGCCGTCCTTCTTCCACTCCTCGTGCGCGAGGCGGTAGTAGACGGTGTCGCAGGAGACCTCGAGCGCCCGGCCGAGGCTGATCATGCCGTGGTTGGCGGACTCGAAGTTCTTGAAGACCTGGCTGCCGATGGAGTAGTCGCTGGAGCACTGGTAGCTGCCGTCGAACGGGTAGCCGGCCTTGACCGCGCCGGCCGTGGTGACCACCTTGAAGATGGAGCCGGGGGCCGCCTGACCCTGGATGGCCCGGTTGAGCAGCGGGTAGTTGGACTTCTTGCCGGTCATCTTGGCGTAGTCCTTGGCGGAGATCCCGCCGACCCAGGCGTTGGGGTCGTAGTTCGGGTTGGACGCCATGGCGACGACCCGCCCGGTCTTCGCCTCCATCACGACGACCGCGCCGGCGTCCGCCTTGTACTGCTCGTTGGTGTTGCGGTCCCACTCCTGGCGGGCGGCCTTCATCGCCTGGTCCAGCTCGTACTCGGCGACCCGCTGCACGCGGGCGTCGATGCTGGTGACCAGGTGCGAGCCGGGGACGCCGCGGTCGACCTCGGGGTCGCCCATGACGCGGCCGAGGTTGTCCACCTCGTACTTGGTGACGCCGGCCTTGCCGCGCAGCACCTTGTCGTACTGGCGCTCCAGGCCGGAGCGGCCGACCTGGTCGGAGCGCAGGTACGGCGAGTCGGTGTCCTGGGCCTTCTGGATCTCCTCGTCGGTGACGGGCGACAGGTAGCCGAGGACCTGGGCGGTGTTGGAGCCGCCGGGGCTCGCGTAGCGGCGGACCGAGGCCGGCTCGGCGGTGATGCCGGGGAAGTCCTCGCCGCGCTCGCGGATCTGCAGGGCCTGACGCGGCGTCGCCTCGTCGGTGATCGGGATCGGCTGGTAGGGCGAACCGTTCCAGCAGGGCTGCGGGGTCTTGGAGTCGCAGAGGCGGACCTTCTCGATCACCTCCTTCGGCTTCATGCCGAGGACGCCGGCGAGCTTGGTGAGGACGCCCTTGCCGTCGTCGTCCATCTTCAGCAGGTCGGTGCGGGAGGCGGAGACGACCAGACGGTTCTCGTTGTCCGCGATGGCCACGCCGCGCGCGTCGAGGATCTCGCCGCGGGTGGCGGGCTGGACGACCTGCTGGACGTGGTTGCCGCTGGCCTCGGCCGCGTACTCAGCGCCGTTGCGCACCTGGAGGTACCAGAGGCGTCCGCCGAGGGTGGCGAGCAGGGAGAGGACCAGGATCTGGAGAACCACCAGGCGGATCTGGACCCGGGGACTGCGCCCCGTCTCAGGAATGTTGCTCATGGGCGCAGCTCATTCGGTGAGGGGCGGTGGTCGGGCGACGGGAGGGCATTGCTCATGGGCGCAGCCCATTCGGTGAGGGGTGGCAGCTGGAGGACGGGAGGGAGGTGCTCACAGACGCTTCACGCCCTTCAGGCGGGCGCCGACGCGGACCCGGCCGCGGGAGCGGCTGAGGCCCGGGGTGCCGGAGACCAGCCAGCCCGAGCCGGTGGAGGCGCCGCCGCCCGCCGCGGAGGACGAGTCGGCCAGCGGGTCGTTCTCCGCGCGGCGGGCCAGCGCCATCACGCCGGGCACCACGAAGGGGGTGAGCAGCAGGTCGTAGAGGGCGGCGGTGAACGCCAGCGAGCCGAGGCCGACGTCGCGGGCGGCGGTGTCGCCGACCAGGGCGCCGACGCCCGCGTAGAGCAGGGTGGAGCCGACCGCGGCGGCGACCACCACGGCCATCGGGCCGACCGCGCTGCGCAGCCGCCCGTTGTCGGGCCGGGCGAGACCGACCAGGTAGCCGACGACGCAGAGCACCAGCGCGTACCGCCCGGCCGCGTGGTCGGCGGGCGGGGCCAGGTCGGCGAGGAGACCGGCCGTGAAGCCGATCAGCGCGCCGCCGGTGTGCCCGTAGACCAGGGCCAGACCGAGGACGGTGAGCAGCAGCAGGTCGGGGACGGCCCCGGGCAGCTGGAGCCTGGCGAGGACGCTGATCTGGAGCACCAGAGCGACCACCACCAGGGTGCCGGAGAGCAGGATCCGGTTCAATTTCATGGGTAAATCCCCCCAGTTCCTACTGTTCGTCCTGTTCCTGCTGCGGCTGCTGCCCGTCCTGCTGCCGGGCGCCGTCCTGGGCTGCCTGGCCGTCCTGGCCCGCCTCACCCTCCGGCTTCGCGCCCGGGGTGACGGTGACGGTGACCGTGGGGACGGGCTTGGGCTTGGGCTTGGGCGGCAGCACGCTGTCGCGCGGGTCCTTCCCGGGACCCTGGACGACGACGCCGACGATGTCCAGCTGGGTGAAGCCGACGAAGGGCGTGACGTAGACCGTACGGGTCAGGTCGCCGCCGGCCGGGTCGACGCGCGAGACGACGCCGACCGGAACGCCGGGCACGAAGGGCCTGTCCCCCTGGGAGCCGAAGGTGACCAGACGGTCGCCCTTCTCCACCTTGGCCTTGCCGTTGAGCAGTTGGACCCGCAGCGGCCGGTCTCCCTGGCCGGAGGCGAAGCCGAGCTCGTCGCCGTCCTCCATACGGGTGCCGACGGTGAAGTCGGGGTCGCTGGCCAGCAGGACGGTGGCCGTCTCGGGGCCCACCGTGGTGACCCGGCCGACCAGGCCGTCGCCGTTGAGCACCGTCATGTCGCGCGTGATGCCGTCGTTGGCGCCGACGTCGAGCGTGACCGTCCAGGAGAAGCCCTGGGCGGCGCCGATGCCCACCACCTGGGCGCCCTTGATCTTGTACTGGCCGGCCCCGGCGGTGGCCAGCATCTTCTCGAACTGGCGCAGCCTGCTGCGGTCGCGCGCGTCGCTGCCGAGCTCCGCCTTCAGCGCGGCGTTCTCCTGCTCCAGCTCGGTGAGCCGGTCGTGGCGCTCGCCGGAGTCGCGGACGGCGGCGACGGCGTTGCCGACCGGATCGACCGCGGAGGCGACGCCGTTCTCGATCGGGCCGAAGACGGCTGCCGCGGCATGCCGGGCGCCGTCGACGGGTGAGTCCTTCCCACCCCTGATGTCCACCGTGATCAGCGCGAACGCGATCGCGACCAGCAGCACCAGGAGCAGCCGGCTCTCTCGTGTGTCCCTCACGTGCGGCGGCCGTGCCTTCCTTGTCGGAATGGTCGTACGGACTTGCTGTGTCTGTCGTCCTGCTGTGTCTGTCGTCCTGCTGTGTCTGTCGTCCTGCTGCGTCTTTCCGCCCCGGCGGCGGCGCGTCGGCCGCGCCGTGCCGGAGATGTGCGTTTCCGCCGGAGAAACGCCTGGGCCGGACGCCGGAGTTCCGGGTCCGGCCGAACGTCCGCCGCACGGGTCAGCCCTGTACGGCGACCGGGTGACGACGTGTCACCCGGTCGGCGTCAGCGACGGGGCTGGGCGTCCAGCACCTGCTGGAGCGCCTCGAACTCCTCGACGCACTTGCCGGAGCCGAGCGCCACGCTGTCCAGCGGGTCCTCGGCGATGTGGATCGGCATGCCGGTCTCCCGGCGCAGCCGCTCGTCCAGGCCGCGGAGCAGGGCGCCGCCGCCGGTGAGGACGATGCCCCGGTCCATGACGTCGCCCGAGAGCTCGGGCGGGCACTTGTCCAGGGTGGTCTTGACGGCGTCGACGATCGCGTTGACCGGTTCCTCGATCGCCTTGCGGACCTCCGCGGCGGAGATGACCACGGTCTTCGGCAGACCGGAGACGAGGTCACGGCCGCGGATCTCGGTGTGCTCCTCCTTGTCGAGGTCGTACGCGGAGCCGATCGAGATCTTGATCTGCTCGGCCGTCCGCTCGCCGAGGAGCAGCGAGTACTCCTTCTTGACGTGCTGGATGATCGCGTTGTCCAGCTCGTCGCCGGCGACCCGGATCGACTGGGCGGTCACGATGCCGCCCAGGGAGATGACCGCGACCTCCGTGGTGCCGCCGCCGATGTCCACCACCATGTTGCCCGTGGCCTCGTGGACCGGCAGGCCGGAGCCGATGGCGGCCGCCATGGGCTCCTCGATGATGTGCACCTGGCGCGCGCCGGCCTGGGTCGACGCCTCGATGACGGCGCGGCGCTCCACCCCGGTGATGCCGGAGGGCACGCACACCACGACCCGCGGGCGGGCGAGGTAGCGGCGCTTGTGGATCTTCAGGATGAAGTACCGCAGCATCCGCTCGGTGATCTCGAAGTCGGCGATCACGCCGTCCTTCAGCGGGCGCACCGCCACGATGTTGCCGGGGGTGCGGCCGATCATCTTCTTGGCCTCGGCCCCGACCGCGAGGATGCCGCCGGTGTTGGTGTTGATCGCGACGACCGACGGCTCGTTGAGTACGATCCCGCGACCCCTCACGTACACCAGCGTGTTGGCGGTCCCGAGGTCGACAGCCATGTCACGGCCGATGAACGACATTGAGTTCCCCATCAGGATTCGTCTGGCCGTCCCACGTTGAGCGTGAAGCCGCTTGCGGTGGGGACGGCAAGGGTGGGTGCTGTGACGTGAAGGCTTGCAAGGCTCTACATCGTAGTCTCGCCCGCCCCCGGACACTGCGCGAGGGTCTCCGCCATTCTCACCAGATGACGGAGGTGTACGCCTGTGGTGACGTGCCGTCGGAGGGAAAGGTTCCCCCAAGCGGGTCCGCCGCCGGCGGGCCGGGCCGGCCGCCGGGCAAAGGCGTGACGGTCAGCCGCGGCCGGGGAAGAAGATCTTGATCTCGCGCTCGGCGGACTCCTCGGAGTCCGAGGCGTGGATGAGGTTCTCCCGGGTGATGACGCCGAAGTCGCCGCGGATGGAGCCGGGCTGGGCCTCGATCGGGTCGGTGGGGCCGGCGAGGCGGCGGATGCCCTCGATCACACGCTCACCCTCGACGATCATCGAGACGACCGGGCCGGAGGCCATGAAGGCGACCAGCGGCTCGTAGAAGGGCTTGCCCTTGTGCTCGCCGTAGTGCTGCTCGAGGGTGCCCTGGTCCAGCGTGCGGAGTTCCAGGGCGGTGATGCTCCAGCCCGCCTTGCGCTCGATACGGCTGATGATCTCGCCGGTCAGGCCGCGACGGACGGCGTCGGGCTTGAGGAGGACAAGGGTGCGCTGCATGCGGGCTCCCGGTGGGCTGTACGGGTGGGTGATGATCAGGCCCAGAGCCTATCTCCCCCTCACCGTGCCCCCTCACCGAGGGACGCCGACCCGCCGCCCCACAGGGCAGCGGCCGCCGCCCACCGGGTACCGGCCGCCGCCCCGAAGGGCGGCGGTCCGCGACCCGCGGGTGCGGCGGGAGGCTCAGGCGGCCGGGGCGGCCGCCGCGCGGGCGGCCTTGGCGGCGTCGATCTGGCGGCCGTAGTGGACGGAGGCCCACCACAGCGCGGCGAAGACGACGCCCAGCCCGAACATCATCGGGACCACGAACCCGGAGGCGATCAGGGCGATCTGGAGGACCCAGCCCATCGCCACGCCGCCGGGCCGGGTGATCACGCCGCAGAGCAGCACGGACAGCAGCATGCCGATCCCGCACACCGTCCACACCGTCGTCATGGACAGGTCGGGGTTCTTCATGGCGACCAGTCCGGCGAAGCCGATGACGAAGAACTCACCGATGAGGGTGGAAGCACAGAGGGTACGCACGGGGAAGTCAGCCCTTCCTCAGGAGCAGCCGGGCCTCGCCGACCGTGATGACGGATCCGGTGACCAGTACGCCGCCGCCGGCGAACTCGCCCTCCTCCTCGGCGAGCGTGATCGCCGCCTCCAGCGCGTCCGGCAGCCGCGGCTCGACCTGGACCCGCTCCTCGCCGAACACCTCGACGGCGATCGCGGCCAGCTCGTCGGCGTCCATCGCCCGGTGGCTGGAGTTCTGGGTGACCACGACCTCGGCGAAGATCGGCTCGAACGCCTCCAGCAGCCCGCGCACGTTCTTGTCACCGCTCGCGCCGACCACGCCGATCAGCCTGCTGAAGTCGAAGGCCTCGCCGATCGCCTCGGCGGTGACCCGCGCGCCGGCCGGGTTGTGGGCGGCGTCCAGGACCACGGTGGGCGAGCGCCGCACGACCTCCATGCGGCCCGGCGAGGACACCGCGGCGAACGCCCGGCGCACCGTGTCGATGTCGAGCGGGCCGGGGCGCGCGCCGCCGACGCCGAAGAACGCCTCGACCGCGGCGAGGGCGACGGCCGCGTTGTGCGCCTGGTGGGCGCCGTGCAGCGGGAGGTAGACCTCCTGGTACTCGCCGCCCAGGCCGCGCAGGGTCATCATCTGGCCGCCGACCGCGACCTGCCGCGACAGCACGCCGAACTCCAGGCCCTCGCGGGCCACGGTGGCGTTCTTGCGCACGGAGGTCTTCAGCACCACCTGGGCCGCGTCCACCGGCTGCTGGGCGAGCACCACGGTGGCGTCGTCCTTGATGATCCCGGCCTTCTCGGTGGCGATCTCGCCGGTGGTGGAGCCGAGGCGGTCGGTGTGGTCCAGGTCGATGGGGGTGATCACGGCGACGTCGGCGTCGATGACGTTGGTGGCGTCCCAGGTGCCGCCCATGCCGACCTCGACGACGGCCACGTCGACGGGCGCGTCGGCGAAGGCCGCGTAGGCCATGCCGGTGAGCACCTCGAAGAAGGAGAGCCGGTACTCCTGCGCCGTGTCGACCATGTCGACGTACGGCTGGATGTCCCGGTAGGTCTCGATGAACCGCTCGGCGCTGATCGGGTGACCGTCCAGGCTGATCCGCTCGGTGACCGACTGCACGTGCGGGCTGGTGTAGCGGCCGGTGCGCAGCTCGAAGGCGCCGAGCAGGGCCTCGATCATGCGGGCGGTGGAGGTCTTGCCGTTGGTGCCCGTGATGTGGATCGACGGGTAGGAGCGCTGCGGGTCGCCGAGCACGTCCATCAGCGCGGCGATGCGGCTGACGGAGGGCTCCAGCTTGGTCTCGCCCCAGCGGCCGGCGAGCTCCTGCTCCACCTCGCGCAGGGCCCGGTCGATCTCCGGGTCCTCGGGGCGGGCCGGCACGTCGGCGCTGGGCGGGCCGCCCTGGGTGCGCAGGGTGCGGCTGCCGGCCTCGATCACCGCCAGGTCGGGATCACGCTCGGTCTCCTCCGAGATGATCTCTTCGAAGGCGTCCATCGGGTCGGGGCGCTCACTGCTGTCGTCCGGGGGGAGCTCACTCACGGGGCCAGTCTACGTTCCGGGTACGACACGGTTCGTCCGCGGGCACCGGCCCGGTCCGCCCCGGTCGTGGCCCTGTCACGGCCCCGTCGTCCGCTCCCGCCTCGGGGCGGCCCTCCCCCCGGCGCGGGTCACCCCAGCCAGGCCCTCAGCCGCAGCCGCCCCCACAGGTGCGCGGCGCCGAACGACGCGGCCGCGCAGACCAGCGCGGTCGCGCCGAGCGCCCCCGCCGCGGGCGGGCCCGGGGCGACCCGCGCGGCCACCGCCCCGCCGAGCGGCGCGACGAACGCCAGGTGCACCAGATAGGCCCCGAACGAGGCCTCCGACAGCCGTCGCACCACGCCCCGCCACCGCTGCGGCACCCGGACGCCGCGCACGGCGGCCAGGACGGCGAGCGTCAGCACGGCCACCGGCAGCGTGGCGTAGGCGGCGGGGAACCGGAACCCGAACTGGTACGCGCCGACCGCGGCGCATCCCGCCGCCGCGGCGGCCGCCCACGCCCACCGGGGGCCGAGGCTCCTAGGGTCTGTCCGGCGGATCATGCCGTTCTTGCTGCCGGTTCGCATGTCAACGGGCCTGAGCGGGGTCTGGTGCGTGCGGCTGCAAGGCGGAGGAGGGAGGCGACGCGGAGCGTCGTCGACCGACGACAACGCCGCGTGGGGGTCCCTCCCGCGCGAGCGAAGCCGAGCGTGGGGGAGTGCGTGCCAGACCCCGCGACCCACGTGCATGATCCGCCGGACAGGCCCTAGGTCCCGGGCCCCGGTGTTCCACCGCTCCGCGCACGTCCCGACCGTCCGACCGCACTCCCGAGAAGAGGCACGTCCATGCAGCGAAGAGTCTCCCTGGTCCTCGGCACCGCCTGTCTGACCCTGCTCGGCCTCACCACCGGCGCCACCGGCGCCCCCGCGCAGAGCGGCGCCGTCGCCGCGGCCGCCCTCACCTCGCAGGACATCGCCACCGCGGGCACCGGCTCCCCCTACTACCGCATCCCCGCCCTGACCAGGACCACCAAGGGCACCCTGATCGCCGCCTACGACGCCCGCCCCACCCTCGGCGACCTCCCCGGCAACCTCGGCGTCGTCATGCGGCGCAGCACCGACGGCGGCGCCACCTGGCAGGCACAGCAGGTCGTGCGCAAGGACGCCGCGCCCAAGGGGTACGGCGACCCCAGCCTCCTCGTCGACCGGGTGACGGGACGGATCTTCGTCTTCTACGCGGCCTCCGTGAACCAGGGCTTCTTCGGCTCGGCGACCGGCAACGACGAGAGCGACCCGGACGTCCTCCAGGCCGACTACAGCTACTCCGACGACGACGGCCTGACCTGGAAGCACGAACGGATCACCGCCGAGATCAAGAACCCGGCCTGGGCGGGCATGTTCGCCGCCTCCGGCGAGGGCATCCAGCTGCGGCAGGGCGCCCACAAGGGCCGGCTGATCCAGCAGTACGCCATCCGGAACAACGGCGCCAACTACGCGGTCAGCGCCTACAGCGACGACCACGGCGCCACCTGGAGGATGGGCACCCCCGTCGGACCGGGCGGCGACGAGAACAAGACCGTCGAGCTCTCCGACGGCCGCGTCATGCTCAACAACCGCTCCGCGCCCTACCGCACGGTCGCCCACTCCTCGGACGGCGGCGTCACCTACACCCCCTTCCAGCGCGACACCGAACTGCCCGACCCCGCGAACAACGGCTCCGTCATCCGGTTCGCGCCGGACGCGGCCCCCTCCCACCCCCGGGCCTCCTGGCTGCTGTTCAGCAACACGGCCACCACCAACAGCCGCAGCAACCTCACCGTCCGCCTGTCCTGCGACAACGGGAACAACTGGCCGGTGCGCAAGGTGGTCGAGGCCGGCTCCGCCGCCTACTCGACGCTCACCCCGCTCGGCGACGGCATGGGCAACGCCCGGGTCGGCCTGCTGTGGGAGCGTGCCAACCACCAGCACATCACCTACTCGTCCTTCGACCTCGCCTGGCTCGGCGGGGTCTGCGCCCCGGTCACCGTCACCCCGCCCGCCGGCCTGCCCGCGGGCCGCACCACCGAGGTCACCGTCCGCGTCGTCAGCCAGAACGACGTCGACCTGCCCGCCGGCGCGGTCTCGCTCAAGCTGCCCTCCGGCTGGAGCGCCCCCTCCGTCGCCATGCCCGCGCTCAAGCCGGGGCAGGGCGCCAACGTCAAGATCCCCGTCACCGTCCCGGCCGGCACGGCCGCCGGCAGCGTGGCGGTCACCGCGGACTACCAGGTCCGCGGCACCCAGCACTCCTACGGCGACGCGACCCTCACGGTCACCGCCTCGTAGGCCGATCCCGGCCGGCCGCCGAGCCTCCCCGCCACGGCGGCCGGCCGATCCCCTCTCGAACCACCTCTCGCAAGCCCCAGGAGACAGCCATGTCCTCGTCCCAGCCACTGCGCGGCGTCGTGCCGCCCGTCTGCACCCCCCTGGACGCGTCGGGCGAGGTCGACACCGCGTCGCTCGCGCGCCTCGTCGAGCACCTCGTCGCGGGCGGCGTGCACGGGCTGTTCGCCCTGGGCTCGAGCAGCGAGGTCGCCTTCCTCACCGACCGGCAGCGGGCGGTGGCCCTGGAGACCGTGGTGGAGGCCGCCGCGGGACGCGTCCCGGTGCTCGCCGGCGTCATCGACATGACGACCCCGCGGGTGCTCGTCCACGCCGAGGCCGCCCGCAAGGCCGGCGCCGACGCCCTGGTGGCCACCGCCCCCTTCTACGCCCGCACCCACCCCCGCGAGATCGCGCTCCACTTCCGCACCGTCCGCGAGCGGGCCGAACTGCCGTTGTACGCCTACGACCTGCCGGTCTCCGTGCACAGCAAGCTCTCCACCGCCCTGGTGCGCGAGCTCGCCGAGGACGGCACCCTGGCCGGCCTCAAGGACAGCAGCGGCGACGAGGGAGGACTGCGCCGCCTGATCGTCGCCCTGGGCGGACGCGACGGCCGCGCCGACGGCCCCGCCCCCTCCTTCAGCATCCTCACCGGCTCCGAACTGACCGTCGACGCCGCCCTGCTGGCCGGCGCGGACGGAGTGGTGCCGGGCCTCGGCAACGTGGACCCGGCCGGTTACGTCCGCCTCTACGACGCCGTGCGCGCCGGCGACCTCGACCGCGCGGTCCGGGAGCAGGAGCGGCTGGTCCAGCTGTTCGGCCTGGTGGACGCCGGACCGGAGAGCGACATGGGCCGCAACTCCTCGGCCATCGGCGCCTTCAAGCACGCGCTGCGGCTGCTCGGCGTGTTCACCCACGGCACCACCGCCGGCTCGCAGATCCAGCTGGACGAGGTCTGCGTGGCCCACGTCGTGCGGCACCTGCGCGACGCCGCGCTGCTGCCGGTCCGATGACCGGGCACGACACCTGGACGCCGGCCGTCGGCCTCGATCTGGGCGGCACGAAGATCGCCGCCGCACTGGTCGGCGCCGACGGCGCCGTCCTGGTCCGGCACACCCGCCCCACCCCGGCGACCGGCGGGCCCGAGGCGGTCCTCGACGCCCTGGCCGAGGCCGCCCGCGAGGTCTGGGCGCCGGGCGCCACCGCGGTGGGCGTCGCCGCGGCCGGGGTGATCGACCCCGTGTCCGGGACGGTCACCAGCGCCACCGACACCCTCCGCGGCTGGGCCGGCACCGCCCTGGCCGCGGGCCTCGCCGCCCGCACCGGCCTGCGGGTGGCCTGCGACAACGACGTCCGGGCGGCGGCGGCCACCGAACTGGCGGACCTCGGCGAGGACGGCACCCTGATCTACGCGGCCGTCGGCACCGGGGTGGGCGGCGCGATCGCGGCCGGCGGGCGGATGCTGCAGGGCGCCGGCGGCGTGGCCGGCCACCTCGGACACCTGCCGAGCCCCGAGGCGGACGGACTGCCGTGCACCTGCGGCGCCACCGGTCACCTGGAGGCGATCGCCTCGGGGCCCGCCATCACCGCCCACTACGCCCGGCTCGGCGGAGAACCCGCCGACCGGCTGCAGACCGTCGCCGCCCGCGCCGCGCTGGGCGACCCGCACGCCACCGCCGCCATCACCCTCGGCGCCCGCGCGGCCGGCCGTGTCCTGGGCGGCCTCGCCAACGCGCTGGGCCCGCACCGGGTCGTCGTCGCCGGCGGCGTGCCGGGCATCGGCGCCCTGTACCGGGACGCCCTGTGCGACGCCTTCACCGCCGAACTCATGCCCCCGCTGAGCACGTTGCGACCCGTTCCGCCGCGCGGTGGGGCCGACGCCGCCGTCCTCGGGGCCGCCGCGCTGACCCGCACCCTGCCGCTGCACGACCCCCACACCACCGGAGTTCCCCGATGACCCCGCCGCCCCCGCTCCCGCAGCAGCACCTGGCCGACACCCTGGGAGGACGGCTGATCGTGTCCTGCCAGGCGCCGCCCGGCGACCCGATGCGTCACACCGGCACCCTCGTCCGGATGGCCCTGGCGGCCGAGGCCGGCGGCGCGGCGGCCGTTCGGGTCAACGAGCCCGAGGTCGTCGCCGCCACGGTCGCGGCGGTCGGTCTGCCGGTGATCGGGCTGTGGAAGGACGGCGACACGGGGGTCTACATCACGCCGAGCGTGCGCCACGCGCTCGCCCTCGTGGAAGCGGGAGCGGCCGTGGTCGCGGCCGACGCGACCGCCCGGCCGCGACCCGACGGCAGCACCTTCGCCGACCTGGTCGCCGCGGTGCACGCGGCGGGCGCCCAGGTCATGGCGGACGTCTCCACCCTCGCCGAGGGGCGCCGCGCCGCCGCGGACGGCGCCGACCTCGTCTCGACGACGCTGTCCGGCTACGTGCCGGGCTCCCCGGCGCAGACGGCCCCCGACCTGGCGCTCGTCGCGGAACTCGCGGCGGCGATCGACGTCCCGGTGGTCGCCGAGGGCCGCATCGCGACGCCGGCCCAGGCCGCCCAGGCGCTGGCCGCCGGCGCGGCGAGCGTGGTCGTCGGCACCGCCATCACGGCCCCCACGGCCCTGACCCGCCTGTTCGCGGAGGCCCTCGTGCGGTGACGGGGGACCCGACCGTGCCCGCCCGACTCCCACGGCCGGGTCGCGACGGCTGCCCGGAGGTTCACCCCTCCGCCTCCGGGCAGCCTTCGTGATCCGGCCGTCCGGGGGCGGAGCGGGTGAGGGGACGTCAGCGGGAGACGTTCTCCGAGGCCGTGAGCAGGCCCAGTTCGCGGCGGGTCGGCAGACCCTCCCAGTCGCCCGGGACCGTACAGGCGAAGGCCCCGGTCGCGGACGCCGTGGTCAGCCGCTCCGACAGCGGGCGGCCCGCGAGGAGCTCGGCCAGGTAGCCGGCCACGAAGGCGTCGCCCGCCCCCACCGTGTCCACCGCGTCGACCCGCAGCGCGGGCATCCGCACCCGCTCGCCGTCCGCGACCGCCGCGCACCCGTCCGCGCCCAGCTTCACGACCGCCTGCGACGGCCCCAGCGCGCACAGCGCCGCCGCCACCTCGAGCGGATCGTCGTCCGCGGCCACGAACAGCTCGGCCTCCTCCGGCCCGGCGAACACCACGTCCGCCTCCCGGACCAGCCAGGCCAGCGCTTCCGCCGCCTGCGCCGGACTCCACAGCTTGGTGCGGAGGTTGACGTCGAAGGAGACCAGCAGCCCCCGCTTTCGGGCCGCCGACACGGCGTGCCGCACCGCCTCGGCGGCCGACGCCGACAGCGCCGGGGTGATGCCCGTGACGTGCAGCAGACGCGCGTCGTGGAAGACCTCGTCCGGCACGTCGGCGGGGGAGAGGCGCGACCCGGCGCTGCCCGCGCGGTAGTACCAGACCCCGGCCGTGCGGGCCGTGCGCCGCTCCTTGACCATCAGCCCGGTGGGCGCGCCCGCGTCCACCGTCGCCCGCACGTCCAGGCCCTCGCCGCGCAGCTCGCGCAGCACCCGCTGCCCGAACGGGTCGTCGCCGACCCGCCCGATCCAGGCCGCGGACACGCCGAGCCGCCGCAGGCCGACGGCCACGTTGCTCTCCGCGCCGCCTATGCCCAGGCTCATCCCCGGCACGTGCGCCAGGGCGCCCACCCGGTCGGGCGCGAGCAGCGCCATGGTCTCCCCGAGGGTGACGACCTCAGCCACCGGACACCTCCGCCGCCGCCTCGCGCACGCTCCGCACGACCTCGCGCGCCCGCACCCGCAGCGCGCCGAGGGCGCCGCCGGACAGCGCGTCGCCGAGCAGCGGACCGCCCAGGCTGACGGCCGGGCAGCCGACCCGGATCCACTCGCCGGCGCTCGCCCGGTCCACGCCGCCGGACGGGATCACCGGCATCGCCGGGAACGGGCCGTGCAGGTCCTTCACGTACCGCGGCCCCACCGCGGACGCCGGGAACAGCTTCACCGCGCTCGCCCCGGCCGCCCAGCCGGTACGCAGCTCGGTCGGCGTCAGTCCGCCGGGCACGATCGGCACGCCCCGCTCCACGGCCGCGCGGATCAGCTCCGGATCGGTGTGGGGCGTGACCACGTACCGGGCCCCGGCCGCCAGCACCGCGTCCAAATCCTCGAGGGTGAGGACCGTGCCCGCGCCCACCTCGACGTCGGGCCCGAGGGAGCCGGCCAGCTCGGCGATCGCGTCGACGCCCCCGGCGGTGGTCAGCGTCACCTCGAAGCTGCGCACCCCCTCCTCGGCCAGGGCCTCCGCCGCGGGCCGCAGGTGCGAGGCGTCCGCGGCGCGCAGCACCGCGATCACCCGGCTCTCCAGCAGGATCGGGCTCAGGGGGATGCTCATCGGTGCTGCTCCTTCGTACGGGGCCGGCGGCGCGGGGGAGCGGAGTCCTCGCCGTCGAACAGTTCGGGGTGGCGGTCGCGGATGGTCTCGACGTCGGCGAACACCTGCCGCAGGTGGCCGCGGAGCGCGCTGTCCGCGCCGCCCTCGTCGCCCCGCTCCAGGGCGTCGACCACGTCGGTGTGCTGCTGCACCAGCAGCGTGATCCGGTCCTCCAGGGGGAGGGACAGTCGCCGCGCCCGGTCCAGGTGCGCCTTGGCATGGCCCACCACGGACCAGGCGTCGCCGTGTCCGCCGACCGCCATGAGGCGGGCGTGGAACTCCTCGTCGAGCCGGAAGAACGTCTCCGGGTCGCCGCGCCGGTCGGCCTCGGCCTGCCCGGCGAGCAGGGCCCGCAGCTCCAGGACGTCGCGCTCGGTGGCCTGCGCCACGCCGTCGCGCAGGGCGGCCAGCTCCAGGGCCTCGCGGACGAACTGGGCCGAGGCCACGGCCTGCGGCCGGATCCGCGAGACGAAGGTGCCCAGCTGCGGATAGACGTCCACCAGGCCCTCCTCGCCGAGGAGTATCAGGCTCTCGCGGACCGGGGTCCGGCTCACGCCGAGCTCGGCGGCCAGGTCGTTCTCCGAGAGCGCCGCGCCGGGGCTCAGCTCAAGCCCGACGATCCGTGCCCGCAGCAACTCGTACACCAGCTGCCTGGTGTTCCGCCCCCGCGCCCGCGCCGCGTGCAACCCGTTGACCGCCGAAGCCATCCCGGGCCTCCCCTCTTGACGTTGTCCGGTGTACTTGTATGGTAGCCGACGAACTCAGGGGCCGCAGGCATCCCGGGCGCTTCTCCCCAGCTCCCTCCCGTCCATGCGGCCGCCCCCCTGCAAGGAGGCAGGCAGATGAGCAACACCCCCGCCACGGCGTCCCCGGCCCCGGCGTCCCCCGAGCCGGCGACGTCCAAGGACGTCCGCCGCACCGTCGGCGCCTCGGTCGTCGGCACGGTCGCCGAGTACTACGACTTCTTCATCTACGGCACCGCGTCGGCGCTCGCCTTCAACAAGGTCTTCTTCCCCGAGGTCGACCCCACCGTGGGCACCCTCGCCGCGTTCTCCACCTACGCCGTCGGCTTCTTCGCGCGGCCCCTCGGCGGCCTGGTGTGGGGTCACATCGGCGACCGGGTCGGACGCAAGAAGGCGCTGGTCTTCACGCTGCTGCTGACCGGCCTGGGCACCTTCGCGGTCGGCCTGCTGCCCACCTACGACCAGATCGGCATGTGGGCCGCCGTCATCCTGGTCCTGGTCCGTCTGATCCAGGGCTTCGGCGTCGGCGGCGAACAGGGCGGCGCGGTCCTGCTGACCGCCGAGGCGGCGCCGCCCGGCAGGCGCGGCTTCCTCGCCAGCTTCGTCCAGCTCGGCTCGCCGGCCGCCTACCTCATCCCGACCGGCCTGTTCGCGCTGCTCACCACGCAGCTCTCCGAGGAGGCGTTCCTCTCCTGGGGCTGGCGGGTGCCGTTCCTGCTCAGCATCCTGGTCGTCGCCGTCGGCGTCTTCATCCGCCTGCGGGTCAACGAGTCCGAGACCTTCCAGAAGGCCAAGGAACAGCAGAACGCGCACCAGACCGCGCCGCTCAAGCTGCTCGCCCGTGACCACAAGCGCGAACTGTTCGGCGGCCTGTTCACCAAGTTCGTCGAGGCAGCGGTCTTCCCCTTCTACACCGTCTTCCTCGTGACGTACGCCAAGGAGCACGGCGTCGACGAGGGCATGGTCCTCAACTCCGTGCTGATAGCCATCGCCTGCGAACTGCTCGCCATCCCGCTGCTCGGCCGCCTCACCGACAAGGTGGGCCGCAAGCCGGTCTACCTCACCGCCGCGGTCCTCAACCTGGTCCTGGTCGTCCCCGCCTTCAAGGCGATCGAGACCGGCGACATGGCCGTGATCGTCGCCCTCCTGATCGCGGGCCTCGCCCTGGGCCACGCCGGAACCTACGCGCCGCAGGCCTCGTACTTCCCCGAGCTGTTCCCGGCCCGCGCCCGCTACAGCGGCGTCTCGGTGGTCTGGCAGTTCGGCTCGATGATCGCCAGCGGCCCGTTCACCGTCGTGGCGGCCGCGCTGCTGATCGCCGGTGACGGATCCTTCACCTGGGTCGCCGTGTACGTCACCGCGCTGATCCTGGTCAGCATCGTCGCCCTGTACTTCATGCCGGAGACCGCCCCCGGCCGGCGTGGCGGCGCCGAGTACGCCGACTGGGGCCGCGGCGACGCCGCAGTCTCCTCCGCGGCCACCGCCGCCGCACCCGCCGCGCGTGTCACCACGCACGCCGGCAACTGATCCACCACGCTCCCACGCTCCCCGGGAAGGGCTGTTCCATGGCCACCATCACCGAGGCGAAGGTCGTCGTGACCTCGCCCGGCCGCAACTTCGTCACCCTCAAGCTCACCACCTCCGACGGGGTGACGGGGCTGGGCGACGCCACCCTCAACGGCCGTGAACTCGCCGTCGCCTCCTACCTCCGGGACCACCTGGTCCCGCTGCTGATCGGCCGCGACGCCGACCGCGTCGAGGACATGTGGCAGTACCTCTACAAGGGCGCCTACTGGCGTCGCGGCCCCGTCACCATGACGGCGATCGCCGCGGTCGACACCGCCCTGTGGGACATCAAGGGCAAGGTCGCCGGCATGCCGGTCTACGACCTCCTCGGCGGCAAGGCCCGCGAGGGAGCCCTGGTCTACGGCCACGCGAGCGGCGCCACCGTCGGCGAGCTGCTCGAGGACGTCGCCCGGTTCCAGGAGGCCGGCTACCGCGCGATCCGCGCCCAGGCGGCCGTGCCCGGCGTCGCGGGCACCTACGGCGTCCGCAAGGGAGCCGTCTACGAGCCCGCCGCGGCGTCCCTTCCCGAGGAGCAGCTCTGGGACACCGAGAGGTACCTGGACTTCGCGCCGCGCTACCTCGCCCGCATCCGGGAGGAGTTCGGCTTCGACTTCCACCTGCTGCACGACGTCCACCACCGGCTGACCCCCACCGAGGCGGGACGGCTCGGCGCGCGGCTGGAGGAGCTGCGGCTGTTCTGGATGGAGGACCCGAGCCCCGCCGAGCTTCAGGAGAACTTCCGGCAGATCCGGCAGGCCACCACCACGCCGATCGCCGTCGGCGAGGTCTTCAACTCGATCTGGGACTGCCAGCAGCTCATCACCGAGCGGCTGATCGACTACATCCGCTGCTCGGTCGCCCACGCCGGCGGCATCACCCACCTGCGACGCATCTTCAACCTGGCCGAGCTGTACCAGGTCCGCACCGGCTCGCACGGCGCCACCGACCTCTCCCCGGTCAGCATGTCCGCCGCCGTCCACCTCGACGTCACCGTGCCCAACTTCGGCATCCAGGAGTACATGGAGCACGACCCCGTCACCCACGAGGTGTTCCGCCCCACCTACGAGCTCCGCGACGGCGCCCTGCACCCGTCCGACGCCCCCGGACTCGGCGTGGAACTCGACGAGGAGGCCGCCGCGCGCTTCCCGTACGACCCCAGGTACCTGCCGGTGGGCCGCCGTTCCGACGGGTCGGTGCACGACTGGTGAGCAGGCTGCGTCTGGACGCGCTGACCGGACTGCCGAAGGGGACCGGCCCCCTGGTCGACCCCCGCTCCCTCGGCACGCGCGTCGTCCACCTCGGCCCGGGCGCCTTCCACCGCGCCCACCAGGCCGTCCACACCGAGCAGGCCGAGGCGCTGCACGGCGGCGGCTGGGGCATCGCCGGGTTCTCCCAGCGCGGGCGTGGCGTGGTCGAACAGCTCGCCCCGCAGGACGGGCTGTACTCGCTGACCCTGCGCACCCCCGAAGGACCGCGCACCCGCGTGGTCGGCCAGCTCCGTGAGGCGCTGCACGCGGTCGACGACGGGGACCGGCTGCGGGCCCTGCTGGCCTCGCCGCAGGTCACCGTGGTCACCCTCACGGTGACCGAGAAGGGCTACCGCCGCGCTCCCGGCGGCGGCCTGGACACGACCGACCCGCTGGTCGCCGCGGACCTGGCCGGCGCCCCCGTCCCGGCGAGCGTGCCCGGTCAGCTGGCCCACGGCCTGCGCACCCGGCGCGTGGTCTGCGGGGCCCCGCTGAACGTCGTGCCCTGCGACAACATGGCCGACAACGGGCAGGTGGCGGCCCGCCTCGTCCGCGAGTTCGTGGAGGCCTCCGGCTGGGACGACCGCGACACCCTGCTGGCCTGGATCGACGAGGCCGTCGCCTTCCCCTCCACGGTCGTCGACCGGATCGTCCCCGCCACGACCGACGCCGACCGGGACGCCGCGAGCGAGCTCCTCGGCGTCCGCGACGAGGCGGCGGTCACCGGCGAGCCGTTCACCCAGTGGGTCCTCCAGGACGCCTTCGCGGCGGACCGGCCCCGCTGGGAGGACACCGGCGCGCTCCTCGTCCCGGACGTCGCGCCCTACCAGGTGATGAAGCTGCGGCTCCTCAACGGCAGCCACACGCTGCTGAGTTGCCTCGGCCTCGCCGACGGGCGCCGGACGGTCGCCGACGCCATGACGGCCCCGTGGGCCGAGCCGGTGCTGCGCGCCTACGCCGCCGAGGTCGCGCGGAGCCTGCCGACCGGCCTCGACGTCGACGGCTACGTGGACGGGCTGGTGGTCCGGTTCGCCAACCCGGCGATGCGCCACCAGCTGCGGCAGATCGCCACCGACGGCTCCCTCAAGGTGCCCGAACGCTGGCTGGCCCCGCTGCGGGAGCTGCGCGCCGCAGGCCACGCGGCCCCGGTGCTGACGGGCGCCGTCGCGGCGTGGGCCCGCCACACCCGCGACGAGCGGCTCGACGACCCGGTGGCGGACCGCCTGCGCGCCGCCTGGGAGGGCCCCGCCGACCGGGCCGTCCCCGCCCTCCTCACCGCCCTCGGCGCGCAGGACCTCGCCGGGGACCGGCAGTTCGTCGCCGAGGTGCGCGAACACCTCGTCGCGCTGGACGCCCACGGGGCCGCGGCGCTCCTCTGACCGCGACGGCGGTCCCCGGGGGCTGCCTGGAGTGTCGGCCCGTCACCCACGGGGTGGTGACGGGCCGAGAGGGCAGGGCCCGGGTCACTTCCCGGTGTGCTGCTCCACCACGTCGCAGTCGGTGTAGACCGGAGGCCGGGTCATCAGGGCCGAGAGCTGTTGGGCCAGTTCGCCGGTCTCGGGCGCGTCGCTGTTGGCCATGGCCGTCCCGTGGTCCGCGAACTCCACGACGGCGAGGTAGCGGTTGCCGTTCGCCCGGTCCTTGAGCAGCATGCGGGCGGTGGGGGCCGTGGTCCGGCCCGAGGCGCGGGACTGCTCCTCGTACTCGCTCATCCTCTGCCGCACCTCGTCGATGCGCTCCGTTTCGAAGTCGATGATCTGCACGAATTTCATGACGGTGGCCACTCCTCCTGGTGCACTGACCTGCGGCTGGTGACGCCCTCCGCCCTGCGCGGCCCGGCGCCACCAGGCCAACGACCGCCCGTTCACCAGGCAACGGGAGTTCCGCCACCCGAGGCGGCCCGGGCGCTGTTCGGCGGATCGGGCCGTGCCGTTCGCACGCTTCCACGGTCCTCAGCCTCCCGCGGTCCTCCGGAAGTCCAGGTCGGCATGGCGGACGGCGTGGGAGGCGGTGGAGACCGTGGCGCCGAGCATGCTGACGCAGCCGAAGAGGAGGAAGGTGCGGCCGGCGCCCCACCTCTCCACCAGGAGGCCGAAGAGCGGGAACATCACCGGGGTGATGCCGACCGCGCTGAGCGCCTGGACGGCGGCGACCC
Source organism: Streptomyces sp. NPDC002734 (assembly GCF_040295685.1). Lineage (NCBI taxonomy): Bacteria > Bacillati > Actinomycetota > Actinomycetes > Kitasatosporales > Streptomycetaceae > Streptomyces > Streptomyces sp. NPDC002734. Next base: position 21,881 of record NZ_JBEOVU010000025.1, read on the forward strand.
GGCCCTGGAAGGCGAGGGCGGTGTTGGCCTGCATCAGGGCCATCGCCAGACCGCCGCACAGGCCGGACACCAGTCCGGAGACGAGCGCCACGGCGACCGCGAGGGCGAGGCTCGGCATGACGCCGATCAGGCCGATGCCGGCCGAGGCGACGAGCAGGGTGATGTTGTGCCAGTGGCCGGCCCGGTTGAAGCGGCCGCGCACGACGAGCAGAAGCGAGGTCGTGCAGACGCCGGCGCTGAGGGCCGCGTTCACCCAGGCACCACCGGAAGGGCCCCAGCCGCGTTCCTCGGCGAGCAGGATGACGCCGATCGCCATCGGCGGGACGCAGCCGATCATCGAGAGCAGTCCGGAGAGGACGAGCGGCCCGACGACGGGCTCGTGGCGCAGGTAGACGATGCCGTCGACCAGGTCGCGGCGGGCGGTGGAGTCGGCGGCGGGCAGTTCCTCGGGCGGCAGCGGGGCGAGCCGGACCGCGACCAGGAGGAGCAGCGAGAGGGCGAACAGGACGCCGGTCACGGCGAAGGCGCCGGCGGGGCCGCCGAGCCCCATCGAGAGCCCGGCGAGCGGCGGGCCGGCGATGTGGCCGGACCGCTGCACCAGGTTGCGCAGGCTCTGCACCCGCATCAACTGGTCACGGCCGGTGAGCCGGGGCGGCATGGCTCCGACCGCCGGCATGAACAGGGCGTCCACGACGCCGAAGACGAGGGCCAGCGTGACGAGCAACCAGAGGCCGGGCGTACTGAAGGCGAGGGCTGCGGCCGCGGCGAGGATCACCACGGCGCGGACCGCGTCGGAGGAGATGACCACCAGGCGCGGGCCGAACCGGTCGGCGATCACCCCGCCGCCGAGCATGAGGATCGCCCGGGGTATCGCGCCGACCGCCATCACCAGGCCGACCTGGGCCGGCCCGGCCACCTTCTGCGCGGCCCAGCCGAGCGCCACGAAATAGGCGGCGTCGCCGACCACGGAGAACGTGTAGGCGACGAGCCAGCGCAGGACGTTGCCGTCCCGGTGCGCCGGGGTGGAGGGGGCGAAGGCCACGGCGGGGGCGGACGGGGCCCCTACGTCAACGGGTTCTTCCGGTCGCGAGGTCACAACGGCGCATGGTCCCCCACAACGCGGGGCCGCCACAACGGAGTTACGGCCCGGCTGCCCTGACCCTCCGGCGGACCCGGGCCGGTTAGGGTCGGGCATGCGATCACGAACGGGCGGCATGTGGTGGGGGACTACGGTCGAGGCGCCGGACCCCGGCGGCCTGGCGGCGTTCTACGCCGAGCTCCTCGACTGGCGCATCGTGCACGAAGAGCCGGGAACGTCCGTTGTGGCCGTCTCTCCGCAAGGACCGTTCCTGGTGTTCCAGCAGGCGGAGGGTTACCGGCCTCCGGTGTGGCCGCCTTCCGACGGTGACCAGCGTCCGATGATGCACCTCGACTTCCAGGTCGGTGACCTGGACTCGGCGGTCGCCGAGGCGGTCGCCCTGGGCGCCACCGTTGCGCGGTTCCAGCCCCGGGAGAACGTCCGAGTGCTCTTCGACCCGGCAGGCCATCCGTTCTGCCTGTGCCGCGACGACGGATGATCGGACCACGCCTCTCCTGCTTCGTGGGAGGCGTGGTCGGCGCGTCCGTGCGAAGTACCGCGGGGCGTAAAGCGGGAGCGCCCGTTACCCCAGCATGTCCAGCCACGCGCGGTACCCGCCGCCGAAGGGTCCCGTGCCGTCCCGCAGGGCGGCCCCGAGCCACTCCGCCGCCGCGGTTGCTTGCGCCACGACGTCCAGTGGGTAGCCGTACCGCACCCGATGGCGGGCGAACTCCTCCTCGTCGTCGACGAAGACGGCTCCCGTCGCACGGACCCGGCACACATCGAGGTCCAGGTCGACCATGGTGACCTCGGACGTGCTCGGCCACACCGACGGCGTGGTGACGTCGCAGTAGACGTCCAGATGCGCCGGTGCCGCCTGGAAGAGCGCGGTCCACCAGGCACCGCGCGGAAAGAGCATGACCCGTGGCTCCTCGGTTGCGTAGACCGGGCCCACCCCGCCCTTGCTGTACACCGTGCCGACCGGCGCCCCGAGCCACACCCCGTGCTCGTCCTCTCCCAGCCGGACCATCGGATGGTGCCAGTGCAGGCGGCCGTCGAACTTGCGCACGGAGACGAGGACTTCGGCATCGGCCATGAACGGGAGTTTAGGTCTGCGCCCTCGACGAAGCACGGTTCACCGGCCCACGGAGACGACCAAGTCCCCTGCTATTGTGCGCCGATGCCAACGATCAAGCAGATCCAGGTGACCTTCGACTGTGCGGAACCCGCCCGCCTCGCCGGCTTCTGGTGCGAGGTGCTCGGCTACGTCGTGCCTCCGGTTCCGGCGGGGTTCGACACGTGGGAGGACTACCACCGCTCGCTGCCGCCCGAGGAGCAGGTGATCTACTTCGCGTGCAGTGATCCCTCGGGGGTGGGCCCGCGGCTGCTCTTCCAGCGCGTTCCCGAAGGGAAGGTCGTCAAGAACCGGGTGCACCTCGACGTGCGGGCCGGTACCGGACTCGTGGGCGACGAGCGCCTGGCAACGCTCGAGGCCGAATGCGCACGGCTGGTCGAGCTCGGCGCGGTCCACGTGCGGACGATGCGTGCCGACGGCGAGAACGAGTCCTGCATCGTGATGCAGGACATCGAGGGCAACGAGTTCTGCCTCGACTGATCTCTTCCGCCGCCTCCGGTGGTCGGTGAGGACGTCCGCGTGACCAACCGTCTCAGCGCGGTGACCTAGGCCTGCGGCGTTCTTCCCGCCGCGCTGTACGCGCTCGCACGGGACGTGCGGCGACTTAACGCCGGGCAGGGCGCCGCAGAGCCATCGCCGACCCTTCGGAGCAGAGGAGGCCCTGGATCATGAGCCCCGTGCCGGCACCCCTCGGTCCTCCCGCCGTGACCGGACCGCGTCTCGCCTTGCTGCTGCCGGGTCTCGCAGGTAACCCCTCCGCACCGCCGGCCGTCCTCGTCCGGCTCGCGGCGGCCGGGGAGGCGCGGCACGCGCTGGTACGACGCCGTGACCTGCCCCCGGAGACCGCGGGGGTCCTCGCCGCGGCCACCGACGCGGATCTGCGGTCGCAACTCGCGGCGAACCCGAGCGTCCCGCCGTCCGTGCGGGTTGTCCTGGCCGGCGATGCCGACCCCCGTGTCCGGACGCGTCTGGCCGCAGGGGCACCGTATTTCACCACGGTCGGGGTCCACGGCATCCGATCCCCGGGGCCCCTGCCGCGCGAGGTGTACGAAGCCCTCGCCCGCGATCCCGATCCCGAGGTCCGCCGCGCCCTGGCCCGCAACCCGCACCTCCCGGACGACCTCCGGATCACGCTGCTCGACGACGCGGACGAGCGAACGGCCACCCTCGCCGCCACGGAATGGCCCCGGGTACCCGTCGACCACATCAGCCGACTGCTGCGGGCCACCGATCCCCACGGTCAGTGGCTTCTCCTGGGCCGGCTCGACGGCCCGCTCCCGACCGGGACGGCACATCTCCTGATCGCCGGCCTCGACGCTGCCGCCGCCGACGGCAAGGAGCTCGATACGGACCTGTTGTGCGGCATCGCCGCAACAGCCGATCTCGACCTGGAGCTCACCGCTCGCTTCCTGGCGGATCCCGATGCCCGGCCGGCGGTGGCGGGCAACCCGACGCTGCCCGCCGAGCACGTGGCGGACCTGGCGAACGACCCGGACAATCGCGTACGCGCGGCAGTCGTCGCACGCCGCGGTCTCGAACCGTCCCTGCGCGAGTCCGTACCGGCCGATTTCGACGAGGGGGACACGGCGGTCGTCGACTGGCTCCTCACCGGCGACCTGCCGGAGCGGGACCTGGCGGCGTACGCCCGGAGCCGCCACCAGATCTTCCGCAAGACACTGGCCATGCGCCCCGGTCTGCCGGACGAGATCGTCGAACTGCTGGCCCACGACGAGAGCTTCACGGTCCGCCTCTTCGTCTGTGAGCGTCAGCCGAACGCCCCCGCCCGGCTGTTGGCCCGTACCGCCGAGACGTGGACCGGCCACAGCCGGTGGGACCTGCTCGCCCACCGGAACTTCCCCGGTGACGCCGCCGTCCGCCTGACCGGCTCAGCACGTCCCGCCGACCGTGCCGTGGCCGCCGCCCATCCCGGCCTGCCGGCCGACACGATCGAGGCCCTCCTCGCCGACGGCAACGTCACCGTCCGACGCCGGGCCGCCGTCAACCCGGTCCTCCCGGCCGGACGACTGGTCGAACTGCTCGCGTCCTCCGATCCCGCGGTCGCCGTGGCAGCCGCCACCAACCGGGCGCTGCCCGTGCCCTCGATGCTCCACCTGCTCGACCAGGCGGGTCTGTGACGCGCGGAGTGCGGGCCGGACGCTTCTAGGGCGCGTCGACCAGGGTGCGGCCGCCGGCGGCGGCGCCCGCGGTCAGGGCGCCCGCGTAGAAGGACTCGACGCGGGCCTGCTCCGTCGCGTTGGGTACCGCGTTGGTGCAGCTGGTCCCCGCGCTGGAGCCGGACATCAGCTGGGTGCACGGGCCGGGCTTGGTGTCGGGCAGCCCCAGGCTGTGGCCGAGCTCGTGGGCCGCGATGCGGGTCTTGTTGTACCCCTGCGCCACGGCCTGGCTGCCGAGTTCGACCCGTACCTGGCCGCCGGGACGCACCGGGCCCAGGTACGCCTGCGGCCAGCCGGTGGTCGCGACGATGACGATCTCGGCCCGGGTGCCGGCCGGGGCCTCGACCAGCTGGACGTTGTCGACGTTCCGGTTCCAGGAGGCGACCCCCGCGGCGATCGCCGACTCCCAGCCGGCGGCCCGGCTGTCGTCGTAGCGGAGCGTCACCGCCGCGGCGGCGCGCGCCGTCCCGGACGGTGCGGGGGCCGCCTGCGCGGCGGCCGTCGCGGCGAAGGTGAGCGCCGCGGCGGCGCCGGCCGCCTTGAGCCACAAGGACTTCTGCATGGCTGTCCTTTCGGTACCGGGTTCCGGCCCCTGTCCGGAACCGGGGGTGGGGGGTGGCGGGACGGCACCGCCAGGTGACCTGCCGTCAGTCCCGTCGTAGGTTCTCCCAGGGGCCCCAGGACACTGCCCAACCCGGCCGATAGGTCATGCTCATGTCAGTAAGGTCGGCCGGAAAGCGCCCCCCACGGACACGAACCGGCCGCGGGGTTCCGCATGCGCGGTCCACACGGCGAGAGGGGGCGTGCTCCCGCGGGAAACCGGTGGTACCGGTGGGCATGGTCACCCGCCCGGAAGGCCCCTTAGGATCACCGCAGGCAAGGCCGTAGCGCAGTGGTCGTCGCACCCGAGCTCCACGCTGGTGGACGTCGGTTCGAATCCGACCGGCCTTGCCGTCCACGTTGTGCGGGGAAGAGTCGGCCGGGGGAGTGGGGGAGCGGGATGAGCGCCATCACGCCCGTGTGCCGCCCCGCCGGAGAGGCCATGGAGCGCGCCGCCGGTGCCCACCCGGGCCTGCGGACGGTCAAGGGCGTCGACCGGTGATCGGACAGGACCCCGTGGACACGTCGAGCTGGCGGCGGGTGCGTCGCTACGCCGTGCCGCGCACGATGATCGAGCGCGCCACCGAGCGGCGCCTGGCCGGCGACTGGGCCGGCGCCTGCGCGGCTGCCAACGTCGACGTCGGCCTCGACCTGCGTGACGTCACCGCACGGCACGGCGCCGACGTCGCCGCCGCGGTGGAGGACGACCTGCGCCACCTTGTCCCGGACCTGATGCGCTGGCACCTGCCGCGCACGCTCGGCGGGCGGACCACGCTGGCCACCGACGTGGCCGCGCTGCTCTCCCGGCACACCTCGCGCGCGGACGGGCCGCTCTTCCTGTACGTCCTCACGCCCGCGACGATCGACGGCCCGCAGCGTCTCGCGCTGCGCCTCGGGTCGCCGCAGGAGGAGCGGCGGCCGGGCGCGGAGTCGATCACCTGCGAGGACTGGTCGACGGCCCGTCATCTGTGGGACGCGCGGCACACCGGCGAACTGCGGGAACGCTGCGGCGGCGGCCCCGACCGCCCGCCCTTCGTGGAGGCCGACGGCACCCCACGTGATCCGTCCCTCCTGCCCGTCGCGGACCCCGGCGACGGTCCGGGCGTCGACCCCGCGGTGCGCACCGAGTGGACGGTGCTCCTGCAGGAGCAGGAGCGCACGGCCGAGGCGTTCGCCGCGGCGGGCATCCCGCTGGACGGCGCACCTCCCCGGTTCCGGCTCGCCCCGCACCTCCTCACCCTCACCCGGCTGGGGGACGAGCTGGAACGGCTCGCCGCCCAACTGCCCGGGACCCGTTTCCGGCTCGACGCCGGCTGGCGCGGGACGCTGTTCCTCGAACCGGCGGACGGGGCCGGGGACACGGCGCGGGCGCGGGTGACGCAGCCGCCGGGCGACACCCCGCCGCTGCCCCGGTGGCTGCTCCAGCCGCTTCCCGACCTGCTGATGCTGCGGGCCGGCCATCTCACCCCTGCCGAACTCCACCCGCTGGTGGGCGCCTCGCTGTTCCCCTCGCTCCCCGTCCCGGAGGGACCGCCGGGCCCGCGTGCGCCGGAGCCGGTGCGCGTGAGGTGCGGCGGGACGTGGCACGAGGTGGTCTCCCGCGGCGGGCGGCTCGACATTCCGCACGGCGACCAGGAGCAGCCGCCGGAGCGTGCCGCCTGCGGCCTTCCTGCCGCCTGCGACCTTCCTGCCGACTGCCGCCGCCTGCTCGCGCAGCCGCGGCCGACCGACTGCTTCGCCGTCCGTGAGGCGTGGACGACGGGGAAGGGCCGGCTGCCGAAGGCGCTGCGGGTGCAGCGGGCCGAGCTGTTCCAGCGGGCGCAGCACGGCGACACGGCGGGTGTGCTCGCGCTGCTGGACGCCGGTGTCGACCCGCGCGTGCGGGACGGCGGGCGCCGGAGCCTGCTGCACGTCCTCCACCTGCTCGACCACGAGGCGCTGCTGCCCCGGCTCGTCGAGGCGGGGCTCGACCTCGAGGCCCAGGACTGCCGGCAGCGGACGCCGCTGTACGCGGCGGTGTACGCGGGGGGCTCGCCCGCCCTGGTGCGGACGTTCCTCGCCATGGGCGCGCGCATCGACGTGGTCGACGACCGGGGCCTGACGATGGCCCAGGTGATCCGTCCGTACGGGCGGAGCGACCTGGCCTTCCTGTGCGAACGCGTGGAGCGGGAACACCCCCACCGCGGCAGCTGGTGGTCGGGGATGACGCCGGACGAAGAGCCCGAGTGGAAGCGGCGAGGCCTCATGAAGTAGGGGGCCGGCCCCGACCCCGGCCGGGAGCCCCGCGGGGCGGGCCGAGGACCGGTTCCGGACAGTTCGCCCCGGCCGCCCTTGACCCAGACATGCCATGCACTCACCATGAGCGCCACCGCACCCGCACGTCGTACGCGCACGTCGCACCGCCCCGCTCCACTCCCTCAGGCCGGACAATCCCGGTACTCCCGGAGAATCAAGGAGACTTCATGCGACTCCGCCCCCACGGCACGGGCTCCCGCCACCGCGGACGCACCGCCGCCCTGGCCGCCCTGCTGGCCCTGGCGCTCGCCGCACCCGTCTCGGCCACGGCCGACGACATGCCGACCGCGACCGTCGCCGCGTCGACCACCGCCGCGTCGGCCGCGGCGGACGAGGTCCGCCAGTACGAGATCACCCTGCACTCCACCCCCGAGGACCGCGCCGCCCTGCAGCGGACCGGGGTGACCGTCGACGAGGTGCACGGCCACGGTGTCGTCGTCTCGGGCCGCGCCGGCCAGATCAAGAAACTGCGCTCACTGGGCTACGACGTGACGCCGCTCGGCTCGGTCCCCGACCGGTCCGCCGGGGAGGACGACGTCCGTCCCCTCGACTTCCCGACGGCCGACGCGCGGTACCACAACTACGCGGAGATGACGGCCGAGATCAACGCGATCGTCCAGGCCAACCCCCAGATCGCCTCGCAGCGGGTGATCGGCACCTCGTACCAGGGGCGCAACATCGTCGCCGTCAAGATCAGCGACAACGTCGCCACCGACGAGGCCGAACCCGAGGTGCTGTTCACCCATCACCAGCACGCCCGCGAGCACCTCACCGTCGAGATGGCGCTGTACCTGCTGCGCGAGCTGACCGGCGACTACGGGACCGACTCCCGGGTCACCAGCATGGTGAACGGCCGCGAGATCTGGATCATCCCGGATCTCAACCCGGACGGCGGCGAGTACGACGTGGCCACCGGCTCCTACCGCTCCTGGCGCAAGAACCGCCAGCCCAACTCGGGCTCCAGCTACGTCGGCACGGACCTGAACCGCAACTGGGCCTATCGCTGGGGCTGCTGCGGCGGCTCCTCCGGCTCGACGTCCTCCGACACCTACCGCGGCACCGCGGGCGAGTCGGCCAAGGAGGTCAAGGTGGTCGCCGACTTCGTGCGCGGGCGTGTGGTGGGCGGCAAGCAGCAGATCAAGGCGGGCATCGACTTCCACACCTACAGCGAGCTGGTGCTGTGGCCGTACGGGTACACCACGGCCGACACCGCGACCGGTCTGACGGCCGACGACCGCAGCGCCCTCGCCACGGTGGGGCAGAAGATGGCCGCCAGCAACGGCTACACCGCCGAGCAGTCGAGCGACCTGTACATCACCGACGGGTCGATCAACGACTGGCTCTGGGGCACCTACAAGATCTTCTCGTACACCTTCGAGATGTATCCGTCGTCCAGCTCCGGCGGCGGGTTCTACCCGCCCGACGAGGTGATCGACCGCGAGACCTCCCGCAACCGGGACGCGGTGCTGCAACTCCTGGAGAACGCGGACTGCATGTACCGCTCGATCGGCAAGCAGGCGCAGTACTGCGCCTGACGCCGGCCCCGCCGGTGACGTGGCGCCCCCGCCGGTGACGTCGCAGCCCCGCCGCGTGCACGACGCGGCGGGGCTGCGGCCGTCCTGGCCTCAGTGCTGCTTGGCCAGCCACTCCTCGAAGGTGGTCGGCGCGATGCGAGCGTCCGGACCCGGCAGCATCACGTCACCGGCCATCTCCGTGCCGAACAGCCCCGACCAGGTCGGCACCAGCCGGACCGCGCGGCCGCGCGCCTGATGGGTGCGCCGGGCCATGTCCACCAGGTCCTGCGGGTCGGGCCCCGCGACGTCCGGGTACCGGCCCTGCGGAGCGCCGGTGGCGATCTCGGCGAGGACGTCCGCCACGTCCTGCGGAGCGATCGGGCGCAGCAGCAGCGGGGCGACGGTGGCGACGCCGTCCTGCTCCGTCCACCCCGTCACCATCTCGGCGAAGTCGTGGAACTGGGTTGCCGGGACGATCGTCCAGGGCACCAGGTCCTCGGAGACGAGGCGTTCCTGCTCCCGCTTGCCGGCGTAGTGGGCGTTGCCCTCGACGCGGTGCAGGCAGGCGATCGAGAGCAGCACGTGGTGCCGGACACCCGCCCGCGCCTCGGCGGCGAGCAGGTTCCGGGTGCTGGTGCCGAAGAACGCCACCGCTTCGTCACGGTCGGCCGCGGGACCGTTGGTGGCGTCCACGACGGCCTCGACACCGGTCAGGGCGGCGTCGAGGCCTTCCCCGGTGGTCAGGTCGACGCCGAGCGAGCGGCTGATGCGCACGACCTCGTGCCCGGCCTCCTCCAGGGCGGCGACGGTCAGGGCGCCGATGTTGCCGGTCGCGCCGGCGACGGCGATCCGCATGATGGGCTCCTCCGTGTCAGGAGTGGTGAAGGGTCTCGCCGGTGATCCCGGCGAGGACGTCCAGCAGACGGTCCTGGACGTCCAGGTCGTAGGCGGCCGGATTGGCCCGCAGGGAGACGCGGTGCTTGAGGTACCGGCCGCTCACCAGCGCTTCCGGCTCGTCGGACGAGGCCAGCCACACCTGCGTCTCGGCCCCGTCGGGCAGCGCGTCGGTGGCGTTCGGACCGCCCATCCGGGTGCGGACCCAGCCGGGATCCACCGCGTTGACGACGACGTCCGGCCACCGGCGCGCCAGGGCGAAGGCGAGCGCCACGTCCATGAGCTTGCTGTCGGAGTAGGCCTGCATGCCGTCCCACGCGCGGTTCGCGAAGGTCAGGTCGCCGAAGTCGAGGCGCCCCGCGGATTCCAGTCCCGAGGTGAGGAGGATCAGGCGCGCCGGGCGGGGCGAGAGGGCGGTCAGCAGGTAGGGCGCCACCACGTTCACCTGGAAGATCTGCTCCAGCCCGTCGCCGGTCGTCACCCGCTCGGAGGAGCCGCCGCCCACACCCGCGTTGTGGATCACGGTGTCGAAGGGGCCCGCCTCCGCGGCCGCCGAGGCCAGCGAGCGGGTGCTCGCCAGCGAGGCCAGGTCGCCGGTCAGCACGGCGGCGGCGCCGGGCAGGGAGGCACGCAGTTCGGCGGCGCGCCGCTCGTCGCGGGCGTGGACGACCACCCGGTGCCCGGCGTGGACCAGTGCCCGGGCGGTCTCGTGGCCGATGCCCTGGGCCGAACCGGTGACGAAGACGCTGCTCACGATGGCCTCACCCCGTGACGGAGCGGCCACGGCCGCTCTTGACGATCCGTCACCCACCCTACGAGACTCCGACGGTGACTGCGCCGACCCTACCCACCCTGCCCTTCCCGCTCGCACCGGAGGGCGGGCCGCCGTGCGTGTTCGAGACGTCCGGCGGAACCCTGCGGCTGACCGGACAGGCCGGCACCGACCTCTTCCTCGACCCGGCGGGCGGCGGCACGCCACCGGACGCGGGCCGGCTCGCGGGCGTGCCGCCGGAGGGCGACTTCAGCCTGGCGGCCCGGGTGCGGGTGGAGTTCGCCGCCGCCTTCGACGCCGGCGTGCTGCTGGTGCACGCGGCCGAGGACCGCTGGGCCAAACTCTGCTTCGAGTACTCCCCGCAGAAGACCCCGACCGCGGTCACCGTGGTCACCCGTGGCACCTCCGACGACGCCAACGCCTTCGAGGTGTCCGGCGACACGCTGTGGCTGAGGGTCACCCGCGCCGGCCGCGCCTGGGCCTTCCACGCCTCCACCGACGGACAGTGGTGGCGCCTGCTGCGCTACTTCTCCCTGCACGAGCACCAGCACGAGCACGAGGCGGATGCCCGGCGCACCACCGTCGGCTTCCTCGCGCAGTCGCCCACCGGCCAGGGCTGCACCGCCTGGTTCGAGGAGGTCACCTTCACGCCCTCGGCCCCCGCCGACCTGCGCGACGGCTCCTGAGGGCTCGGCGTTCGCGCAGGTGAAAGTGGTTTGCGGCGGTGATCGCGCCCCGGTTAGCGTCACCGCGTGACCCCGACACTGCGCACCGCCCGCCTGCTGCTCGAGCCCTACCGCCGTGAGGACGAGGAGGACTTCGTCGCCCTGTTCCTCGACGAGAGGGTCTCCCGCTGGATGGGCGACGGCCCCGAGCCCGAGGCGGAGTACCGCGCGCTGTTCGGGCGGGTCTTCACCAAGGTCTACGCCCAGGAGCTGTTCGACGTCTGGGCCGTGCGGCAGGACGGGCGCCTGGTCGGGCACGCCGAGATCAAGCCCAACGAGGAACTGGGCGGTCACGAGATCATCTACGCCCTCGCCCCCGCGGCCTGGGGATCGGGCCTGGGGCGGGAGCTGGCCGCGGCGATCGTCGCCCACGGCTTCGGCGCCCTCGGCCTCACCGAGGTGCACGCCACCGTCGCCGAACCGAACACCGCCTCCCTGGCCGTGCTCGGCAAGCTCGGCTTCGCCCACGTCCGGGACGTGACCGAGGACGACGGCTCCGTCACCCGAGTCCTGACCTGCCGCGACGCCGACCGGTAGGCCCGCGGCGACGGAGCTGCCGGGCCGGCGGGAGCGGCGCGACCGGGCCGGCGGGGACGGCGCGAGCGCGTACCCCAGGGCAGCCGCGCGAGGCGCTCCGCGCGCACGTCAGGACGTAGGCGGCCTGGTGCCTGGGCGGGAGAGGCACTAGCGTCCCGGCGGGGCACAGGTGTAGTACCGATGCGGCAGGGGCCCGCGACCAGGCGGGTCCGCGCCGCTCTGTCCGCTCTCCCGTACGAACGCAGGAGCCGTACATGCTCAAGAGACGATTACCGCGCCGCCGCTGGTTAGGTCTGCTGCTCGCCCTTCCCCTGGCCGTCACCGGCCCGCTGTCCCTCCCGGCCGCCTCCGCCGAGGCCCCGCCCGCCAAGGAGGCACGGACGGCCGCCGCCGCGGTGCCGCCCATGGAGGAGGTCCTCGCCACCACCACCCAGGTCGCCTCCGGCCTGCGGCGCCCCACCGCCATCGTCGCCCCGAGCGACGGCACCGGGCGGCTGTTCATCACCGAGAAGTCCGGACGGGTCCGCGTCTACCAGCCCAGCACCGGCCTCTCCTCCACCCCGCTGCTGGACATCGTCGACAAGGTCGACGAGACGGGCAACGAGCGCGGCCTGCTGGGCATCGCCCTGCCGCCCGACTTCAACACCAGCAAGAGGCTCTACCTCACCTACACCGCGCTGCCCGACGCCGCGGTCACCCTGGCGCGCTACAACCTCGCCGACGGGAAGCTCGAGGTCCTGCTCCAGCAGCCGCACGCCGACTACAGCAACCACAACGGAGGCCAGCTCGCGTTCGGCCCCGACGGCAAGCTGTACATGGCGATCGGCGACGGCGGCGGCTCCGGTGACCCGTTCGACACCGGCCAGCGCAAGGACACCCTGCTCGGCAAGATCCTCCGCGTCGACGTGAGCCGCAGTTGCGGCTCGCTCCCGTACTGCATCCCGGCCGACAACCCGTTCGTCAACACCCCCGGCGCCCGGGGCGAGATCTGGCTCTGGGGCACCCGCAACCCGTGGAAGTTCTCCTTCGACCCGGCGGACGGGTCGATGTGGGTCGCCGACGTCGGTCAGGGACGGTGGGAGGAGATCACCCACCTGACGCGCGCCGAGCAGGCGGGCGCCAACCTCGGATGGTCCTGCTACGAGGGCCCCCAGGTCTTCGACGAGGCCCAGTGCGCCTCCGGAGCCCGCTACACCCCGCAGGACTACTACTACTCGCCCTACAACGGCAACTGCGCGGTCATCGGCGGACAGGTGTACCACGGCAAGCAGTTCGCCGACCTGGTCGGCGGCACCTACATCGCCACCGACTACTGCTCGTCGCAGGTCTGGGCGCTGCGTCCCGACGGCAACGGCGGCTACCGCCAGGCCGACATCGGTGACTGGCCTACCCAGGTGACGGCGATCGGCGCCACTCAGGAAGGCGAGTTCTACGTCGTCAACGACCTGCCCGGCGGCCTGCACAAGGTGTCCTTCGAGCGGACGAAGCCGCCCTGCAAGGTGGACGTGAAGAAGACGGCCTGGGGCACCGGCATGACCGTCGACCTCACCGTCACCAACACGGGCACCACCCCGCTCGACGGCTGGTGGCTCCAGTTCTCGCTGCCCTACGGGCAGAGCGTCGTCTCGGACTGGAACACCGACCTCACCACCCTCGGCGACATCCACACCGCGTCCAACGCCTCCCACAACGCGGCGATCCCGCCGGGCGGTTCGGTCACCCTCGGCTATCTGGTGAGCCACACCGGCAACACCGCCGCACCGGGTCGCTTCACGCTCAACGACGTTCCCTGCGCCCGCACCGGCAGCAACTGACACCACCGGGGCGGCAGCACGACAGCCACACCGGCCCGTGCCACGGCGACCTGCCGTGGCACGGGCCCTCGCCGTGCACCCTCGGCGCGGCACGGGCCCCTGCCGTGCCCGCCGGTCAGCGCAGCACCGCGGCCAGCAGGTCGGAACCCAGCGCCGACACGGCGGGCAGATCGAGGGCATGACGGACGTGACGGCCGTGCCGCCCGGCCGACAGCAGACCGGCGCGGCGCAGGACGGCGAGGTGACGGGAGACCTCCGGCAGGGACAACTCCCAGATGTGCGCCAGCTCCCCGGTGGTGTGCGCGCCGCGCGCCAGGGTGCGCAGCAGCCGCAGCCGCACCGGGTGGGAGAGCGCCGCCAGCCGCAGGGCCACCGTCTCCAGCGGCACCGGGGCGGCCGGCTCCGGCTCCGCCACCGGGTACTGCACCACAGGGCGCCAGCCGGGGGAGTGGACCACCACCAGATGCGGGTGCGCGAACACGCTCGGGATGAAGGTGAGACCGGTGCACCTCGCGGAGGCGGCCCTGTCCTGCAGCTTGTCCACCACCAGGCAGCCGCCGTCCGGTGTGAGGGAGAGGGCCCCGGACACCGAGGCGAGCGCCGGGCCGAGCCCCTGGCGCCGCAGCAGGTCGTTCTTCACCCGCAGGTCGGCGGCGAGCCGCCCGGCGACGTCCGCCCAGACGGCGTCGAAGAACTCCTCCGCGCACTGCTCGAGCGTGCGCCGGATCCGCGCCCGCACCGCGCCGGGATCGGCCAGCAGCCGCGCCGTGAAGGCCTCCTGGCGTTCCCCGCGGGCCTGGGCCAGCCGCAGCACCCGCTCCCGCGCGCCGCCGTCGGCCAGCGGGGACGGTCCGGCCAGGCGGTCACGACCGCCGCCGCACGTGGAGACGAGCGCGGCGGTCACATAGGTCTCGTCGTCGAGCCGGTCCACGTCGTCCAGCTCCTCGCCGAGCGTGGGCCGCGGCCGGGCCGGGAGCAGGAAGTCGGCCTGGGAGGACCGCCAGAGGACGTCCGCCTCCCGCAGCCGCTCCGCCAGCTCCGGCCCCGGTCCCGCCCCGGCCCCGGCGGCCCGCGCGGCCGGCCGCGGATGGTGCTCCGGCTCGGCCAGCACGTGCAGCACCGCGGTCAGTTCGGCCAGCGGGGAGGCGGCGAACCGCAGGCCCTGGGCCGGCAGACCGCGGATGTCGATGCTCAGCGTCACCCGCCCATCATCGTCCCCGCCACGGGCGGGCGTCGACGCGTCGCTTGACGGTGATCGTCAACCCACGTGCCCCGCACCGCCAGTGGCCGCGACCGTGGGGCCATGACGACCACGACGACCACCGTGAAGGTCCGCCCCCGCGCCCTCGTACGCGCCTCGGGAGGACCCCGCTACGCCGTCGCCCTCGGCGTGGACGCTCTGGGCACCGGCATGCTGCGCCCCTTCCTCCTGCTCTACGGGCTGACGGTGCTGCGGCTGTCCGCCCCGGTCACCGGCGTCGCCATGACGGTCGCCGTCGTCACCGGTCTGGTCTGCATGCCGGCCGTGGGCCGGTGGATCGACCGGGGCGCACGCAGCACCGTCGTGGCGGCCTCGATGCTGGTGCGGGTGGCGGGAGTCGCCGTGCTGCTGGCCACCCCGGAAGGCGGCGTGTGGATGTTCGCGGCGGCCACGCTCCTGCACGGCGTCGGCAACCAGGCATGGCCCGCCGCCCACGCCGCCGTGGTGGCCACCGTCGCCCAGGGCCGGGAGCGCGACGCCGCCCTGGCGGCCGGCCGGACCCTGCGCAACGCGGGCCTCGGCGTGGGCGCCCTCGTGGCCACCGTCTGCCTCGCGGGCGGCGCCCCGGCCCTGCGGACGCTCGCCGCGGCCACCGGCCTCGCCTACCTCGTCGCCGCGGCGCTCGCCTGGTCCGTGCGCCTGCGGGTGCGTCCGGCCACCGCTGCGGAGTCCGACGGCGGGCACGGGGCCGTGCCGCGGATGCCCGCGCTGCTCGCGGCCAACGTCGTCTACGTCTTCTGCCTCAACGTCCCCGAGATCGCCCTGCCCCTGGTGCTGGTGACACAGCTGCACGCCGCCCCGGTGTGGTCGGCCGCCGTGTTCGTGGCCAACACGGTGCTGGTGGTCGCCCTCCAGGTGCCGGTCACCCTGCTGCTCGCCCGCTACCGGCGACGGTCCGTGCTGGCTCTGGCCGGCCTCTTCCTCTCCCTCTCCTACCTCGGCTTCCTGCTGGTCACCGCACCCGGTGACGGCCACCCCTGGGCGGCCCCGGCGGTCCTCGCGGTGTCCGTGCTGTGCACGATCGGCGAGATCGTCCACGCCGGCAGCGCCACCGCGCTCGTCACCCACCTGGCCCCGGCACGCCACCTGGGGCGTGCCCTGGCCCGCTTCGAGCTCTCCACGGGCCTCGGCCTCGCCGTGTCGCCCGCCGTCATCACGGCGCTCGCCCCGCGCGGCCCCCTCACCCTCTGGGGCGGCCTCGGCGCCGCCACACTGATCGCCGCCGCTGCCGTCGCCGCGGAGAAGGACGCCGTCGACGCCGTCCCGCGGTCCGCTGACGGGGCGTCGGCGGATCGTGGGACGGCAGGAGCGCCGGGGCGGGACGGACCCGTGGACCGGGCGCCCGTCCGCCCCGCGCTGAGCAGCGGTGATCGGAGCGGCGGCGATGTCCGAGCCGCTCCGTAAGGTGAGGTGATCCCGACCCGTTCGGAGGACGTCATGACCCGGTGCCCGGTGCCCGGTGCCCGGTGCCGGGTGCCGCACCTGAGTACCCGTACTCATGACCTCCGGCGCGGCCTCGGCGACGCTGGTCGCGCACGACCACACAAGGGGGATCCATGGACAGGCCGCTGCTCTACCTCGACGTCGACGGGCCGCTCAACCCGTATGCAGCCGCGCGGCCGCGTCCCCTGCCCGGCTACCGGGCGCGACCGGTGCCCGGCACCCTCAGGGCCCGCCCGTGGCGACTGTGGCTGAACCCGGCGCACGGACCCGCGCTGCTGTCCCTCGGGTTCGACATCTGCTGGGCCACCGCCTGGACGGCCCACGCCAACCGGCACATCGCCCCCGTCCTCGGCCTCCCCGAGCTCCCCTTCGTCGACTTCGGCGACGACCTGTTCCGGGAGCGTTCCGACGGCGTCCACTGGAAGACCGCCGCGATCGTGGAGCACGCCGCCGGCCGCCCGTTCCTCTGGGTGGACGACGAACAGAGCGTGCTGGACGAGCTGTACGTCGACGCCTGCAGCCCCGCGCCGGCGGCTCTGCACCACGTCGACCCGCGCCTGGGTCTGCGTCCCGAGGACTTCGTCGCGCTGGCCGATCTCGCGGACGGCCTGACCGACCGCGCCGCGCTGCGGGAGCCTCCACTCGCCTGCAACTCGTAGTTGGTTGGTCATTTTTTATAACTGGATACCTTCGTGAAGATGGTCATTTGATCACCTTCCGTCATTCCCGATCAATCTTTCTTCGCGCCGGATCACTCCGCGTACGTTGCGATCGCAGGCGGGCCCGGAACCGGGGCTCGTACCGCCGACACACAACGGAGGCCGCGATGGCGAGCGTGGAAGTTGCACTCAAGGAACTGATGACCGAGGTCGAGGGCTCGCTGGGCGCGGCCGTCGTCGACTACACCAGCGGTATGGCCCTCGGCACGCTCGGCGGCGGAAAGGAACTGGACCTGACCGTCGCGGCGGCCGGCAACACCGACGTGATCCGGGCCAAGGTGCGCACCATGGAGCACCTCGGGCTGCAGAGCCAGATCGAGGACATCCTCATCACGCTGGGGACGCAGTACCACCTGATCAGGCTGGTGACGGGCCGCAACGGAAACGGCCTGTTCCTCTACCTGGTGATCGACAAGGAGCGTTCCAACCTGGCGATGGCCCGCCACGTCCTCAAGCGGGTCGAGGCACAGCTGGAAGTCTGACCGCTCCGCGACCCGGCAGACGCATGCCCAGGAATTGAAGAATTCTTCAAGTCATCACTTGGAGATCATTCCAACTGGTGCACGTGAGCTGCACGGATCGAGAAGATGAGCGGATAAACCCATGGCGCGGCGGGGGAGCGCCGCGCCATGGGAGCCAGCCACCCCGACCGGCAGGAAGAGCGCCATGCAACTGCCCCTCTACCAAGCCAAGGCAGAGTTCTTTCGCATGCTGGGGCACCCGGCACGCATCAGGGTCCTGGAACTGCTGCAGCACGGGCCGGTCCCGGTGCGGGACCTGCTCGCCGACATCGAGATCGAGCCGTCCAGCCTGTCGCAGCAACTGGCCGTGCTCCGCCGCGCCGGCATCGTCGTGTCCATCCGGGAGGGCTCGACCGTCAGCTACGCGCTCGCCGGCGGCGACGTGGCGGAGCTGCTCCGCGCGGCCCGCCGCATCCTCACCGAGCTCCTGGCGGGACGCAACGAGCTCCTCGCCGAACTGCGCGAGAGCGACCCCGCCCCGCCGGTCCCGGCGGTGGCCGAGTAGCCGAACGGAACTCCTCCCGCCGTTTCCGGCGACCGGTCGGGGGCAGACGAACCGGTGACCGCCTACGAAGGGAGTAGCCATGAGTGCCGAAGAGAAGGCCAAGGCCAAGGGCGAGCAGATCGTGGGCAAGGCCGTACGCAAGACCGCCCACGCCGCCGGCGACGACAAGACCGCGGCCAAGGGAGGCGCCCTGGAGGGCCGCGGGCACGCCCGGGGCACCAAGGAGAAGGGCAAGGACGCCTTCAAGCGCTGACCTGCCGACCTCGCGGGGCGCACCCGCGACCGACGGCCCGCCGTGCGACCGCGCACGGCGGGCCGTCGCGTCGTCCGGCGGTGGACCGGCCCGCCGTCCTCAGGCCGCCGCCCTGCTCAGGGACCGCCGTCCTGCTCAGGGACCGCCGTCCTCAGGCCGACGGAGGTTCCTGGCCCACCAGGTGCTCGACCACGCTCCAGTCGAGCCGGGACTCCTCGGTGCCCTCGGGGACCAGGCTCCAGGTCCGGTCGAGCCAGTGCTGCACCGGCTCCAGGGGCAGGTCGAGCAGCGCGTAGCCGGTGGCGCCCTGCAGCAGGATCCGGGCGTGGGTGCTGCCGCAGCAGCCGCACCGGCAGCCGCCGGACGGCCAGACGCGGACGTCCCCCTCACCGGTGGGCTCGTACAGTCCGTCCTGCAACAGGTCCCGGGAGAACACCCAGCGGGTCCGGCGGTTCTCGTCGGAGGGGAAGCTCACGCTCACCCCGAAGGGCTCCGCGGGGTCGTAGCCGAGATGCACCGACAGCGGCGTGGCCGCCTCCTGGTTCACCACGAGGTGGCAGGTCAGACAGGTCTCCACCGGGAGCTCCTGCGGGGGCCGGCCGTCAGGGCCGGGGCGGTGCGCGGGGGACATGGGCAGCACTCCTGGGGCGGGGGACGACGCCGACGCGGGCGTGACGCCCGTTCGTCCTTCGCCGGTCACTGTGACGGCCCCCGTTGCTCACCCGCCAGACCAGTGGGTGCTCACCCGCCGCTCACCCCCGTGCCCGCACGGGTCCGCGCCCCCTCCTGTCCGGGTGGCGGAGGCGGATTCCCGCACGTCGGAGCGGCGTATACATTGCGCGGATGAAGCGTGAAGCGAAGAGCCTGGCGGAGCGGCTGCGGTGGGCGCGGGAGCGCGCCTTCGTCGGACGTTCCGCCCAGCTGGCGGTGTTCCGCGAGGCCCTCGCCGGCGGCGACGGCGCGCCCGCGGTGATCTACGTCCACGGGCCCGGCGGCGTGGGCAAGTCGACCCTGCTGCGGCGGTTCGCGGACGAGAGCCGGGACGCGGGCCGGCCCGTGGTCGAGGTGAACGGCAGGCTCGTCGACCCCTCGCCCGCCGGGGTGGAGGCCGAGGTCGCGGGCGCCCCCGAGGACGCCGTGCTGCTCGTCGACGCCTTCGAGCACTGCCAGGGGCTGGAGAGCTGGCTCGTCGACCGCTTCCTGCCCGCCCTGTCGCCGCGGACGCTGGTGGTGCTCGCCGGCCGGGAGGCGCCGAGCCCCACCTGGACCGCCGACGTCGCCTGGAGCGAGATCCTGGCCGTCCTGCCGCTCGGCGACCTCGACGAGGCCGAGGCGGCACGGCTGCTGGAGCTGCGAGGGGTGTCGCCGGCCGTGGGCCGGCGCGTCCTGCGGTTCGCCGGCGGTCACCCGCTGGCACTCAACCTCGCCGCCGGCATCGCCACCGACGGCAACGGCGGGGACTGGGCGCCCACCCCCGACGTCCTGACGGCGCTGCTCCAGCAGATGGTGGGCGACGTCCCCTCGCCCACCCACCGGCTCGCCCTGGAGGTGACCGCGCACGCGATGACCACCACCGAGGGGCTGCTGCGCGCGGTGATCGGACCCGAGCGGGGCGCCGAGATGTTCACCTGGCTGCGGCGGCTGCCGATCGCCGACTGGGGGCGGCAGGGCCTCTTCCTGCACGAGATGGTCAGCGACGCCCTCGACACCGACCTGCGCTGGCGGGACCCGCAGGCGTACGAGGAGATGCACCGCCGCCTCGGCCACATCCTGCTCGAGCAGGCCCGTACCGCCCCGCCGGCCGAGGCCATGACCGCGATCCGCGAGCTCACCTACCTCAAGCGCTACGGGTCGATGGGCGAGTACTTCCAGATGCGCCGGGAGGGCGACTTCCACGAGGACGTTCTCCGGCCGGACGACCACGAGGCCGTGCGCCGGCTGATCGCGCTCACCGAGGGCCCCGAGTCGGCGGCCGTCGTCGACTTCTGGCTCGAGCGGCAGCCCGAGGCCTTCTGGCTCTACCGCGACTCGGCCACCGGCGAGGCGGCCGCGTTCATGACCTGGCTGCGGATCTCCACGCCCGGCGAGGACGAGCTGGCCGCCGACCCGATCCTCGCCCAGGCGTGGGAGTACGTGGGGCGCACCAGCCCGATGCGCCCCGGCCAGCACATGCTGGTGGCCCGCTTCTTCGTCGACCCCGCCGCCTACGGCGAGATCTCCCCGGTGCAGCACCTGATGCAGCTGCGCATCTGCGCCGACTGGATCCGCTCCGAGGGGCTCGCCTGGTCGTTCCTGCTCAGCCCGTTCGCCGACCTGTGGGACCCGCTGATGCGGCACCTGGGGCACGAGAGGGCCACGGACATGCCCTGGCCCAACGGCTACACGTACTCGCTGTTCGCCTGCGACTGGCGGACCACCCCGCTGTCGGTCTGGTTCGACCGGACCCAGCCCGGCGCGCTCACCGAGGAGCCGCCCGCCGTGCCGACGGCCGGCCCCGCCGCCCCGCTGACCCGCGCCGACTTCGACACGGCCGTCCGCGCCGCGCTGCGCGACTGGCACCGGGAGGACGACTTCGCGGCCGGCCCGCTGCTGCGGGCACGGATGGTCACCGGCCTGCCCGGTCACACCCCGGACCGCGCCGCGGAGCTGCTGCGCGAGCTGCTCACCGACGTCGTCGACGCCATGCGCGCCGACCCGCGGGACGCCCGGGTGCACCGGGTGGTCGCCACCACCTACTTCCACCGGGTGCCCAACCAGATGGCGGCGGCCGAACGTCTGGGCCTGCCCTACAGCACCTACCGGCGCCATCTGCAGCGGGCCCACGAGCGTCTGTGCGACGCGCTGTGGCGGCGCGAGACCTCCGACCGCCCGGCGCCGGTCAGGGCCGCGACGGCCGACGCGCGCCTGGCGGCTCCGGCAGGGGTGGTTGAACAGTGAATGACCCGCTTTTCGCGGGGATCCGCCGCATGGGGCGGGAATGAGACGTCCTGCTGGGGCGCGCGCCGGGGCGCAAAGGGCGCTCAAAACCGTTGGCGCGATGTGATGGCTCGCGCAATTGCCAGAGACATTCTCGGACACCGTCGTTAAACCGTCACGAGGGTGGTGCCGGCGAACAGTTCCGCCTGAGTATTTTCGTGGCCATGACAGCCCGAAAAGGCCGCTCCGGAGATCTTCGGAAAAGCCGTACCCGCAGATGGGAATGGGTGGGGAAGGTCGATCATGGAATGCGACGGCATATGCCCCGGTGGGTATCCGCGTATGCGTTTCGGCCAAGTCCGGACAGCTGTCTAGGCGGATGCCTGGGAACGTTGGAGCATGAGGGAGTCGGTTGTCGGATGGGGCGCCAATTGGCCGACAAGTGGCTTCCGCGCCGCACCGGACGCGCGGGGAACAACGGGAACAGGGGGTCTCCACGGTGGATCTGTTCGGTACCGCCACGCACGACGAATTACGGTCCAGGGTGCGGGAGTTCGCCGAGACGGAGATCCGACCCCGGATCGGAGAGCTGGAGACGGAGAAGACCGTCGGCGAAGTCGGGCACAAACTCTCCCGAATGATCGCCGAACAGGGCTGGATGGGCGCCACGATAGACCCCGTGTACCAGGGCATGGGGGTGGGCCACCTTGGCAAGACCGTGATCATTGAGGAACTCTCCCGCGTCTGCGGCGCGATGGGCGCGATGGCGCAGGCGAGCATTCTGGGCGTCGCGAAAATCATTCACTTCGGCGACGCGGCCCAACGCGCGGCCTGGCTGCCGCGGATAGCCAAGGGCGCGTGCCTGCCCACCATCGCCGTGACCGAGCCGGGCTCGGGCGGCCATGTCCTCGGCATGACCAGCAGCGCGGTCCGGGACGGCGGCGACTACGTGCTCACCGGCCGCAAGGTCTACGTGGGCAACAGCCACGTGGGGGACCTGCACGGCGTGGTGGTGCGCACCGGTCCGGGATCGCGCGGGCTGAGCGCCTTCCTGGTCGAGGCCAGGCGGCCGGGCGTGCGCCTGGCCCCGCAGCAGGAGTCCATGGGACTCCACGGCTTCTCCTTCGGGGAGATCGTCCTCGACGGCGTCCGGGTGCCGGCCGCGAACCGGCTCGGCGAGGAGGGCCAGGGCCTGGACGTCGCCTACTCCTCCTCCACGCTCTACGGCAGACCCAACCTCGCCGCTGTGTCGCTCGGCATCCACCAGGCCGTGGTCGAGGAGACCGCGGCCTTCTGCACGGAGCGGATCCGCTACGGCCGGCCGCTGAAGGACCTGACCAACGTCAAGATCAAGCTGGGCGAGATGCAGTCCCGCCTGATGACCGCCCGGACCGCGCTGTACCACGCGGTCAGCCTGCTCGATCACGGCATGCCGTGCGACGAGGAGATGATGAACGCCAAGGCGGTCAACGCGGAGTACGCCATCACCTCGGCCCGGCAGGCGATGGAGATCCACGCGGCGGCGGGCCTGTTCACCGACCGCGCGGTGGAACGGCACGTGCGGGACGCGTTCCACATCCTCGCGCCGGCCGGCACCTCCGACGTCCAGTACCTGCGGCTCGCCGAGAGGGCGCTGGGTGAGGGCAAGGGCTCCTGGTCCGTCCGCCTCGCCCACGTGGCCCGCACCATCCCGCCCGGCCCGGAGCGCGGACTGCTCGCGGTGTGACCGCCCGTGCGGGCGGCGGAGGGCCCGGTCGGGGGACCGGGCCCTCCGCCGTGTCCGGCGCCCGGCCGTTCCGGCCCGCCGCCGTCGTGTCCGGCGCGCACGGCCGCTCAGGCCACGCTCTCCGGCCAGACGCCGTAGGCGAAGCCGCCGGTGACGTCGTCGACGGTCAGCCGCCAGTGGTGACCCGTCGGCATGCGCGGGGCCACGCCGGTCATGAGCTCCTCCTCGAGCTCCTCCCTGCTCCACTCCTCGGGAGGCACGACGCCCACCAGCCGGGCGTACAGCCCGGTCAGCGCCGCCTGCAGCACCTCGTCGTCCGCCAGCAGCTGCGGAGGCACCCGCAGGTGCGCGCCGGGCCACAGCCGCGAGGGGACCACGGCGGCGCGGGCCAGGGCCCGTGCCCGCGCGGGGCTCAGTCCGGCCGCCTCCTCCACCTCCACGGCGTCCGCGCCCTCGTACCGCGCCTGGAGCATCAGCCGGTCACGGGCGGCGCAGGCCGCCGCGACGTGCTCGGCGTGCCACCGCAGGCGCTCCAGCAGCTCCTTGACCCGTACTCCGCTGTCCTGCGCGCCGCTCACGACACCTCCACGGGCCAGGGGGACGCGTTCGCGGGCCGCGGCGCCCGCGCCACCGTCGTCAGCGCCGGATACGGCTCGCCCGGCGGAGTGGTGGCGTACATCGCACAGGTCAGCGGCCGGATGCCGCTGAGCCGGTGCTCGCCGTGGTCCTCCATCAGGTCCTGCGGTATGCCGGTGATGAAGTCCCGCTCCAGCAGGTGCTCCGCCGCCTGGATGTGGGCGCGCACCGTCTTGGGCGCGATGCCGACCCGGGCCGCGGCCTGGTCGACGTGGAACTCGCAGGTCACCCACGCGCGCAGGGTGCGGACCAGGTCGCGCCGGTCGGTGGCGAGGGGACGCAGCGTCTTGTCGGCCCAGGCCCGGACCTCCTGACTGGTCAGCAGGTCGTGCAGGGTGGCCGGCGGGCCGGACTCCGCCGCGCTCCCGGTGCCGTGCATCCGCACCACCTGGATCGCCAGGGACAGGGCGATCCGGTGCATGGTGAGCTCCGGGTCCAGTCCCACCGCCTCGCAGGTCTGGGCGACCCGCCGGGCCAGCGTGTTGCGGTGCATGCCCAGCACCTTCGAGGCCGCCGTGGTGCGGAACTCCAGCGCCATCGCGGTCAGTTCGAGCTGCCGGATGCGGGCCGTGCTGAGGATCGGCTGCAGCAGCGCGGAGGCCCAGGACCGGGCGGCCTCGGCGGGCAGCACGTCGGCGAGGCCCGGCGGCCGCGGCGAGGCGATGACGATCCGCTCGGGGTAGTGGGAGGCCCGGGTGAGCGCGGCGAGGGCCTCGTCGTAGGCGTCTCCCACCGCCTTGAGCTCGTGCGGCTGGCTGCCGCCGATGTGCACGCCCGCGGTGCGGAACACCTCCAGCAGGTGCCGCACGGTGTGCTCGTGCTCCTGCTCCTTGACGAGCGGGACGACGCTGATGATGTGGTTGTCGAAGGCCGGACAGGCCACGGTGAGCGCCTGCCCCGCGAAGAGCCGGTCGGCCTGCGCCATCACCAGGGCCCGCCCGGCCCGCCCGCAGTCGGCGACGTAGACCTGGGCGTGCGTGGGGTCCAGCAGGCCCGGCATGATCGAGGCGGTGACCCGCTGGGCGTCGACCGCGTGCCCGGTCATCAGCAGCTGGAACGCCGACAGCCGCACCTGGCGGACCGCGTCGGAGACCACCAGGTCGTCGGAGCGCTGTCCGCCGGGCATGGCGACGGTGAGCACCTTGGCGGCGCAGGTGGCGAGCTCGGTCTCGGCCTGTCCCAGCGGTCTCGGGGTGCCGACCACCAGCGCGCCCTGCGCGCCCAGCGGCACCGAGGAGACGTGCAGCCCGTCGAGCGCCTGCCGCGGCTGGTCGGGGTGCTCCAGCGCGGCCGCCAGGGTGACCGGCGCGGCGGGCGGGGCCGCCGCCCGCACCCCGCCGGCGTCCCGCACGACGACGCTGCCGGGCAGCTCCTCCGCGAGGTACTCGGCGACCCCGGTGACGGTGTCGGCCCGCGGGTGCGCGAGCTGGTCGAGCAGGGTGCCCAGCCGCGCGGCGTGCCGCCGGGCGGCGGTCACGCACAGCTCGGCGACGCGGTGGGTCAGCAACGCCTTCCAGTCGCTGAGCGAGTGCGAGGTGGTCAGCAGCGGCAGCCGGTGCTGGGCCGCGGTGTCCCGCAGGGCCGGGGCGAGGGTGTCGGGGGTCGCCCCGGACACCACCAGCGCCGCCGCGCCGCCGGCCGAGAGGGTGAACATGATCCGTTCGGCGTCCTCCAGGTATCTGCTGTGCGTGACGATCAGCGCGTGGGCGATGTTCGACCTGATCCAGTCGGTGTCGGACAGCACCTGCGCGGACTGCACTTCCCGGTCGTCCCCGACATGGCACGCGGTGATGCCGAGTTCGGGGAACGCCGGTAAATCTCGGACGGTCAACATGTGCCTGTCTCACTCCTCGTCGCTGGGGCGTACGTCGCGTCCGTCGCGCCAAGTCGAAAGGTTTCTTCTGCCTTTGCGCGTGGTGGAGAACAGCACCCCCACGTGGGCAGGGCAGGCGCGGAACGGGCTGGGCCGCCGGGCGACCGCGGTGATCGGGGCGGTCAGGTCCCAGAGCATGTCGACGGCCGTCTCGGTCGCGGCCTCCGCGATGGTGGTCGCCAGACCGGGCGCCGGGCACTGGTGGACCCCCGCGGACCAGGCGAGGTGACTGCGGTCGTGCGCGCCGCCGTCCCCGGGGCGGTGGGGATCGACGCCGGTGGCCGCGTGGTGGATCAGCACGGGGATGCCCGGCGGGACGTGCACCCCGTGCAGCACGGTGGGGCTCACCGCGTAGTAGGCGGACATGGTGGCGGCCGGGCAGCGGCGCGAGAGGGTCTCGGTGAGCGCCGCCCGCACGGTCACCGAACCGCCGATCAGCCGGGTCGCGTAGGCCGGGTCGGCGACCAGGGCGTGCAGGGTGGTGCCGATCCAGGCCGCGGTGGGCGCCGCGCCCAGGATGATCAGGGCGATCACCTGGTGGCACACCTCGTCGTCGCTGAGACCGGCGGGGTGCGCCAGCAGCCAGGACGCGAAGTCGCGGGCCGGGTGCTCCCGTTTCTCGTCGAGCACCTCCTGGACCATGCCGTACAGGTCCCACCACGCGGTGGTGGCGTCCGGCTGGGCGTCGGCGAGCCGGTCGGTGGCCGCCCGTACCCGGTCGGCAAGTTCGGGCGGAAGACCGGCCAGTCCGGTCATGGTCCGGGCCACCACCCGGTCCGCGTACTCGGCCATCAGGTCCAGGTGGCCGCGTTCGGCCACGTCCTCGATCAGGTCCCGAGCGTGCCGCTGCACAGTCTCGCGGACCGCGTGCAGGTTGACCGAGGCCAGGCAGTCGCCCACCGCGCGCCGCAGCCGCTCGTGCCGCTCGCCGTCGCTGTGGTGCAGTCCGGGCGTGGCCAGATAGGTCAGACGGGAGGGGACCACGCCGCGGTTCAGCGCCTCCCAGTGGCCCGGGTCCTTGCGGAAGGAGGGGCCGGTCAGCACCTCCCGGGCCGCCTGCCAGCCCGTCACCACCAGGACGTGGATGCCGTCGGCGATCTCCGCCCAGGCCACCGGGCCCTGCGACCGAAGATGCGCGTACAGGTCCTGTTCGTCCAGGGCCGTGCCGTGAAGTCGGGGGACACCCGCGGAAGTCGTCATCGCACCTGGATCTCCTTGGGACTCAGGACGTCCTTGACCAGGGCGATCAGGGACTGCTTCGCGGATTCGCGGGCCCGCGCGTCGATCCGGATCATCGGCCGGTCGTCGGGCAGGCTCAGCGCGTCCCGCAGGACCGGTTCGGGGTACACGGGCGCCTGGGGGAAGTCGTTGATCGCGATGACGTACGGCAGGCCGGCCTCCTCGAGCAGACCGATCGACTCGTAACAGGCGTCCACGTGCCGCGTGTCGACGAGGACGATGCCGCCCAGCGCGCCGTTGAGCAGGGAACGGATCATGTCGGCGAAGCGGGGCTGTCCGGGCGCGCCGAACATGTAGACGACGATGCCGCCCGCCAGCGTGCGCCGTCCGAAGTCCATGGCGACCGTGGTGGTCGTCTTGGCCGCGGTCGGCAGGTCGTCGACCATCTGCCCCGCCTGGCTGAGCCGTTCCTCGGTGCGCAGCGGCCGGATCTCGGAGACCGTCTCCACGAGGGTCGTCTTGCCGACGCCGAAGGCGCCGAGCACCACGATCTTCACGGAGGTGGACCCCGGAGGCAGGTAGTGCGGACGTCTAGAGTCGCTGAAGGCCATCGAGTATCCGTTCCAGGAATTCTTTCTCGTGCGGCTGTGCCTGCGGGACGAACGGGTCGGCCGCCAGCAGGTTCCCCCGGGTCACCAGGTCGGTCACCAGCACGCGGACCACCCCGCCGGGCATCTCCAGGTGGGCCGCCACCTCGGCCACCGACACCACTCCCGGCGCGCACAGCGCCAGCACCCGGTGGGCCTGCACGCCCAGGCCGGCCCGCGGCGCGGTCGGGGCGAGCGAGAGGAGGGTGGCGTGGTCGGTGCGCAGCCGCGGGGGCTCCGGGACCTCGTCCACGCCGGCCCGGTCCACCTCGCCGGAGGGCTCGTCCTCGGCGAGGGGGATGACGGTGTGCGAGCGGACCACCCCACGTCGGGTGTGCCCGCCGGCTGCCGGTCCGCCGCTCATTGCCCGGCTGTGAGCTGCCGTTCGCGGGCCTCCAGGTACGAGCCGAGCCCTTTGATCAGCTTGAGGCTCTTGCCGATCGCGGCCTGCACCCGTGGCGACCGGTCGCCCTCCACGGCCACCGCCAGACCGGTGTTCCGTCCGGCCGACAGGACCGCCACCGTCATCTCGGTGAAGTCGATGATGTTGTACTTCATCCGCATCTGGTCGGGACGACTGCCGGAGAACTCCAGGAAGACCGAGGTGTGCAGCGACGCCAGTCCGCTGAAGGCCGCGCTGAGCTTCTCGGCGGTGTCCCGGGGGATCCCGTCGGTGTGGGTGAGCATCATCCCGTCGCTGGAGAACAGCACGGCGCCGGTGACCCCGTCGCCGAGCAGGGTGTTGAGCTGGGGCGCCATGTCGACGGTGTCGGCGGTTGCATGGGTGTACTCGGACATCTCAGGCTCCTTGGTCGTTCGTGCCGTCGCCGTAGCCCTCCATCAGGGTGTCCATCACCCGTCCCAGGTCCGCGGTGAACGTCTCGGGGTCGGGAAGGGCGGCGTGGGACCGCGGCGACGGCGCGGCATGGCGGCGGGGGGCGCGCGGCTGTCGTTTCGGGAGGACGGGGAGCTCTGGTGCGGCGGGGGCGGGCGCGCCGAACCCGTGGGAGGGGTCGGGCAGTCGCGGGGTCTGTGCCTGGTACGCCCCGTTGTGCTGGGCGGGCGTCAGGCGGGCGGAGGTGGAGGCGGGGGCCGGCGCAGGAGCGGGTGCGGGTGCGGTGACAGGTGCGGTGGCGGGCGGCGGGGGCGTCGCGGCCCAGGCGTCGGAGGCCCGGGTGCCGGCGGTCCAGGCGTCGGCGGGCGGGGCGAGGGCGGCCATCGGCGCGCGGGGACCGGGGACCGCCGGGGGCCGCAGGCCGCCGGGGAACTCCGGCCGCACCGCGTGCCGCAGGCCGCCCGCGGAGGCGGGCTCCTGCGGGACCTCCTCCTGCAGGTGGGCGTCCGGGACGAGGAGGTCGGCGCGCATCCCGCCGGCGGCGGACGGCGAGAGGCCCGCCCGCAGCCCGTACTCGGCCATCAGCCGTCCCACCACCAGGAATCCGAGCCGCCCGGGCTCCGCCAGGTCCGTCACCCAGGCCCCGCCGGCGGAGAGGGAACGTTCCGCCTCCTCGAGCTGAAGCGGGGCCATGCCGAGGCCCTGGTCCTCCACCGAGAACCGGATCCCGTTGGGCACCCGCTGCACGTGGACCGCGACCGTGCCTCCGGAGTAGGCCGTCGCGTTGGCCAGCAGCTCGGTCAGGGCGACGATGGCCGGTTCCACGATCAGGCCGTCGACGACGATCTCGCCGGTGTCCACGTGGTACGCGTAGTCGACGGCGCTGCTGTGCCGGATGCGGCCGCGGGCGCTCTCCACGATCTCCGCCACCGTGCAGCTCGCCCGCTGCACGCCCGGCCAGGAGTCGGTGAGGATCCGCAGCCGCTGCACGCTGTGGACGCCCATGGTGACGCTGTGGTCGACCTTGGTGAGGATGGAGCGCACGTCCTTCGCCCCGGCGTACACGCCGCCGCCGGTGAGCTCCAGGTCGTCGAGACCGTCGTCGATGTCGGCCTGGGCGTGGGTCAGGGCCGCCTGGACCTCCTCCGCGATGCCGCGGAGGGCCCCGCGCGCGGACTCCTCCACGCCGCGCCGGACGACGTCGCCCGCGCCGCGGACCAGCCCCTCGGCGGCCGTGAGGTAGCCGGCCACCTCGGTGCCCTCGAACACGGCAGGGTGCGCGAGTCCGGCCGTGGCCGGCACCCGCACACCCTCCAGTTCCTGCACCACCTGGGGGAGTCGCCGCTCCACCAGGCTCTCCAGCTCGCTGATCACCTGCTGGGCGTACTGCCAGTGCCGGCCCTGCTCCTGCCGGGCGAGCTCGGCGGCCTCGGCCTTCTCCCGAGCGGCCGCCAAGGCCTCGTCCAGTTCCCGTGCGACGCGCCGCCTGCCCGGCAGGCACGCCGACCACACCACGATCGCCGAGCCGAGCGCGGACGACGCTCCGATGACCAAGTCCGTGTAATCGAGCACGCGTTATCGCCAATCGACCAGGAGTTTTCGACGTCGCCCGCGGGGACGCGATGCCGGGCCTCGCCGGCGATCACTTCTCCGGAGCGTGTGCGGCGGTCCCGGACCTTTCGATCTTCGTCCGGGAGGAACTGATCGGACCACCGCCCGCTTTCACGGACGGCCGGACCGGGGATCAGCCCTGAGGATGGAAGGCGAGCACCCGGCAACCCGACGAGGACGCCGGAAAATGCACCGAACCAGGATGCCCGATAATCACGGTGCCCGGGCCGTGAACGGCGTCACCGTCGCTGAACTCGCCCTCCAGGACGTGCAGGATCTCCAGCTCGGCGTGCTCGTCCCTGCCGAACGCCGCACCCGGGGCGAAGGTCAGTTCCATGAAGACCGACGGGTCCTCCGCCGTGCCTTCCTTGAGGATCTTCGCGGTGATGCCCTCCTTCACTTCCTTCGGTGGGACTTCGGTGATCGAGAGAAATCGGAACCCTTCGAGCATGTGTCGTTTCCTTCGGATCCACGGCCGCAGGGAAGCACTGCGCGGAAGCAGCCCGGGCCTCAAGTGGCGGGATCAGGAGACTATGCCAGCAGCATGAGTCGAAGGCAGGGGCCTGGTGCACAATTTTCGGCCGAATCAGGGGTCCTGTGCACCGCGGGAGAGGGTTTCCGGAAAAGCCTTGGGCAATGGTTGAACGCTGAGTTGCGAATCATGAAAAGAGAATCAACGGGCGGGACCGCGAATGCTTTTCGGGGCCCACGAGGGCCCCGGGCCGGCTCCCGTGATCACCCTGCGGTCACCGCCTTGACCGGTCGTCGGACCGCGACCTACAGTTCAGGCGGCAGTTCGCAAATGAAGATGGCGTCCACATATGTAGACATCAGGAGCCCCGAGGTGCCGATGTTCGACGGCGTACTGTTCTTCCCGGTGACCCCCTTCGCGAGGGCCGGACACATCGACAAGGCGGCGCTCGCCGAACACGTCGGGCGCGGACTCGACGCCCGGCCCGGAGGCGTCTTCGCCGCGTGCGGCACGGGGGAGTTCCACGCCCTGGACCCCGAGGAGTACGGCGAGGTCGTCCGCACCGCGGTGGAGACGACGGCCGGCCGCGTCCCCGTGTTCGCCGGCACCGGCGGACCGCTGCCGCTGGCCCGGCGCTTCTCCCTCATCGCCCAGGAGGCCGGGGCCGACGGCCTGCTGCTGCTCCCGCCCTACCTGGTCGAGTCCCCGCCCGCGGGCCTGGTCGCCTACACCCGGCAGGTGGCCGCCGCGAGCGACCTGCCGCTGATCGTCTACAACCGGTCCAACGCGCGCTTCACCCCCGAGGCGGCGGCCGAGGTGGCGCGGCTGGAGAAGGTCGTCGGTTTCAAGGACGGCGTCGGCGACCTCGACCGGCTCTCCCGCACCGTGCTGGCGGTCCGCTCCGCCCTGACAGGCCGCGACAAGCCGTTCCAGTTCTTCAACGGCATGCCCACCGCCGAGGTGACCGTCCCGGCCTATCGCGGCATCGGCGTCCAGCTCTACTCCTCGGCCGTGTTCTGCTTCGCGCCGGAGATCTCGCACGCGTTCCACCGCGCCGTCACCACCGGCGACGACGACACCCGCGACCTCCTGCTGCGCGACTTCTTCCACCCGCTGGTGGCGCTGCGCGACCGGGTGCCCGGCTACGCCGTCTCCCTGATCAAGGCCGCCATGGCGCTGCGCGGCCAGGACGTCGGCGGCGTCCGGCCGCCGCTGACCGACCCGGCGCCCCAGCACCTCGAGCGCCTGCGCCGTATCGTCGACGCCGGGCTGGAGATCGCCGCGCGCTCCGGGAAGGAGGCCGTCCGGTGAGCGACGCGATACGGATCACCTCCGTCACCGTCACCCCCGTCGCCTTCCGCGACCCGCCGCTGCTCAACGCCGTCGGCGTCCACGAACCGTACGCACTGCGGGCCGTCCTGGAGGTCCACACCGACCAGGGGCTCACCGGCCTCGGCGAGACCTACGCCGACTCCGGGCACCTGCGCCGCCTGCGCACCGCGGCCGAGGCGCTCACCGGTCTGGACGTCCATCACCTCGGCGCCGTCCGTGCCGCGGTCGCGCGGGCGCTCGACGGCGACACCGGCAGCGACGGACACGGCCTCACCGGGATGATCACCACCAGCAGCACCGTCGACCGGGTCTTCTCGCCCTTCGAGGTCGCCTGCCTCGACGTCCAGGGCCAGGCCGCCGGACGCCCGGTCAGCGACCTGCTGGGCGGCGCGGTCCGCGAGCGGGTCCCCTTCAGCGCCTACCTCTTCTACAAGTGGGCCGCGCACCCGGGCGCCGCGCCCGACGCGTGGGGCGAGGCGCTGGACGCGGACGGCATCGTCGCCCAGGCCCGCCGCATGGTCGACGACTACGGCTTCACGGCGCTCAAGCTCAAAGGGGGAGTGCTCCCGCCGGACAGGGAGATCGACACCGTCCACGCCCTGCGCGCGGCGTTCCCCGCCCTTCCACTGCGGATCGACCCCAACGCCGCCTGGACCGTGGAGACCTCCCTGCGGGTGGCCCGGGAGCTCGACGGCGTCCTCGAGTACCTGGAGGACCCCACCCCGGGACAGGAGGGCATGGCGGCGGTGGCGCGTCAGGCGTCGATGCCGCTGGCCACCAACATGTGCGTGGTCTCCTTCGAGGAGGTGGCCCCCGCCGTCGCCCGCGACGCCGTGCAGGTCGTGCTCTCCGACCACCACTACTGGGGCGGCCTGCGGCGCTCGGGCGTGCTCGCCGGCATCTGCGACACCTTCGGCCTGGGCCTGTCCATGCACTCCAACTCGCACCTCGGCATCAGCCTCGCCGCCATGACCCACCTGGCCGCCGCCACGCCCAACCTCACGTACGCCTGCGACACCCACTGGCCGTGGAAGGACGAGGACGTGATCGCCCCCGGCGCGCTGGCGTTCGAGGACGGGTCGGTGGCCGTGCCCACCGGCCCGGGGCTCGGGGTCGAGCTCGACCGGGACGAACTGGCCCGGCTGCACGAGCAGTACCTCGCCTGCGGACTGCGGGACCGCGACGACACCGGCTACATGCGGAGCGTCGATCCCGCCTACGAGAAGAAGGTGCCGCGCTGGTGAACCGGGCAGTCGGCGCCTCGCCCCACGAAGGCTGACGCCACCTGACCTCGCGGGGGCGCGGCGCGCCGTGCCCCCGCGGCGTCCTGCCACGGCTCAGCGGATCCCCTCCCGCCGCAGCGTGCCCGCCAGCTCGGACCGATGGTGCAGCACCGCCTCCGAGACCCGGGCGATCTCCTGGTCCGAGGCGTGGTCCAGCGGGATCGAGCAACTGATCGCGTCCGTCGCGGGGATGCGGTACGGCACCGCCGCGGCCACGCAGCACAGCCCCGGCGTGTTCTGCTCGTTCTCCAGCGACCAGCCGCGCGCCCGCACGCCGTCCAGCTCGTCGGCCAGTTCCGGGCGCCGGGTCACGGTGTGCGGCGTCAGCGCCTCCAGCGGCTCCGGGAGCAGCGCGTCCACCTCCCGCGCCGTCAGCTCCGCCATCAGCGCCTTGCCCAACGCGGTGGCGTGCGCCGGGAGTTGGCGCCCCACCCGGGAGGTCAGACGCCGTGAGTCGGTGGCCTCACGGGTCGCCAGGTAGATCACCCGGGCCTCGTCCAGGCGCGCGTAGTGCGTGGTGTACCCGACGTCCGCCCGGAGGCGCTCGATCTGGCGCACCGCGTGCGGCAGCGCCGGATCGCGGTCCAGGTAGGCCGTCCCGCACAACAGGGCCCGAGGGCCGATCCCGTAGGCCGCGGACTCCCCGCCGTCCTCCGACTCGATCCACTTCATCCCGGCCAGCGTGCGCAGCAGCGCGTACAGGCTGGAGCGCGGATACCCCGTCAGTTCCCGCAGCCTGCCCAGCGTGAGCCGCTCGGGCGAGGAGGCCAGCGCCTCCATGATCCGCACGGTCCGCTCCGCCGACTTCACCGGTCCACGCCCGGACTCTTCCTCCCGTGCCAACGAAACCCTCCGAAACATCGACGCATCGATTGACCGCCCCTGTGCGCGGCAATAGCCTGCACGCGAATTCACGGCATGAATGAAGACTCAGTCTACATACGTGGACTCGCGCGAGGTGCACTCGCTCGTCCGTTCCTCCTGCTCGTCGCCGAATCCCCCCACCGCTCGCGACCGCGCGGATCGCCGCGTTCGCTCCGACATCGAGGAGTTCGTATGGCTTGGCCGGACTGGGTGGCCCTGGCGGGCTACTTCCTGGTGATGCTGCTCATCGGATTCTGGTCGCACCGGCGCATCACCACCGTCAGCGACTTCTTCACCAGCGGCGGGCGCATGCCGTGGTGGCTGTCGGGCATCTCGCACCACATGTCGGGCTACAGCGCGGCGGTGTTCGTCGCCTACGCCGCCGTCGCCTACAGCTACGGCTTCACCATCTACATATGGGCGTTCGTACCGCTGGCCCTCTCCACCGCTGTCGGCGCCTTCGTCTTCGCCCCCCGCTGGAACCGGCTGCGCATCAAGTACGACGTGGCCTCGCCGCTGGAGTACCTCGCCCGGCGCTACAACGTGCCCACCCAGCAGGCGCTGGCCTGGAGCGGCACCCTGCTCAAGGTGTTCGACGTCGCCGCCAAGTGGGCCTCCGCGGCGATCCTGCTGAACGTCTTCACCGGCCTCAGCCTCCCCGTCGGCATCCTGGTCACCGGCCTGGTCACGCTCGTCTACTGCACCGTCGGCGGCCTCTGGGCGGACGCCCTCACCGACTTCGGCCAGTTCGTCATCCAGGGCATCGCCGCCCTCACCATGCTGTGGGTCGTCATCGACCAGATCGGCGGCCTCGGCC
This sequence comes from Streptomyces sp. NPDC002734, assembly GCF_040295685.1. Taxonomy (NCBI): domain Bacteria; kingdom Bacillati; phylum Actinomycetota; class Actinomycetes; order Kitasatosporales; family Streptomycetaceae; genus Streptomyces; species Streptomyces sp. NPDC002734. Next base: position 56,312 of record NZ_JBEOVU010000025.1, read on the forward strand.
AACTGGGCACCGCCCTTGACAAGTTGCCCGACGGACACACCGAGCCGCTGGTCGGCCCGTACACGGCCGGCTTCCTCACCGCCTACGTCGTCATCAAGCTCTTCGAGTACAACGGCGGCATGTGGAACCTGGCCCAGCGCTACATGGCCACCAACTCGCCGCCCGCCGCGAAGCGTTCGGCGCTGCTCTCCGCGTCGCTCTACCTGATATGGCCGGCCATCATCCTCTTCCCGTCCGTGCTCGGCCCCGTGATCATGCCGAACCTCGAGAAGCCCGAGCAGGTCTACGCGCTGATGGCGCAGGACCTGCTGCCCGCCGGCCTCGTCGGCCTGACCGTCGCCGGCATGTTCTCCCACACCATGGCCATGGCGTCCTCCGACGCCAACGCCATCTCCTCCGTCGTGGTCCGCGACATCCTGCCCGCCGTCAGCAGGCGCGCCCGCGCCTTCGACCCACGGACGGGCCTGCTCGCCGGGCGCGTCTGCACGGTCGTGTTCATCGGCGCGAGCATGGCCGTCGCCCTGCAGGCCGAGGCGCTGGGCGGTCCGCTCGGCATCATCGTCGCCCTGGTCGCCGCCGTGATGGGCCCCATCTCCATCCCGATGCTCCTCGGGCTCCTCCCGGCCTTCCGCCGCTGCGGGCCCTGGGCGGCCCTGGTCTCCTGGGCCTGCGGTCTCCTCGGGTACGTCGCGGTGAAGTACTGGCCCGGGAGCGGCACGGACCAGACCCTCACGGTCGCCACCCCGCTGCTGACCTCCCTGGTCCTCTTCGTCGGCATCGGCCTGCTGTTCCCCGAGCCCAGCGCCGACGCCGACGAGATCACCCGGGCGGTCGGCCCCGGTGGCGACGACGATCCCGGCGCCGGCCCCACCCACGAACCGCTCGTCGGCGCCACCGGCTGAGACCAGTACGAACACCGGGTCGTCGGCCCCTGCCCGCTCCCCCGGGCAGGGGCCGATGCGGCGTCCCGTTCCGGTTGGCGTGCGGCGGGGGAGGGGAGCGACGGCGTGCGGCGGGGTCAGGCCCACACGTTCGAGAAGTCGATCTCCCGTGCCCACTCCGGGTGGTCCGTCAGCGGATTGCGGTTGCCCTGAATCTCGGCGACGGCCGCGTTGCGGTGGCGTTCGTACTCGTCCACCGGCTCACGCTCGTGCCAGGCCAGCGGCACGGGCAGCCGGCTCCGGGGGAACTCCCCGCTCTCGCCCACCAGGCCCGGACAGCGCAGCAGGAAGTACAGCGTCGCCCGGGCGACGGCCCCCTTCCCGTGCACCGGCTCGAAGCGCCCGCCTCGCGCAGGCCGCAGTCCTCCCGCACGACCTCCTCGAAGTCGGGGAAGTCCTGGTAGGGGATGTTGCCCCGGAAGCTGTTGCACCCTGCCTCGCAGGCGAACAGGTGGTGCAGGTCGCCCCGCATCGGCTCACGCTTGGCGAACCAGGACTGGGGCACCACGTGCTCGCAGTTGAACGGCGACGCCGCCTCCAGCGCGTCCGGTTCCGAGGCCAGCTCGCCCGGGCCGGCCGTGCTCTCGCGGAGCAGGAAGTCCTGCATGCCGGAGAGCCGGGCCGCCTCGCGGGTCGATCTGCGTCCCCGATGGGCATGACCGCTGCCTCGCCTTGTCGTCCCCTCTTTCATCGTGCGCGCGGCGGACCGGGATCTTCCTGCCCGGACGGCATGGTGCTCGGTTCAACTGTCGCCCGTTCAAACAGATCCCGGCCGGGGGAGGGCACGGCCTCAGCGGAAGGCGGCCTCGCCGGTGAGGGCCTTGCCGATGACCAGGCTGTGGACCTCGCTGGTGCCCTCGTAGGTCAGCACCGACTCGAGGTTGTTGGCGTGCCGGAGCACCGGGTACTCCAGGGTGACGCCGTTGGCGCCCAGGATCGTGCGGCACTCCCGCGCGATGGCGATGGCCTCGCGGACGTTGTTCAGCTTGCCGACGCTGACCTGCTCGGGCGTGAGACGGCCCTCCTCCTTGAGGCGGCCGAGCCGCAGCGCGAGCAGCATGCCCTTGTCGAGCTCCAGCGCCATGTCGGCGAGCTTCTGCTGGGTGAGCTGGTAGGAGGCGAGGGACCGGCCGAAGACGGTGCGGTCGGCGGCGTAGGAGAGCGCGGTCTCCAGACAGTCGCGGGCCGCGCCGATCGCGCCGAAGACGATGCCGAAGCGGGCCTCGTTGAGACAGCCGAGCGGGCCGGACAGGCCGCGGGCGCCGGGCAGCATCGCGTCGGCGGGCAACCGGACCCCGTCGAGGACGAGTTCGCCGGTCACACTGGCGCGCAGCGAGAGCTTGCGCCGGATCTCGGGCGCGGAGAGACCAGGCGTGCCGGCCGGGACGACGAAACCCCGCACCCCCTCGTCGGTGCGGGCCCACACCACGGCGACGTCGGCCACCGAGGCGTTGGTGATCCACATCTTGGCGCCGTCGAGGATCCAGTCGGAGCCGTCGCGCCGCGCCCGGGTGCGCATGGCGCCGGGGTCGGAGCCCGCGTCGGGCTCGGTGAGGCCGAAGCAGCCGATCTTCTCGCCGGCCGCCATCCCGGGCAGCCACTGCCGCCGCTGCTCCTCGGAGCCGTACGCGTGGATCGCGTACATCGCCAGCGAGCCCTGCACCGACACCAGACTCCGCAGCCCCGAGTCGACGGCCTCCAGCTCGAGACAGGCCAGACCGTAGGAGACCGCGCCGGCCCCTGCGCAGCCGTAGCCCTCCAGATGCATGCCGAGCACGCCGAGCTTGCCGAGCAGCCGGGCCAACTCGCGGGCGGGGATCTCGCCCTCCTCGAACCAGTCGGCCACGTGCGGACGCAACTCCCGCTCGCCCAGAGCCCGTACGGTCCGCTGGATCTCGCGCTCCTCGTCGCTCAGCAGGCCGTCGACGGCGACGAGATCGAAGGGGTGGACGGGCGAACTGGTCATTCCTGGCCTCCGTGGTACACGCGCGGCGGGCGGGGTGCGGCCCTCAGTTAACCTTGCATCGGATTTTGGATCCAGTGTGGGTCCGGCCACTCCGGCCACTCCGGCCACGAGGAAGAGGTGCCCGTGACGAACGGCGCTGTGCAGCGCAGGAGGCCCCCGACCGCTCAGCAGTACGTGCTGGCGGAACTGCGGAGCGCCATCACCGGAGGTGAGCTCCGGCCCGGCGCTCCGATCCGGCAGGACGCCCTGGCCGCCCGCCTGGAGGTCAGCCGGGTCCCGCTGCGGGAGGCCCTGAAGATCCTGGAGGGCGAAGGACTCGTCGAACACAAGGTGCACCGGGGCTACTTCGTGACCGAGCTGTCCCTCGACGACCTGCGGGAGGTGTACCGGATCCGCGAACTGCTGGAGGCGGAGGCCGTCCGGCAGGCGGCGGCCAGGACCGACGCCGGTCTGCTCGCGACGCTGGAGCGGGCCCAGACCGAGGTGGAACGGACCGGCGGGACCGGGGACGTCACGGCGATGGCGGCCGCCAACCGCCGCTTCCACTTCGCCCTCTTCGAGGCGTCCCGCATGCCCCGCCTGGTCCGGCTGATCGGCACGCTGTGGGACTCCACCGACGCCTACCGCTCCCTGTACTACGCGGAACCCGCCAACCGGGAACGCGTCGTGCACGAACACCGCACCGTCCTCGACGCCCTGCGCGCAGGCGACACCGACGAGGCCCTCCGCCTGCTCGACCGACACCGCGCCCACGCCGTCACCCGGCTGGAGCGCGTCCTCGGGACCGGCCGACCGGCGCGGTAAATCCCCATGACGGCAGGTCGGTCGACCGCATAGGGTCCGCCGGCATGGATCCTGCCGAGTTCTACACGGGCATCGTCGCCGACATCTACGGTCCGCTGAAATCCTCCTCCCACGACCCGCGGACCTACGCCGCCTTCGTCGAGGAAGCCGGCCTTCCCGCGCTGGAGCTGGGGTGCGGCGACGGCGACCCGCTGCTCGAACTGCGCCGTCGCGGCCTGGACGTCGACGGCGTCGACTCCTCCGCCGACATGCTGGAGCGCCTCCGGCGCGGGGCGGACCAGCAGGGGCTCACCGTGACCGTCCACCACCAGCGGATGGAGGAGCTCGACCTGCCCCGCCGCTACCGGTCGGTCTTCCTCGCCGGGCCCACCTTCACCCTGCTCCCGGACGACGCGACGGCGCTCGCCGCACTCCGCGGCATCCGCGCGCACCTGCTCGACGACGGCACCGTCCTGGTGCCCCTGTTCGCGCCCGGCCCCACCCCGGCCGGACAGATCGGCCTGGTGCGGACGACCACCGCCCCCGACGGCGCCGAACTGAGTGTGTCGGTCGTCTCCGAGCACCGGGACGAGACGGCACGCACGCAGACGGCGCTGCTGCGCTACGAGCGCCGGCTCGGCTCCGACCACGCCGTCTCCGAGCGGCCGTGGGTCCTCCACTGGTACTCCCGCGACGTGTTCACGGAGCTGGTCACGACGGCCGGGCTGACCGTGGCGGGCGTCACCGACCCGCAGGGCCGGCCCGCCCCCGCCGACGCCACCGGCATGACCTACTACAGGCTGCGACGCGCCGCCTGACACCTCTACAGGTCGGCCGCGGTCGGCGGCAGCGGCCAGCCGGTGTACGCCTCGGAGAGGTAGGCACGCCCCGCCGCCGACCCGACGACCGAGCGCAGCTCGCCGAGCTGCCGCAGGCGGTCGAACTCATCGGCGCCCGGCTGGAGATGGAGCATGCTCGTCATCCACCAGGAGAAGTGCTGCGCCTTCCAGATGCGGTCCAGAGCGGTCCGCGGGAAGGCGTCCAGCAGGCTCGCGTCCCGGTCCCGCAGCAGCGCGCGCAGGGCGTCGGTGAGCAGGACGACGTCGGCCACGGCCAGGTTCATGCCCTTGGCGCCGGTGGGCGGCACGGTGTGGGCCGCGTCGCCGACCAGGACGACCCGGCCACGGCGCATCTCGTGCGCGACGAAGCTGCGGAAGCGCAGCACGTCACGCTGGAAGACGCGCCCCTCCTTGAGCGTGGTGCCGGGGACGCGCGACTGCAGGATCCGCCACAACTGCTCCTCGGTGTACGCTGCGGGATCGGCCTGCGGGTCGCACTGGAAGTACATCCGCTGCACCTCGGCGCTGCGACGGCTGATCAGCGCGAAACCGTCCGGCGAGTTGCTGTAGATCAGCTCCTCGGAGCTGGGCGGCGCCTCGCACAGGATGCCGAACCAGGCGAAGGGGTACTCCCGGAAATGCCCGCCGTACGCGCCGCTCACGGCCTCGCGCGCGACCCCGCGGGAGCCGTCCGCGCCGACCACCACCTCGGCCTCGATCTCCACCCGGCCGCCCTCGGCGTCCCGGGCGACCACCCGGGGCCGGTCGGTCTCCGCGTCCTCGACACGCTCGGCGGTCACCCCGAACCGCAGATCCTGGCCGGCGGCGAGCCGTGCGGCGATCAGGTCCTTCAGCACCTCGTGCTGCGGGTAGAGCCACACCGCGCGGCCGACGCTCTCCGTGAAGTCGATCCGGTGGCCCTCCCCGTCGAAACGCAGCTCGACGCCCTCGTGCCTCTGCCCGACGCGCAGCACCCGGTCCGAGGCCCCGGTCCGGTCGAGGACCTCCACCGTCCCCTGCTCGAGAATGCCGGCCCGGATCGTGCTCTCGATCTCCTCACGGCTGCGGGAGTCGATCACGACCGCCTCGATGCCCTGCCGGTCGAGCAGGTGGGCCAGCAGCAGGCCGGCGGGGCCTGCGCCGATGATCGCGACACGGGTGCGTACGTGCATGGCGTCTCCTTCGCGGCGGACGGATGGCAGGAGTCTCGCCCCACGGCGGCCCGGCTGACGACGGGGTTTCCCGTTGAACGGGAACCGGGCGCGGTAGGTGGACGGACGCCTTCTCGTGTCGGCGCGGGGGATCTCACGGCTTGTGCGTCGTCCAGAGAAGCTCCGCCGGCCAGCGGTGCGCCCAGTCGGGCGGGTCGGTCTCGTTGTAGCCGTTGGGTGTCCCGGGTCCGGGCCGCGCCTCGATCAGGTCGTCGATGACGAGGCCCGCAGCACGCAGGACCCTGACCCACTCGCCGTAGGTGAGCTGATAGCTGGTCGCGCCGTCGCCTTCGGCGACGGCGTCCAGCCCGAAGTAGTCCTTCTGGAGCGTCGTGGTCACGCGGGCGGCGGCTTCGTCGTAGCAGACCTCGAACCACGGGCTGGCGACGTTGAACACCAGGCGTCCGCCGCGGGCCAGGACGCGTGCGGCCTGTGGGACGACCAGGTGAGGGGGCGCCCAACTGAGTCCCCCGAAGTCGCAGAACACCAGGTCGAAGCTGCCGGCGGCGAAGGGCAGTCGTTCGGCGGCGCCCTGCACCAGCGGATAGCGGGTGGCCCCCATCGCCCGCGTCGCCGCTGCGAGTTGGGATTCGGACAGGTCGATCCCGACCACGTCGGCGCCCTCGGCAGCGAGCGCCCTGGACCACTGACCCGCGCCGCAGCCGAGTTCGAGGACACGCTTGCCGGTGACGTCCCCCAGGGCGCCCAGGTGCGCGTCGGGGATGGAGTACATGCCCCACAGTCGCGGTGCGGCGCCGATCCGCGGGTCGTGCTTCCGCTGGTAGGTGCCGCTGATCCGGTTCCAGAGCCGCCTGTTGGCGGGGATGCTGTCCACCCGCCGACTCCAGCACCACTCGGCGGGGCGGTCAACATGATTGAGTCGGTGCTGACCTCGGGGAAGGGCTTCGGCCGCCTGTCGGTGAGCGGTCACCAGGGCAACTGCTCGATGGTCCGCCTCACTCGCGTGTGCGCTCAGCTGCTGGAGAAGGCTCGACAAGCCGACGGTGTGATCCTGTCACGAGCCCGGAGGTGGCGGGACAGCGTCGTCAGGCAGCCCCTCCAAGATCACCGCAACGGCTGCCGCCGCACCGTCCACCTCCCGCACCCGACGGTCGGCGAACGTCACCTCGAAGCCTTTCTGCTCCCATGACTCCTACGGTGTCAGCACCGCTCGCAAGAAATACGCCCAGGGGTGTCCCTGATCGGCATCCACCCCGCGTGTTCTCCTGCACCCGGGGTCCACGCCACCGTGGTCGCACTGGTGGAACCGCTCACCGTGGCCGTGATCACGACATGGGGAACACCCTGCCGGGCCGGCGGAGCAGAAGAGAACTGCAGCGGAGATCTCCTCGATGGACGCCGTCACGGGTCGGCACGCCGGTCCGCTTCAGGCGGCAGGCGGCAGGCGGCAGGCGGCAGGCGGCGGAGACGTCAGGGACAGCCGCGTGCGATCGGCCTATGCGCTGACGGGCCCTGACGCCGCGAGTCGGGCGACGAAGGCGTCGACCATCGTGATTTGCACGTCCTCGGAGAACCGTCCGGGGTCGAAGAGGGCCTGGACCACGAGGCCATGGACGAAGGCGACCGCGGAAGCCGCCAGTTGGTCGGTGTCGGAGTCCGGGGGGACCTCCCCGAGGGCACGGGCCGTCTCGAGGTGAGGGCGAAAGCGGTCGCGCAACCTCGTGTACCGGTCGCCCTGTTGGGCGGCCAGCGTCTCGTCGGCGAGGGAGAGGTCCCAGGAGCTGACCCAGATGCGGTTGCGGGCGGTGTCGGCCGGCGTGAGCGGCAGGATGTCGAGCAGCATGGCCCGTACGGCGGGCAGGCCGTCGGCGGGAGCTTTCCGACGCGGGCGTTCCGCCGTGTCCTGCTCCAGCAGGTCCAGCGCGTGCGTGACGAGGGCCCGCTTGCTCGGGAAGTAATGCGTCAGCATGCCCGTCGAGACACTCATCTCCGCCGCGACGGCGCGCAGCGTCAAACCACCGAACCCTCTAGCGGCAAGGACACGCCACACCGCCTCGGACACGTCCTTGCGACGGGCGTCGTGGTCTCCGGGTGCGGGGGGCGTCATGCCGCTACTCTACATACCGAACGTTTGTTATGTACCCTCGTCGCCATGTGCCTGCCGGCGTCTCCGGTTGGCTGCCCCTGGAAGGCGGAACCCCGTGTTCACCCACCCGCTCGACGACCACGCGCAGCTCCGTCCTCTGGAACCCTGGCAGGCGCCGGAGTTCCTCGCGCACATCGACCGGGCCCGCCCTCTGGTCGACCCGTGGATCCCCTGGGCGTCGCGCAGCACCGATCTGGCCACGGCCGCGACCACCCTCCAGCGCTACGCCGACCTCGCGTCCTCCGACAGCGGCCGGATATACGGGATCTGGCTGGACGGCGTGCTCGTCGGCGGCGTCATGTTCACCCGCTTCGACAGCGCCTCAGGAGTGTGCGAGCTCGGTTGCTGGCTGGAGGAGGCCGGGAGGGGTCACGGTCTGGTGACCCGCGCGTGCCGGGCGCTGATCGACTGGGCCTTCACCGAACGCGGGATGCACAGGGTCGAGTGGTGGGTGGCCTCCGGCAACACCCGCAGCATCGCGTCCGCGCGCCGTCTGGGCATGTCCCGGGAGGGCGTGCTCCGGCAGCGGTATCCGCACCGCGGACTGCGGCACGACAGCGAGGTGTGGTCCGTCCTCGCCCATGAGTGGCCGCCGGAGGAGGACCGGTCCGCGCCCGTGTCCGGCGACCGGGCGGAGATCGACCGGTTGGTGGGCCTGTTCATGAACTGCTTCACCAACACCGGGGGAAGGAAGCCCGATCTGCGGATCATCCGTGAGTTGTTCGTCCCGGAGGGGAGCATCGTCTCGAACACCGGAGACGACCCCGTGATCATGGATCTGGACGCGTTCGTCGAGCCGCGACAGAAGATGCTCACCGACGGAACGCTGACGGAGTTCTCCGAGTGGGAGGTCTCCGAGCGGACGGAGATCTTCGGATCGGTAGCGCACCGGTTCGCCGAATACCGCAAGTCCGGCGTCCGGAACGGAGCGCGCTTCGAGGGACACGGTCACAAGACCACCCAGTTCCTCCGGACCCTGACGGGCTGGAGGATGTTGTCCATGGCCTGGGACGACGAGCCGGACCGTCTCCCGGAGTGACGGGCACCGGGTCCGCGACTCAGGGGCGCCGGGCCGCGAGGGCGGTGGAGATCCCGGCGGCCGCGGCCCGGAGCTCGTCCACGGCCGGACGGGTGGGAGTGTCGCGGGGGAGGACCACGGACAGGGCGGCGACCACCGGCCCGCGTCCCTCCCGGACCGGCACGGCCACCCCGGTCGAGACGGTCTCCACCGTTCCCGGCGCGACCACAACGCCGTCGCGGCGCACCGAGGCCAGCACCCGGCGCAGCCGCGCCGGATCGGTCTCGGTCTCCGGCGACACCGCCTCGAGCGGCCCGGTCAGGACGCGCTCCTGCAGCTCCCGCGGCCCGTGCGCCAGCAGGACCAGACCCGAGGACGAGGCGTGCAGGGGGAGCCGGCCCGCGATCCGGGTGATGTTCGCCCCCGCCTGCGGATGGGAGAGCCGCTCGATGAAGAGGGTCTCACCGTTCTCCAGGACGGCGAGTTGCGTGTGCTCCCGGATCCGCGCCTGCACCCGCTCCATGAACGGCAGCGCCGCCTGGCGCAGCCTCAGCGCCCGCGAGCCGCGCAGGGCCAGCTCCCACAACCGCATGCCCAGACGCACCCGGTGCTCCTCGTCGCGCTCCAGCAGGCCGCAGGACACCAGCTCGGCCACCACCCGGTGCGCCGTGGAGGACGGGAGGTGCGCGCGTCGCCCGATCTCCGACGCGGTCTGCACGGTGCGGTCGGTGTCGAAGGTCTCCAGGACGCGGACGATCCGCTCGGTGACCGTCTCGCCGGACGGTGAGTTCGCCATTCGCCCACGGTGCCACAGACATGGCGGCGTCCCCCGGCACGGGTGCCGGGGGACGCCCCCATGGGGCGGGTCGCAGGGTCACCGCTGGGGGTCCGCGTTGAACTTGGCGGTGGCCCAGAAGTAGCCGAGGACGGCGAGGCCGGCGCACCAGGCGACGGCGAGCCAGCCGTTGTGGCCGATCTCGGTGCCGAGGAGCAGGCCGCGCAGGGTCTCGATGGCCGGGGTGAAGGGCTGGTACTCGGCGATCGGCTGGAACCAGCCGGGCATCGAGTCGATGGGCACGAAGGTGCTCGAGATCAGCGGCAGGAAGACCAGCGGCAGGGCGTTGTTGCTGGCCGCCTCGGCGTTGGGGCTGATCAGGCCCATGCCGATCGCGATCCAGGTGAGGGCGAGCGAGAAGAACGCCAGCAGCACCGCGGCCAGGACCCACTCCACGACGGTGGCCCCCGTGGAGCGGAAGCCGATGGCCACGCCGACGGCCGTGACGAGCAGCACGCTCGCCAGGCACTGGACGACGCTCCCCAGCAGGTGGCCGACGAGCACCGATCCGCGATGGATGGCCATGGTGCGGAAGCGGGCGATGATGCCCTCGCTCATGTCCATCGAGACGGAGACCGCGGTGCCGACGGTGGTGGAGCCGATGGTCATCATCAGGATGCCCGGGACCAGGAACGCGACGTACTCCGACCGGTCGGCCGCACCGCCCCCCATGCCCGCGCTCATCACGTCGCCGAAGATGTAGACGAAGAGCAGGAGCAGCATGATCGGGGTCAGCAGGAGGTTGAGGGTGAGGGAGGGGTAGCGGCGGGCGTGGAGGAGGTTGCGGCGGAGCATGGTGGTGCTGTCGCGGAGGGCGAGGGAGAGGGTGCTGCTCATCGCGCGGTCTCCTTGTCGGTGGTGGCGGTGTGGGTGCCGGTGGCGGGGGTGGTGTCGTCTGTGAGGGCGAAGAAGACGTCGTCGAGGTCGGGGGTGTGGACGGTGAGTTCGGTGGCTTCGATGCCGGCGGTGTCGAGTTGGTCGAGGAGGGTGCGCAGGGCGCGTTGGCTGCCGTCGCCGGGGACGCGCAGGGTGAGGGAGTCCTCGTCGTGTGCGGCGTCGGTGAGGAGGGTGGTGGCGCGGTGGTAGGTGGCGGGGTCGGTGAAGCGGAGCTGGACGTGGCCGCCGGGGATGATGCGCTTGAGTTCGTCGGCGGTGCCCTCGGCCGCGATGACGCCGTTGTGCAGGACGGCGATGCGGTCGGCGAGCTGGTCGGCCTCCTCGAGGTACTGGGTGGTGAGGAGGACGGTGACGCCGTCGGTGACCAGCTCCCTGATGATCTGCCACATGGTGTGGCGTGAGCGGGGGTCCAGGCCGGTGGTGGGTTCGTCGAGGAAGATGACGCGGGGGCTGCCGACCAGGGTCATCGCGATGTCCAGCCGCCGCTTCATGCCGCCCGAGTAGGTGGAGGCGGGCTTGCCGGCCGCCTCCACCAGGTCGAACCGCTCCAGCAGGTCCGCGGTGACCCGGCGGCCCTCCGCCTTGGACAGGCGGTGGAGGTCGGCCATCAGGAGCATGTTCTCCTCACCGGTGATCAGACCGTCCACCGCCGAGAACTGCCCCGTCACCCCGATCGCCGAGCGCACACCCTGGGGCGACGTGGCGAGGTCGTGTCCCGCGACCTGGGCCTGGCCGCCGTCGGCGGAGACGAGCGTCGAGAGGATCTTGACGACGGTCGTCTTGCCGGCGCCGTTCGGGCCGAGCAACGCGAACACGGAACCTGCCGGGATGTGCAGGTCGATGCCGTCGAGGACGTGCTTGTCGCCGTAGGACTTGCGCAGACCGACGGCGGACACCGCGGCGGGGGACGGGACGCCCCTCCCGCTGCTGGGCGTGGGCATGACAGAAACAGGCATGGGACCCTCCGGTCCGAAGGTGAAGTGACGTGGGTGTGGGCGCGAACGAGGACGAGCTCGGGTGCGGTGGGCGCCGCCGGGCCTGGGGTGCCGGTGGCCCGGCGGCGCTCACGGGCGCGGTGGTGCGAAGGGGGCGACTTCCGGAGGACGGCTCCGGACGACTCTCGGAGGCCGGCGGTGCTCAGCGGGCGCGGCGGACGTCGATGTTCCCGTACCGGGTGCGTGCGCGGATCTTGACCGTCTCCGCCGCGTCCTCCGGCGAGTCGGAGGAGGTCAGTGAGTTCCGGACCTGGCCGGAGGTGGAGGTGACGTCCAGCCAGGCGGCCGTGCCTTCGCGGACACCGACCTCGATCGCACCGTAGGAGGTCTCGAGCTGCGTGGAGCCCCGGACGACCTCGCCGATACGCAGGGTGCCGTGCGCGGTGGTCGCGGTGACCGAGTCCTCGGCGCGGCGGACGTCGATGTCGCCGTTGGCGCCGCTCACCCGCAGCTCACCGGTCGCCACCTCCACGGTGGTGGTGCCGTGCGAGTTCTTGAGGACGGCGGCGCCGTCGAGGACGCCGGCGCGCAGGCTTCCGGAGCTGGTGGTGATCTCCGCCGTGCCGTCGACCCGGTCCACGGTGATGGACCCGTGCGAGGCGGTCAGCTTCAGCGGACCGGTGGCGTCCATGCGGACGTCGCCGGCCGAGGTCTTGACGCGCACCTCGCCGAGCCGGCCCTCGCCGAGCACCTGGGTCCACGAGCCGGTCGCGTCGACGTGCGATCCGGTGGGCAGTTCGACCGTCACGTCCACCACGCCGGTGCGGCCGAACAGGCCGGACTTGGCCGTCCGCACCGTCAGCGTGCCGCCGGCGAAGCGGACCTCGGTCTGGTCGGCGGCCCGCACGTCCAGGTCCCGCTTCGGGTCCCGGGGCTGTACCTCGACGACCGTGTCGGAGCGGTCGGTCGCGGTGAGCTGGAGTGAACCGGCCTCCACGGTCGCCGTGACCGAGATGGGCGCGGGAGTGTCGAAAGAAGGCATGGCTGTCCCGTCCTCTTGGCTCTGCAGGGCGTCCCCGTCATGGGGACGTGATGAATGGGGTCGGATGTGCTGTGCCGTGCGGGCCGATCCGGGGCGGTCAGCGCACCCAGCCGGTGAAGCTCTGGCCGACGGTCCGGGTCCGCTCCGGTGTGCGCGGCCGGCCGCCGCCCTCGACCGCGGCGGACACGGCGCGCACCAGCCAGGCGTTGACCGACAGGCCCTCCTGGTTCGCGGCCTCCTCGGCGCGCGCCTTCAGGTGGGCCGGCAGCCGCAGATTGACGCGAGCGGTGCCCCCCTCGTCTCCCTCGGCGACCACCGGGGCCTTGAAGGGCTCCGGGGCCGGGGCCGGCTCGGCGGTATCGACGCCGTCGGAGGGCGGCGGGGTCACCACGAAGTCGGGGTCCAGCCCCCGCAGCCGTACGTCGACCGAACCCGGCGCGAGGTCACGGGTGACCTCACTCATCGCGGCGGAGAGCACGTTGAGCATGACCAGGCGGGTCGCCGACTCCAGCGGAGCGGTGAGCCGGTCGGCCAGCTCCCGGGCTTCCACGCCGCCGGCCTCGGCGGCCACCGCGAGTTCGCGACGGAGGGTATCGACATAGGGGGTGAGGTCCATGACGCCATAATGGCACCACATTGGCGTCACGTGCAAGCGTCTTGTTGAAGCCGCTCGCCGAATTCGCGTGCGCACGCCTCTGATCTGCGCGTTCGGACGGTTGTCACGTCGCGTCGGCGTGGCATCGGGTGGTGCGAAGTGGCGTCACGTGATGCCATGCGGTGCCATGCGGTGCCATGTGGCGCCATGGCGACGCCGTGCCGCGCCGTGCAGTGCCACGTTCCCTGAGGCGGGCGGGGGAGGTTCCGCGCGGGTTGCGGTCGCCGCGGCAGCGCCCCGCCCCGCCGCCTACGCTGACGTGGAGGCCGAAGCGGCCGGCCGGAAGCGGGAAAGGGACGCGGCACCATGAAGGACCAGGGGCGGGACGGCCTGGCCGACGCGCAGCGACGGCACTGGCAGCGCACCTACACGGCTCACCCCGGCATGTACGGCGACCTGCCCTCCGATCCCGCCCTCCACGCGGCCCAGCTGTTCGGGGCGGCGGGCGCGGAGGACGTGCTGGAGCTCGGTGCCGGGCACGGTCGCGATTCGCTGTACTTCGCGCGCGAGGGGTTCACGGTCCGGGCCGCCGACTTCTCCGCGACGGCGCTCGGGCAGTTGCGGGAGGCGGCCCGGGCGCAGGGCGTCGATCGCGGTGTCATCACCTTCGTGCACGACGTGCGCGACCCGCTCCCGCTGCCGGACGCCTCGGTGGACGCGGTCTTCGCCCACATGCTGCTGTGCATGGCGCTCTCCACCGCGGAGATCCACGCCGTGGTGGCCGAGGTCCGCCGCGTCCTGCGGCCCGGCGGCCTCTTCGTCTACACCGTGCGTCACACCGGCGACGCACATCATGGCACCGGCACCGCCCACGGCGACGACATCTTCGAGCACGGCGGCTTCGCCGTCCACTTCTTCCCCCGCGAACTGGTCGACGCCCTCGCCGAAGGGTGGACCCTGAGAGAGGTCCACCCCTTCGAGGAGGGCGACCTGCCCCGCCGTCTCTGGCGTGTCACCCAGACCCTGGACCGGGCCCAGGAGCTGTCGCACCCCTGACGGAGCGCACGCGACCCGCGCGCATGGTGGCGGGTCAGGTCTTCTCGACTGGCTGGAGCGACCTGGTCAGCGCGTCCAGTTCGTCGAGCCGCCCGGACGCCTCGAGCCGGGACGCGGTCGCGACGAGCAGGAGTTCGGTCACCGCGATCTCGTGCGTGAGCGGGGCGATGGGGCCGGCGGCCTCACGGGGGAGCGGGACCAGGATCTGCGCCTCGCCGGCCAGCGGGGATCCCCAGGCGTCCGTGACCAGGAGGAGCCGAGCCCCGCGGCCGAGGGCGGCCCGCACGAAGGCGGCGGTCTCCGCCGAGTAGCGCCGGAAGTCGTAGGCCACCACGAGATCGGCCGGGGTCACCTCCAGCAGCGAGCGGGCCCGTTCCGCCGCCGGACCCGTGACGAATCGGACCGCGGGCCGCAGCGCACCCAGCTGCCGGGTCAGGTAGTCCGCGGCGAGCTCGCTCAACGGGCCGCCCAGCGTCCACACCGTCCTCGCCGAGGCGAGCGCGTCGGCCGCGGCGTCCAGCAGCGGCGCGTTCACGGCGGTGATCGTCTCGGCCAGGCCGTTGTGGAGGTCGGCCGCCGCGCTCCGGGGGTCGGCGCCCTCGGCGGCGAAGGCGCGCAACCGCGACCTGTCCTCCTGCGCCGCCGTGCGCACGGCGGCCTGGAACTGGGTGAAACCCGCGTAGCCGAGGCGATCGACCAGGCGGGACGCGGTGGGCGCGCTCACCCCGGCCCGCTCGGCCAGCGACCGGAGCGAGCCGAGCGCCGCGAACGGATAGTCGTCCAGCAGCAGCCGGGCCACTGCGCGCTCACCGGGGGAGAGTCGCGGATAGATCTCTTCGAGCTGCGACACCACAGGTTCCATGTTGTCGAATGTTACATCAAAATGCGCTCCATGGATTGCATGAAACATGTGTTACGTTCGCCGTATGACTTCCTGGCAAGGACTGATCGACAGCGGTTACCGGCGCCTGCTCCCGGTCACCGACCGCACCCCGGCGGTCTCGCTCCACGAGGGCAACACGCCGTTGTTGCGCTCCCGGCACCTGTCGGAGCTGACGGGCTGCGACGTCCACCTCAAGAACGAGGGCGCGAATCCCACCGGCTCGTTCAAGGACCGGGGGATGACGGTGGCACTCAGCAAGGCCGCCGAGGACGGCGCCGAAGCGGTCATCTGCGCCTCGACGGGCAACACCAGCGCCTCGGCGGCCGCCTACGCCGCCCGGGCCGGCATCACCTCCGTGGTCCTGGTGCCCAGGGGCCACGTGGCGCTCGGCAAGCTCGGCCAGGCCGTGCGCTACGGAGCCAGCATCGTCGAGGTGGACGGCGGCTTCGACGACTGCCTGCGCATCGCACGCGAACTCGCCGACCGGCACCCGGTCGCCCTCGTCAACAGCGTCGGCAACGAACTGCGCCTGTCCGGCCAGCGCACCGTCGCCTACGAGATCGTCGACGCGCTGGGCGAGGCCCCCGACATCCACTGCCTGCCGGTGGGCAACGGCGGGAACATCACCGCCACCTGGCAGGGCTACCGGACCTACCGGCAGGAAGGGGCCGCCACCCGCCTGCCGCGGATGTGGGGCTTCCAGGCGGCCGGTGCGGCGCCCCTCGTGCACGGGGAACCCGTCGCCCGGCCGGAGACGGCGGCGAGCGCCATCCGCGTCGGACACCCGGCGACCTGGCAGGGCGCCGTCGCCGCCCGTGACGCGTCCGGCGGGATGTTCGCGGCCGTCACCGACGAGCAGATCTTCGAGGCCTACCGGCTGCTGGCCCGCCACGACGGCGTCTTCGTGGAACCCGCCTCGGCCGCGGGCGTCGCCGGCCTCCTCGACCGACACCGCCGTGGGCTGCTCGACCCGGGACAGACGGTCGTCGTCACCCTCACCGGCAACGGTCTCAAGGACCAGGACGCGTCCCTCCGGGACGGCTACGATTCGATCGCGACCGGCTCCTCCACCACCGAGGTCGCCGACGCGCTGCGGCTCACCGCCTGAGGAGCGGCCGCGGGGCGAGGGCGCTGCCGTCGTGCCCCCGCTGCCGTACCCGCCCTGCCCGAGTTGCGGGGGACGGCCGATACGAGATGGTGAGAGGGGGCAGCCGCACGAAGGGAGCGTGCTGTGGCAGACGGATCCGTCGACGACGCTGCCGTGCTGAACGCCCTGTTCGCCAACTCGCCCCAGGGTCTCTTCGTCCTCGACGCCGAGCGCCGGGTGAGTCGCTACAACACGTCCGGACGCGGGGTGCAGGGACTGGCCCCCGAGGACGTCATCGGGCACAGCGTCGACGACTTCGCCCCCGGCTTCGACCCGAAGATCCTCGACGCCCTGATCGACGAGGTGCGGTCGAGCGGCGAGCCCCTGCGCGGCAGGCTGGTGAAGGGCCACGCCCCGTCGGACCCGCGGCGGACGGTCACGGTCCAGCTCTCCCTGTTCCCCCTGGAGAGTGCGGACGAGGGTCCGGCACCGCTGTTGTGCGTGGTGGAGGACGTGACCGAAGGGCAGGCCGGCGCCGACCGGCTGGCGGTGCTCGCCTCCGTGCACGCGACCATCGGCACCACCCTGGACACGCGGTCCACCGCCGAGGAACTGGTGCGGGCCCTGGTGCCCGCCTTCGCGGACGCGGCCGCCGTGGACCTGCTGGAGGAATCGGACGTGGCCGCCCAGTCGACGGGCACCTCCCCGACGGGCGCCCCGGCCCGCCGGGTGGCCTTCGCCCCGTCGTCCGCCGAACGGATCTGGCGGGACCAGGAAAGCCGCACGTTCCCCTTCGCCACCCCCTACGCGCAGGCGCTCAACGACCGGGAGGCCCGGCTGCTGACGGTCGCGCCGGAGACGCCGTGGCTGTCCGTCGCCCCCGAGGAGTTCGCCCTGCTGGTCCGGGCGGGCGTGCACTCGATGATCGTCGCGCCGCTCACCGTCCGTGACACCGTCCTCGGGCTGCTGACGCTCTACCGTCACCGGTCCGACCCGTTCTCCCAGGCCGACCTGGGCGTCGCCGTGCAGGCGGCCTCCGCCGCGTCCGCCCACCTGGACAACGCGCGCAGCTACCACCGCGAGCACACGGTGGCCACGACCCTGCACCGATGGCTCCAGCCGACCGCGGCCCCCGACCTCTCCGCGGTGGAGACCGCCAACGTGTACCTGCCCGAGACGGCCGGCGGCGACTGGTTCGACGTCATCCCCCTCTCCGGCACCCGGGTCGGTCTGGTCGTCGGCGATGTCGTCGGGCAGGGCATCGAGGCGGCCGCGACCATGGGACAGCTGCGGACGGCCCTGCGCGCGCTCGCTCTCCAGGACCTCGAGACGGACGAGATGCTCAGCCACCTGTACGAGGTGGCCGCCCAGCTGGCGGGCGACGTGGCGCCGACCGGGAGCCCTCACCTCGCCACCTGTGCCCTCACCGTCTACGACCCGCTGTCCCGGCAGTGCTCGATGGTCCGCGCGGGACACCCCGCGCCCCTCCTCGTCGACCCGCACGGCTTCAGGCTCGACGTGGACGTCCCCGAGGGCCCACCCTTGGGCCCGGGTGGCGGACACGCCTTCGCCCCCGTCGAGATCGAGGTGGAGCCGGGCACGGTGCTGGCCCACTACACCAACGGCCTGCTCGACGCCGGCGGCCCCGACCGCGAGACCGCCGCGCGCCGCCTCACCGACGTCCTCGCATCCTCCAGCGGGCCGCTGCGCGAACTGTGCGACACCGCCGTGTACCGCATGGCCCCGTCCTACGACGACGACGCCGTGCTGCTGCTCGCGCGCACCCGCGCCATGCCCCGCGACCGGATCGCGGACTGGACGCTGCCCGCCGACGCGTCCGTGGTCGGCACGACACGCCGCCTGGTGGACCGCCAGCTCGCCGCCTGGCACCTGGACGAGTTCGCCTTCACCACCGCCCTGGTGGTCAGTGAACTGTTCACCAACGCCATCCGTTACGGCAACGAACCCGTGCGCCTGCGGCTGATCCACGACCAGAACCGGCTGCTGAGCGAGGTCACCGACGCCAACAGCGCCAGCCCTCACATGCGCCGCGCCCGGGAGAGCGACGAGGGCGGCCGGGGCCTCTTCATCGTCATGCGGCTCAGCACCCGCTGGGGCGTGCGGCACAGCCGCCAGGACAAGACCATCTGGTGCGAGCAGCGACTCGACGGCCCGCCTCCGGAACTGGCGGACCCGGACACGGTGTTCGACCTGGACGACGTGCCGGAACTCTGACGGGCCCCGACGCCGGCGCGCGGCGGCGGCTCACCCCGCCCGTCAGAGGGTGAGCAGGCCACAGGGGCCGGAGACCCGGGCATCGCGGACCGGAGCGTCCAGGACGGGGACGGGACACGGGCTGAGGCGGGTGAAGTACTCCGTGCCGATGATCCCGTGGCGGTCGGCATCCGGAAGGCGGGCCAGGATGCCCGGCAGCGCACGCTCACGAGCGACCTCGGTGCGGTGCGCGAGAACGGCCCGCCACTTCACGTCCGCCCAGGGGGCGACGTCGACGCGCGTGGTCACATACCGGTCCGGCACCGCCAGCACGGTCTTGCCGACTCCCCGCATGAGCGTGCCGAGGAGGCCCACGCCCGATTCCGGATGCGTGGCCGCGTACAGCGCGGCGGGCTGCCAGGGGTCGCCCGCTTCGGGATACCGGTGGGCGAGCCCGGCGGCCTCGACGGCGAGCAGAGCGATCTGGTGGGCGCGGAGGTGATCCGGATGGCCGGTCAGCTGGCCCAACGCGTCGTGTCCGACGACGAGGTCGGGCTTGAACGCACGGATGTGGGCCACCAGCCGTCCGACCGCCTCGTCGAGCGGCGCGTCGACGAGCCGCTCCCGGTGCGGGGCGGACTCGGGGTTGCGGGCGTCCCGGTAGCCGAGCAGCAGAGGCGCACCGGCGCCGAGGACGGAGAGGGCCTCGGCGAGTTCCTGTGCGCGGACCGTCTCCTTGCTCCAAGTCGCGGTGACCACGGCGGTGCGGGCACCCGCTGCGTGGTGCCGGGCGAGCACGCCGCCGGCGAGCAGGGACTCGTCGTCCGGGTGCGCGAACACGCCCAGCAGCGAAGGAGGCGGGGAGGGGGGCATCGACGGGGCCCTTCGTCGAGGGGCGGACGGACCGCGAGGCTCGTCCGGCGTCCCGGTCGCGGTGGTCACGCTGTCCCGGACTCCTGGCCGGCGGGCGTGGGTGGCAGGAACTTCTCCGCCTTCGCGGCCAGGTGACCGCGCAGGAAGACCGCGGCGTCGTCGGGCCGCATCCGCCGGAGCGCCACCAGGGCGGTGACGACCACGTCGGCGACCTCGGCGTGGACGTCCTCCCAGCCGTGACTGTCCCCCTTGCGCGGGTTGGTGCCCCGTGCGCCGATCACGGCCTGGGACGCCTCACCGGTCTCCTCGGAGATCTTCAGGACCTGCAACGTCCACTGCTCCTCGGGGGTGAGACCGCGGCCCTGGTCGTGGTCGTCGAAACGGCGGGCGAGCGCCTCGACGGTGCGCCACACGAACTGCTCCATGACGGGTGATCTCCTTCGGAGTGGCTGCCGGGCGGCCGGGAGGGGCGAGGAACCGCCGGTGTCAGTCGGGTCGGTGGGCGAGCAGGAGGGTGCAGCAGGTCCGATCGCCCGCACCGGGGGCGGCGAGGATCTCCACCTGGTCGACGACCAGCCCGTGTTCGCCGAGCAGCGCCTGCCAGCGGGAGGGCGTGAGCACCCACATCTCGACGGGGCGGGGGCCGAGGTCCCCCAGGCGCAGTGCCTCGGGCCGGGCCGCCACCGTGTCCCACGGGCCGTCGCCGGCGGTGCTGGTGTGGAGCACGGAGAAGACCAGCCGCCCACCGGGAGCGAGCGCCGAGGCAAGTGCCGGGAGGACCCGGTACGGGTCCAGGAAGGCAAGACCGTGGGCGGAGAGGACGACGTCGTACGGCTCGGTCCCACGGAGATGGGCCACGGCGTCCGCGTGGACCAGCCGCAGCCCGGGTGTTCCGCCGAAGCGGGCGACGGCGCGTTCGTGCTGGGAGCGTGCCCCTTCGACCGCGTCCACGCGGGCGCCCGCGCGCGCCAGGTACGCCGCGTACCGTCCCATGCCGGAACACAGGTCGAGCACCCGTCGGCCCGTCAGGTCACCGAGGATCTCCTCGCCGGGACCGACGCCCTCCCAGTAGCCCCAGTACAGGCTGTCGGGCTCGGGGATCTCCGTCCCCCGGGAGCGATGGTGGGCGCCGTACTCGTTCCACAGATCGAGGTTCCGTCGCTCCGGCTCCGACGGCTCCGACGGCTCCGACGGCTCCGACGGCTCCGACGGACGCGACGGAGGCGGACCGGACCGGTCGGCGTGGGCGGATTCCACAGCTCGCTCCCTTCCCTGACGGACAGGCGTGCACCCGGTACAACGACGCTGTCCCCTCCGTCGAACACATGTCTTTCGGACGGAGTGCGCGCCCCGTGCCTGAGCGGTTCGGCGAAGGTGTGGGACACACGGACCCTTACGGCACCGGGGGACGCCGATGCGCGACGGTGGCCGAAACGCCGACGGTGCAGCCCGCCGGCCCGCCCGCGGCGCACCGTTGCGCCCGCCTCGCACCGGCCCGCCGGGTGCCGCCCCGGTCGGAGACCCTGTGCCCACGAGCCATTCGTAAACCCGTGGCGGCATGCGCTGCACGGCGCTACCGTCGTGCCCATGGGATCTCTGTGACAGCCCCCGCACGCCACGGCGTCTGAGCTCTGCTCCGCCGTTGGCCCGTGCTGCCCGCCTCCATTTCCCGGACTCCAGATCTCGGCATGCCGAGAGGCGAGGGGCTGCTCATGCGCGCGTCACACTCATCCCAGCTCACCCTGCACGGCGTCACCCGTCGGTACGACGACCGCACCGTGCTCGATCAGGTCTCCTTCTCGCTCGCCCCGGGCGAGAAGGCCGGCATCGTCGGCGACAACGGGGCCGGCAAGTCCACCCTGCTGCGGCTGCTGGCGGGGGCGGAAAGCCCCGACGCCGGGGAGGTCACCGTCGTGGCCCCCGGCGGCGTCGGGTACCTGCCGCAGGCCCTCTCCCTGCCGCCCGGGGCGACCGTCCAGGACGCGGTGGACCTCGCCCTGGCCGAACTCCGTTCCATGGAAACCCGGTTGCGCCGGGAGGAGGCCGCCATGGCCGCCCTTCCTCCCGGTCCCGAACTCGACGCGGCGCTGGCGGCCTATGCCGGCCTCAGGGCCCGGTACGAGGCCCGCGAGGGCTACGACGCCGACGTGCGGGTGAACGTGGCCCTCGACGACCTGGGGCTGCCGGGACTGGACCGCGCGCGCCCGCTGGACACGCTGTCCGGGGGTGAGCGGTCACGGCTGATGCTGGCCGCCACCCTGGCGTCGCAGCCCGAACTGCTGCTGCTCGACGAGCCGACCAACGACCTGGACGACCGGGCGGTGGCCCGGCTGGAGGAGCGCCTGCGCCGCCACCGCGGCACGGTGGTGGCGGTGACCCACGACCGGGTGTTCCTGGAACGGCTGACCTCCACGGTTCTGGAGGTGGCGGAGGGCCATGTCGCCCGGCACGGCCACGGCTACGCCGGTTACCTGGCCGCCAAGGCGGCCGAACGCAGGCGCCGTCAACAGCGCTACGAGGAGTGGCGGGAGGAACTGGCCCGTGCCAGGCGGCTGGCGGCGACGGGCGCTGCCCGGCTGGACGCGATCCCACGGAAGATGGAACTGGCCATCTTCGGCGCCGCTGGCTTCCGCGCCCGCGGACGCTCCCACGGCGCGATGGGCCGCATCCGCAACGCCAAGGAGCGGATGGAACGGCTCACCGCCTCGCCGGTCGCGCCACCGCCGGAGCCGCTGTCCCTGCGGGCGCGCCTCGCCACCGCGCGCGGTGCGGAGGCCGGAGCCCGGCCCGCCGCCGAACTGCGCGACGTGACGGTGGACGGGCGGCTGCGGCTGCCGGAACTGCGGATCGAACCGGGCGAGAGGCTACTGGTCACCGGGCCCAACGGCGCGGGAAAGAGCACCCTGTTGC
Source organism: Streptomyces sp. NPDC002734 (assembly GCF_040295685.1). Taxonomy (NCBI): domain Bacteria; kingdom Bacillati; phylum Actinomycetota; class Actinomycetes; order Kitasatosporales; family Streptomycetaceae; genus Streptomyces; species Streptomyces sp. NPDC002734. The sequence goes on from NZ_JBEOVU010000025.1 coordinate 78,504, forward strand.
GGTTGCTCGCCGGTGAACTCGAGCCGGACGCCGGCACCGTGACGACGACCGGCACGGCCGGGCACCTGCGGCAGGAGGAGGCGCCGTGGCCCCCCACCGCCACCACCCTGGACGCCTTCGCGCACGGCCGGCCGGGCGACCGGGAGGAACACGCCGACCGGCTGCTGTCCCTGGGACTGTTCGAACCGTCGGCACTGCGGCTGCGCGTGGCCGAGCTGTCCTACGGGCAGCGGCGACGGATCGAACTGGCCCGCCTGGTCGTCGAGCCGGTCGATCTGCTGCTGCTCGACGAACCGACCAACCACCTCTCTCCCGCGCTGGTCGAGGAGCTGGAGGAGGCCCTGGCCGACTACGCCGGAGCCGTCGTCCTGGTCACCCACGACCGGCGCATGCGCGAGCGCTTCACCGGCTCCCGCATGGAACTGGACGGCGGCGAGGTGTGCCTGCTCGACCGCCCCGTCGCCTGCCGGTGACGCGACATCGGCCTGGCCGGCGCGTCCGGCCCGGCTCCCGGTAGGCAGCTCCCCGGCCCGGCAGCGGGCCGGGGAGCCGCGGTCGTCACGCCGCGGTCGTCACGCCGCGGTCGTCACGCCGCGGTCGTCACGCCACGGCGTCACGCAACGCGAAACGGACAGCGCACGCGGGAGGTTGGCGCGAAACCCCTTGCCCAATGGTCAAGAAACGTTGACCATTGCCGGTATGCCTTCCGACGACCTGCCCGAGACGTTCCACGTCACCACCGACGAACAACTGCGCGCCGTCTCCAACCTCACGCGCCACCGGATCATGGCCGTGCTCCGCTTCGAGCCGGCGACCATCACGCAGATCGCCGAGCGGGTGGGCCTCGCGAAGGGGAGCTCCAGCTATCACGTGCGGCTGCTGGAGCGGGCCGGCCTGGTGAAGGTGGTGCGGACCCGGAAGGTCCGGGGCGTCACCGAGCGGTACTACGCCATGGCGGCCCGGACGCTCGTGCTGCCGGACCCGGGCGAGGGGGCGCCGGACGTGCTGATGCGGCACGCGGTGGCGGACCTTGAAGCGGCACCCGTGGACAGCGACCGGCAGGTGCGGATGACACACCTGCGGCTCGACGAGCAGCAGTTCGCGGAACTGGGCGCCCGGCTTCAGGCACTCGCCGACGAGTACCGGGAGCTCTCCGACCCGTCGCTGCCGGACGCGTCCTTCATGTTCGCCCTGTTCCGCCCGGCGACCCACGCACAGACGCCCGCATCACACACGCCGCCCGCGGCACGCGCGCAGACCGAGGAGGACGCCAAGTGACCACGAGCGTCGCGAAGTTGCCGACCGGGTTCGGGAGGTTGTGGACCGCGCAGACGGTGTCCTCGCTCGGTGACGGCGTGTCGCACGCCGCGCTGCCCCTGCTCGCCCTGACCCTGACGCACGACCCCATGGCGCTCGCCGTCGTCACGGCCGCCGGGACGCTGCCGTGGCTGCTCTTCGGGGTGCTCGGCGGTGCCCTGGTGGACCGCTGGGACCGCCGGCGCACGATGTGGGTCGCCGACGCGGTGCGTGCGGTGCTGCTCGCCGTCCCCGCGGCGGCGGCCGCGCTGGACGTGCTCAGCATCCCGCTGCTCGCGGCCGCCGCCTTCCTGCTCGGCCTCGGCGGACTCTTCTTCGACACCGCCGCCACGGCCTACCTGCCGGACCTCCTCGGCCGCGACCCCGTCCTCCTGGAGCGGGCCAACTCGCGCCTGCGCGGCGCCCAGACCGCCATGTCCGGCTTCGCGGGACCACCGGCGGGCAGTGCGCTGCTCGCGCTCGGGCGAGCGGTGCCGCTGCTCGCCGACGCCGTGTCGTTCCTGGTCTCCGCCCTGCTCGTCCGTTCACTGCCCGCCCTGCCGGCCGCACCCGGCCCCGTGCCGGAAGCCCGCGAGTCGCTGCTCCGGCAGGCGCGGGCCGGGGCCTCCTACGTCTTCCGGGACCGGTTGCTGCTCGGTCTCGCCCTCCGCCCGGCGGTCGGCAACGTCGCCTTCCTCGCCGTGGAGACCGTCCTCGCCCTCTTCGCGCGCGACCGTCTCGGCATGGACACCTACGGCTTCGGCCTGCTCCTCACGGCCGAGGCCACCGGCGGTCTGCTCGGTGCGGCCGTCGCCTCCGCCCTCGGCCGTCGACTCGGCACCGGCACCGCGCTGACCTGCACGGCCGCGGTCGAAGGGCTCGCCATCCTGGGTCTCGCCGCCGCCCCCAACCCCTACGTGGCCGGGCTCGCCCTCGCCGTCTGCGGGGCCGGCATGGGCGCGACGATGGTGCTCGGGCCGTCCCTGCGGCAGGCGATCGTCCCGCCGCACCTCATGGGCCGGGTCGCCTCCACCTCCCGCATGCTGGCCATGTGCGCAGCCCCGCTCGGCGCCTTCCTCGGCGGCTGGCTGGCCACCGCCTTCGACCTCCGCACCCCGCTCTACGCCGCCTCCGGTCTCCTCCTGACGATGACGGCCGTCACGGCGACCATGACCAGCAACCGCCGGGTCGAGGCCGCCCTGCGCGCCGCCGCCCCGGCCGGCACCCCGGCGGACGACCCGAAGCCGCGGACTCCCGCCCAGGAGAGCGCCCTCGAGCCGTCGTGACGCCCCCGTCCGGCCGTCGCGCTCAGGATGCCCCTCCGCCGCGGCCCTGCGGACGCGGTAGCCCTCGCGCCACGGCCCCCGCGGCCCCGGCGACGGTCGGCCTCGGCCCGCCGGCGGGAGGAGGGCACGGCCAGTCGAGGACGAGGCGGCAGGAGGGCTTGTCGAGCACCACTCCCGGCGGGAGCCGTTCGTCGGTGACGTCGAGAGGATGGACCGTCATCGACGGGTAGCCCTCGGGACACACCTCCGCGTACCAGGTCCGCACGCAGGCCGCGAAGCGCTCGGCGAGCTGGGGACCGGACGGGCCGTAGGCGTGCACGAAGAACTCGGTGAGACGGTCGGCAGGCTCCGGGCCGTCGGCGATCTTCCGCCAGGTCAGGTAGGCCAGGGAGCCGTCCGCCACGATCGCGGCCGCGTCCTGCTGCCGCGGAACGAGATCGGATCCCCGGGCCGAGGTGAGGCGGCAGAAGCCGGCCAGAGTGGTCGCGGCATAGATCTGCAAGGTCTCGAAACTGAACCCACCCGGCACGACGAGTCCGGTCGTGACCTCGTGCCTCGGCCCTCGCAACGCTTCCTCGAGGCCGGTCGTGCCGGCGGGAGTCCCGTCCTCCCAGCGCAGGACGACCGCACCGTCGGCCAGACGGACCGCGGGAGCGGTCCGGGCGGCGCTCCCGCGGTCGCGCACGAAACCGCAGAACGTCCAGTGCTCGGCGTGCAGCACGTCACCTCGCCGGAGCAGGGTGACGGCCCGGGTGAAGCCGCCGATCTCCAGCGGGACGACGAGCCGTCCGCCTTCGGCGAGTTGCTCGCGCCAGGCGGGCGCGATGTCGGCCGCGTTGTGCGTCACGACCACCGCGTCGAATCCGTCGGCAGGCACGTGCCGGGGCGCACCGAGAGCGCCGTCGCCGAGGACGGAGGTCACCCGGCCGCTGCCGGTCTCGGCGCAGAACCTCCGTGTGCGGTGCACGACGTACGGGTCGATGTCGACGGTGACCACACGGCCACGCTCGCCCAGGACGTGCGCGAGCAGTTCCGCGTTGTACCCGCCGGAGCCGATCTCCAGCACGGTCATACCGGGCCTGAGCCGGAGGTGCTCGATCATGTCGGCCTGCAGCCAGGCCGCCGACACGGAACTGACCGCCACCTCGGAGGTCTCCCTGACGGTCACCACGGCAAGGTCGTCGCGGTAGGCGGTCTCCGGCGGAGCCTCCGGCACGAAGCGGTGCCGTGGAACCTCGCGGAGTGCCGCCTGAACCCGCGAGGTGGGCGCCCAGCCGTCGTCGACGACCTTCCTCGCCATCCGCTCGCGCAGTCCGACGGCTTCGGCCGGTTCGCCGCGCACGGCCGCGTGGTCGGTGGCGCACGGGTAGGCGTGGACGGGCGGAAGGCCGCTCAGTACCCCGGGCCACACAGCGGCGAGGGCGTGGGCGCTCGGAGTGAACACGTCGCCGAGGGTGGCCAGGGTGTGCAGGTCGTGCCACTTCCAGCGCACGAAGTGGTGTGGCTCGGGCAGAGCCGGTGTGCCCTCCCAGGCGGTGACGCGGACCACGACGGTGACACGGCGCACGTCCAGCCGGTCGTCGTGGAGCACGGCGACGAGGTGGGCATCCTGCTCACGGGCCGCCAGACCGCTCTCCTCCCTGAGTTCTCGCACCGCGGCCGTGGGTACGGACTCACCGGTCTCGACGCGTCCTCCCGGGAGCTCCCACATCCCCCGGGTCGAACGTCCCAGCAGGACGCGCCCGGAGGCGTCGGTGACGACCACCGCTGCGCCGAACACGGCTTGCGGAACCGGCCGCGCCTTCTCCACGGCGGCGAAGGCTCCCGGACCGCCCAGAACCAGGACCGCCAGCCCGTCCGCGTCGAAGCGCTCGCTGCGACCGAAACCGTCACTGAGAGCGGAGAGTTCGTCCTCGTCGAGCGCGATGTGCCGCCGTTCCCCAGGAGTGCGCTGCGCGACCGGAGTGACGACGACGAGCGTTCCGCCCTCCCGTAGGCGTGCGGCGAGGCGACGCAGTACCCGGGAGCGGTTCGTGATGAAGGCGATGGCCTGCCGCATGACGATCAGGTCGTAGGTGTCGTCGTCCGGTGCGTCCGGTGCGCGTGGTGTGCCCAGGTCGTCGTGCTCGACGTCCAGGCACATCCAGCGCACACCCTCCAGCCCGGCGTGCTCCTCGCGGGCCCGTTCCAACGCGCCGTCGGCGAAGTCGACTCCGTCGACCGTCCAACCGAGCGAGGCGAGGTGGGCGACCAGCTCCCCGGTCCCGCAGGCGACGTCCAGGGCGCGGCCGCCCTCGGGCGGCGGGGCGAGCCCGGCGAGCAGCCGCTTCTCCTCGTCCCCCAACTGCCGGAAGTTGCGGCCCTTCGCGTAGTGCGCGGACCAGTCGGCCCGGGTGAATCCCACAGACGGCTCCTGGTGCTCGAGACAGAGGTGAGAGTTCGTCAGTACTGCGGCGAACGGACGGTGCGCCAGGTTCAACGAGGGACCTGGGACCTCGAACACATGTCTTTCGGACGGACCATGGGCCCCGAGCTTGAGCCGCTGCTCGAAGATGTGGTGTGCACGGACCCTTGCGGCGTACGGGCCGCGTGATCCCGAGGGGTGGCCGAAACGCCGATATCGCGCTTGCCGGTTCGGCCCGCCCCGTCCCTCCGCGCGCGGCGTTTGCGGCCGCGCGCCACGTGACGCGTGCGAATAAATCGCTTCCCCGCAGGTCGCCGTCGCCGTGACACTTGCCTTCCACCGCGGTGCCCGCGCCGGGCGAGGCCGGTCGCCGTGCCCGCGTGCCGGCCGGCGGCCGTCCGTCCCGTTGAAGCGACCTGGAGCCACCCGCCGTGACCGCACACGACCTCGCCGCACTCAACAGCGCGACCAAGTACCCGAGCATCCCCACGTACCACCGCCTCGACCCGAGGAACGGCGGCCTCCTCGAGGAGCCGACCCGGTTCATCGGTGACGTGCTCCTGACCGAGAAGGTCGACGGCACCAACGGGCGGATCGTCCTGCTCCCTGACGGCGACTACGTCATCGGCTCGCGCGAGGAACTCCTGCACGCGAAGGGCGACCGGGTCCACAACCCGGCCCTCGGCATCGTCGACGAACTGAAGCCGCTCGCCGACCGGCTCCGTGCCGACGACGCGCAGGGCCGCGTCACGGTGTTCTACCTCGAGGTGTACGGCCGCAAGATCGGTGGTGCGGCCAAGCAGTACACCGGAGGGAGCGGTGTCGGCCACCGGCTCTTCGACGTCGCGTTCCTGCGGCCCGAGGACCTCGACCGGAGCCTCGAACAGATATCGTCCTGGCGCGACGGCGGCGGCCAGGACTTCGGCGACGAGCCCGCTCTCCGGCGGATCGCCGCCTCCGCGGACATCCCCCTCGTCCCGCGGCTCGCCACGGTCCCCGGCGAGCTGCTGCCCGCGGCCGTGGACGACATGGCGACCCTCCTGGCGGAGCGGCTGCCGGCCACCCGGGTCGCCCTCGACGACGGCGCGGGCGGCAGCCCCGAGGGCATCGTGCTGCGTACGCCCGACCGATCCGTCATCGCCAAGGCCCGCTTCCAGGACTACGCGCGCACCCTGAAGCGCCGCGCGCGTCGCTGAACCGGAGGGCCAGGGGGCGGCGCCTGCCGCCCCCCCCTGGCCCTCCGCGGCGGATCTGACCGGACCCGGCGTGCCGCCGGTACGGCGGAGAGATCCGCACCGCGACCGGGAATCAGGCCGCGACGAGCTCCCGCTCGCGGTCCGGGGCGTCGACCTTCGGCTTCCTGTTCGGCAGCGAGAGCCGGAAGACCTTGCGCCAGGCGGAGAACACCTGGACCGGCAGCGGCCCGGTGACGTACTCCAGCTCGTACTTCTCGAACAGCGCGCGCACCTTCACCGCGACCTCGGCGTACCGGTTGCTCGGCAGGTCCGGGAACAGGTGGTGCTCGATCTGGTGCGACAGGTTGCCGGTCATGAAGTGCATGGCCTTGCTGCCGCTGATGTTCGCCGAACCCATCATCTGGCGCAGGTACCACTGGCCGCGCGTCTCGCCGTTGATCGACCGGCGCTCGAAGACCTGCACGCCCTCGGGGAAGTGCCCGCACATGATCACCGAGTGGGTCCAGAGGTTGCGGACCAGGTTGGCGGTGAACGTGGCGGCGAGTGTGGTGAGGAACGACGGGCCCGACAGCAGCGGGTGGATCACGTAGTCCTTGAGCACCTGCTTGCGGATCTTGCGGCCCACGGCCCTGGCCCGCATGCGGAACTCGGGGTTCTTGCGGCGGCGCTTGTGCAGGTTCTTGCCGAGCTCCAGGTCGTACGCCGCGATGCCGTACTCGAAGAAGCAGGCGTTGATGAAGTTCCACAGCGGCTGGCCGAGGTGGAACGGGTGCCACTTCTGGTCCTCGTCGACGCGCATGATGCCGTAGCCGAGGTCGTTGTCCTTGCCGATCACGTTGGTGTACGTGTGGTGCAGCTCGTTGTGCGAGTGCTTCCACTGGTCGGCCGGCGAGACGTGGTCCCAGTCCCAGGTGGTGGAGTGGATCTTCGGGTCACGCATCCAGTCCCACTGGCCGTGCAGGATGTTGTGGCCGATCTCCATGTTGTCCATGATCTTCGCCACGGACAGACCGGCGGTGCCGAGCACCCACGCGGGCGGGAAGAACGAGAACAGCAGCACGCCCCGGCTGGCCAGCTCGAGCTTGCGCTGCGCCGAGATGACCTTGCGGATGTAGGCGGCATCCTTCTCGCCGCGGCTCGCGATCACCTCGTCGCGGATCGCGTCCAGCTCGCGGCCGAGCTCCTCGATCTGCTCCGCGGTCAGATGGGCGGTGGGGTCGATGGCGGTCAAGTTGCTCCTACCGTTCGATGTCACAGGGGCCCGCGGCGGCGGACACGCAGGTCTGGATGAGGACGCCCGGCTCGGCCTCGGTGATCTCGCCGGTGCGCAGGTCACGGACGGCGCCCGCGTTGAGCGGCGTGACGCAGCCGAAGCAGATGCCCATGCGGCACCCGGAGGGCATGAGCACGCCGGCCTCCTCGCCGACGTCCAGCAACGGCGTGGCGCCGTCCGCCTCTACGGTCTTGCCCGTCGTGCTGAACGTAACCTCGCCGCCGGCGCCGGCCACGACGACGGTGGGGCGGAAGCGTTCGGTGTGCAGGCGCTCCGTCACGCCGTGCTCGGCCCAGTGCTCCTCGGCGGCGTCGAGGAGGCCCGCGGGCCCGCACGCCCAGGTCTCGCGCTCGGCCCAGTCGGGCACCAGCTCGTCGAGACGCGTGACGTCGAGCTTGCCGTCCGTGTCGGTGTGCACCTCGGTGAGCCGCAGCTTCCCGGCCGCGACCAGGTCGTGCAGTTCGCCGCGGAAGATCACGTCCTGCGGCCGGGGCGCGCAGTGGACCATGACGACGTCGTCGACTTCGGTGTCGCGCAGCATGCCCATCACCGGCGTGATGCCGCTGCCGGCCGTCAGGTAGAGCACCTTGGCGGGCCTGGCCCGCGGTAGCACGAAGTCACCGGTCGCCTGGTCGAGCTGGATCAGCGTGCCCGGCTTCGCATTCCGGACCAGGTGGTTGCTGACCTTGCCGTCCGTGATCGCCTTCACGGTGATCGTGATGCGGCCGTCCCGGCGGTTCGTCGGGGAGGTGATCGAGTAGGCGCGCCACAGGCGCACCCCGTCGACGTCGATCCCGATCCGCACGTACTGCCCGGCCGTGTGGCCGGGCCAGCCTCGTCCCGGTCTGATCACGACCGTCGCGGCGTCACCCGTCTCGGGGTGCACGGCCTCGATGCGCCCCCGCAGATCCGCGCCCGCACGCAGCGGGCTGACCAGGTCGAGGTAGTCGGACGGAAGCAGCGGCGTCGTCACCATCTCCAGCAGTTTCCACGCCCTGCTGCGGAGGGCTGTACTCGTCATGACTCCAGCTTGCTGGCCTCAAGGCGTAAAGTCCTGACCGCAGCACGTAAATCTGACCGACAGAATTGTTCGCAGGGAACAAAACGTGAACCAAGCAATCCGGAGAGTCAGCGAGCTGGCTCTGGACGAGACCACGGTCGCGGCACTTCGGGCCGGGCTGAAGGACACCGCCGACGAGTGCGTCCAGGCGATCATCGACGAGGTCCCTCCTTACGCCAATGCCCTCTCGGGTCACATGGGCGGCATCATCCGCCGGGCCGTTCGCACCGCCCTGGGGCACTACCTGGACCTGGCGAGCGGGAACGCCACAGGCGGCAACGCCGGCGACGCGGCCTACGAGCTGGGCCGCGGCGAGGTGCGCGACGGCCGTTCGATGGACGCCCTGCTCAGCGCCTACCGCGTCGGCGCCCGTGTGGCCTGGCGATGCCTGGCGGCCGGCGCCGTACCCGCGGGTCTGCCCGCCGCCGAGGTCGCCAAGTTCGCGGAGCTGACCTTCGCCTACATCGACGAGCTCTCCGCCGCGAGCGCCGCGGGCCACGCCGACGAACTGGCGGCCCGGGGCCGGGCCCAGGAGCGCCACCTGGAACACCTGGCCCGCGATCTCCTCGCCGGGGCGAGCCCGGACGTCCTGCTGGCCTCCGCGCAGCGGGCCGGGTGGCAGCCTCCGGTCTCGCTGACGGCGGTCCTGCTGCCCGCCGCCCAGGCCCGGCCCGCCTACCGCACGCTCGACGACCTGAGCACCCTCGTCCTCGACGACCTCCCGGACGCCACCGGCGTGCTGCTCGTCCCCGATGCGGACCGTTCACATCTCCTGCGGCAGCTGACCGACCGCACCGCAGTGGTCGGCCCGGCCCGGCCGTGGACCCGTGCCTCCGCGTCGTACGCACGCGCCCTCCGCGCGCGCTCCCTCTCCTCCGACATCCGCGACACCGAGGACCACCTGCCCGAGCTGGTGCTGAGCGCCGACTCGGACGCGTTCGCCGACCTGCGCGCCCGAGCCCTCGCACCGTTGCGGACCCTGCCCGACGCGACCGCGCAGCGCCTGGCGGAGACGTTGCGGGAATGGCTCCTGCACCAGGGCAGGCGGGACGAGGTGGCGGCGGCGCTGTTCGTCCATCCCCAGACGGTCCGGTACCGGATGGCGCAGCTGCGCGAACTGTTCCCGGATCTCGCGTCGCCGCAGCAGGTCCTCGAACTGACGCTGGCGCTCGGTCTTCGGGGCGGATGACGGTGCGCCCCACCGTTCGGCCCGGGCCGGCCCGGCGCACCGCGCAGGGGATGATGGGCGCGGAACAACGGACGTGAGGTCAGGAGCTGCCATGACGAACCGGGTGCACCGACCCCGTGAGGACGCGGAGTTCGACTTCATCCTGGGGAGGAGCGGGACTCCGGTCCTCGCGTACTTCACCGGGACCTGGCCCAAGGCGATCGAGCCCTGCCGGGTGATGGACCTCGTCGTGGGCGGCGTCGCCGACGAGTTCACGGGCCGCCTGACCGCCGTCCGCGTCGACATCACGCGCTGTCCCGCCGCGACCGAGCGCTTCGGGATCACCGGCGCCCCGTCCTGCGTCCTGATCGAGGACGGGGAGGCGGTGGCGCAGGGCACGGGGCCCATGACCAGTGCCGAGGTCCGCACGCTTCTGGAGGGTCACCTGTGAGGGCGTGAGGTGTGAGGGTGTCCGAGGGCTCCTTTCGGGGGTTGCCCGCGGCCCCCTGCGGTGGTTCTGCTCCGGCGCGGGACCGGACGGATACGGATCGGGGACGGTGACCGCGCACTCCGGAGCCCGGGTCGATACCCGGGCTCCGGAGTGCGCGCGTTCAGGTGGGGTCAGCTGGTGAACGTGAGGTGGTTGATGCTGACCGCGCCGGTGGTGGTGATGGACACGGTGTGGGTGCCGGTCGGCCTGGGCCAGCAGGTGTTGCTCTTGAGATGCCAGGCCCCGTTGCCGTCCGGGTAGACGGTGCAGGCCGGACCCGAGGTGGCGTTGTCGAGCCGGACCTGGAGGTTGACACCCGAGGCGGAGGTGGCCGCCCGGAACTTCACGCCGGAGGCTCCCGCGGCGCCGAAGGCGACGTCGTTGAGGACGAGGCGGCTGCCGCTGCCGGTGAGGTCGACGACGGTGCCGCCGTCCGCGGTCCTGGTGGTGGCGCCGGTCGCCGAGTCGTAGGACTCGGCCTCGATCACGGCGAAGGCGTCACGGTTGCGCGGGGTGTCGGTGCCGGTCGCGGTGGCGGTGGCTTCGGCCGACCAGGCGGAGTCACCGGACGCGTTGGTGGCGCGGACCCGGTAGGTGTAGGCGGTGCCGGCGGTCAGACCGGTGTCGGTGTGCGTCCTGGCGTCGGCCGCGAGGGTGGTGAGCGCGGTCCAGGAGCCGCTCCCGACGCGACGCTCGACACGGAAGCCCGACTCGTTGGTGGCCTTGTCCGCCCAGGTCAGGGTGATCTTCCCGGCCCCGCTCGGGTTCGCGGTCAGCGCGGAGGGCGCGGCCGGGGCCCCGGTGGCCGGCGGAGGGTCGGTGGGCGTGGTGCCGCTCGGCTGGTGGATGCGGAAGGTGCCGCTCGCGTGCAGCAGTGCCATGTAGGTGAGCAGGCCGTCGTAGTAGCGGTACCGGCCGGTCGGGGGCTCGAGGTTCCACAAGGCCTCGACGAACTTCCAGGCCCGCGGGTTACCGGCTGCCAGGGAGGCGGCGCCGTTCGAGGCGATCAGGCCGGGGGAGCGGTCGGAGGACAGGCCGCTGCCGGACAGCGAGTACTGGTTGACGTAGGCGCCCATGCCCTGGGACTCGAAGAAGCTCTGCATGCGGTCGGTCCGGGCGACGGCGGCGGAGTCGGCGGCCCACCAGGAGTGGTCCACGGACCAGTTGACCGAGGTGCGCCAGGCGTCGAAGCGGAAGTCGCCGTGGTTGCCCGTGTTGTTGGGGCTGCCGCTGAACTCGGCGTAGTCCGGGTTCAGGCCGGTGGTGGCGTGGGTGGCCTTGGTGAAGTAGGAACGGCTGGTCTGGGCGGCCTCCCGCCAGAACTGCCGGTCCGCGGCCTGCTGACCCTGGTAGCCGTCGGCCCAACGGGCCCACAGCTCGTAGAAGGCGGGCAGGTGGTAGGACGGGTCGGAGAACTTGGCGGAGCTGGCGTAGGGGACGAAGACCGGCATCTTCTGCGTGCGGTCGAACATGTTGGTGATGCTGTCGACGACGCCGCCGTTCATGTCCTCCTTGTGCAGCATCGTGTTCAGGATGCCGTTGGCCTCGGCGGTGTAGTCGTAGATGCCCGACCCGTCGCCCCAGCGGTGGCCGGCGAAGAACAGCGCCGTGGCCATGTACTCCTCGCCGTCGGTGGCGGGGTTGTTGTCCTGGCAGGAGCCGGCCGTCGTGGCCTCCCAGCAGAAGTAGCCGGTGCGGGGCCCGGTCTTGTGCCGCATGTAGGTGGTGGCCCAGTTCCACAGGGCGTTGAACTCGGCCTTCTTGTCCATCTGGACCGCGATCATCATGCCGTAGCTGATGCCTTCGGACCGGACGTCGTCGTTGCCGGTGTCCTTGATGTAGGCGAGCGCGCCCTCGGAGTCCGAGCCGGCCGGGTAGTACAGCCGCTTGGTGTCGTCCGTACTGGTGAAGAAGGACGCCCAGTAGCTGTCGAGCTTGGCCTTCACGGCGGCGTCGGTGATGCCGGAGTCCCACTCCTCGAACAGATTGCGGTACTTGCCGCTGGCGAAGGCGCCGGTGGTGGGCGGCACGGGAGCGGGGGGCGGCGGCGGGGTCGCGCCCTCGTAGTACAGCTGGTACTGGTCGATCAGGGTGTCGTTGCTGCCGTTGTCGGACTCCAGGGTGAACCGGACCTCCGACGACCCTGCCTTGGCGACGTCGAACACGGCCTGCTTCGTGGTCCAGGACGTGCCGGAGAAGCTGAGCGTCGCGGTCTTCTGTCCGCCCACGGAGACGGTGATCCCGGCGGCGTTGGAGGCGCTGGAGGAACCGGTCACGTCGATCCGGTACCGGCCGGCCTTGTCGAAGGCGTGGCTGGTGTAGGTCGCGTCGCTGTTGCAGTAGTAGACGGCGTGCGTGGACGCGAAGCTCGTGCAGCCGCTCTTGGTGGTGGCCTCCGCCTGGGTGGTGGAGACCAGGGTGGCCGCCTGCGCCTCCGGCGCGGGGAGCGCGGCGGAGGTGAGGAACCCGGCGAACAGTGCCGCCAGCGCGACGGACACGGTGGTGCGGGTGCGGGTGCGGGTGCGGGTGCGGGCGGAGCGTGGGCCGGGGCGGGGAAGCGAGCGCAACTGGGGCTCCTTGGCGGTGGGGGGATGGCGATGGGGGTGGGGGGAGTGGGGGAGCGCGACATGACGTCACGTCAGTCCAACGCTGACGCACCAACGTTGGGCGATTGTTGGTTGCTGCCACGGGCACGGTCAATAGTCGCGTTCGAAGAAATTGTCGAAACTTTCGACAATCCCGTGCCCAGCGTGATCGGCTCAGAATGGCGGCGCATTCGACATCTGAGCGAAAACTTCTCCAGGAGTGCTTCGAAATTTTCGCGGGCATCTGCGGTCCCGGCTCAGCCGGTCGACGGCTGCTCCGCCACCCCCGGCCCGACGCTGGAGGGCTGAGGTGACTCAGCCCTCCTCCCAGTTCGCGTAGTCACCCGTCGCCACGTCGTCACACAAGGCCTCCCAGAACCCGTTGTCTGCGAGTGCGGAGTCATCCAGGCCGGTGAGGAGGTGGCGGAGCTCGTCCGCGACCTCCTGGCCTCTGTCCTCCTCGTCCTCCTCGTGGAACGGGAAGCGGGCAATGGTGGCCGCCACGCACCGGTGGAAGGTTCCCAGGTCCCTGTTCACGTGCCAGGCGGTCGCACACTCGGTCGTGGGGATCTGTACGACGCGACGCGAGGCCACATCGATGCCGAGCAGCCCGAACAGGCCGCTGGTCCCGAAGACGACCGTCCCACCCCTCTCGCCGAACCCGCCCAGGAGCGTCGCCTCGGTCAGCGGTTGGTACTCGTAACCGATCAGTCCTGCTGGGACGCCGATCTCCCGCAGGTCGGCGGCGATCTCGCCGGGCACGTCCGGTGAGCAGCGGATACGGACCACGGCGTACTCGGGCAACGGCAACGGTGGGAGGTCTCGCATCACGCGAACATCATCCGCCTGCTCCGACCACGCAGGGGTGGCGAGAGCTGGGCCTCTCACCACCCCGAGGTGGGCCCGACATCACTCAATCAAGTGCGATATAGACCCCGTAACGTCTCAGCCTCGCGTTGCAGTCCGGCGGCACATCGGTCAACTCCGAGACAGTCACGCGGAGTTCCTGCCCGAGTTCGGGAAACTCGCTCCATTCCTCCGCACCCCTGGTGACCACGGCGGCCAGCGGATCGCCACGTTTTGCCTGATCAGCAGCCGCATGTCCTGCACCGGCAGACCGTCGATCGGCTTGCGCCGAAGCTCTTGCACGGTCGCCATCAGCCGGGTTGCGTCACCCGGCGCGCGCGGCCGGCGGTCGCGCTCAAGATCGTCAAGAGCCACTTAACGCCGTCTCAAAAAGTTCTGACGGCGTCCCGCTCGAAGACGGTCCAACTCCATTCGCGGTTCCTGATGCGGTTGGTCCTCTCCGCAGCAATCCGCCACCCCCTCATCCAGCGGCCTCGGGCGTGATTCCGGGCGAGGCAGGAGCAGGTGCACTTGTGCAACTTGGCGTTGACGCAGCGGCTGTTGCACTTCTCGGAGCTGTTGTATTCGCGCCCGACGATGACTCGCCCGTGTCCCCTCATCATGGCTCGGGAGATTTCGATGAAGTGGTCCGAGGAGATTCCCCATAGAGCAGTTCCGGCGTCCCAGTCCGGGAGAACCCTGCTGTTGACGTGTTGATGCGCGAAGGTCTCGTGCTTGCGCGGGCCCAGTTCCGGGACCCAATAACCTGTGCGTCCGCGTGCGGGGATCGTGACGATGGGGATGGCGGGGCGGCCCATCTCAGGGACCCAGGCCGGACGCGGGACCGGTAGTTCCCGGATCGTGGACTTCCGACGTTTCGTCTCTTGTGTGGGCGTTGTCTCTGGCTGGGGCGGCTTTGACGGCCCAAGCCGATGGCCCTTCTGGGTGGAACCGGAGCATTCCTTGTTTCGGTCCGGAGTGGCGGGGTGAGGCCACCCGGGGAGGCCGGTGCGTTCGGACACCTGGATTCTGAACCCGCAGACCCTGCAGTCCGCGAACGTGAACTCTCTGTACGAGCCCAAATTCGGTGAGCCCCCTCCCGCAGTACGAATTTTTCGTGAGGGGAACGGGCGAAAAACTCGGACGCGACGCTGGGAACGCCGGTTGGTCACCGTGAAGCGCCGACGATCACCACAGCCCTCATCCGGGGGATTGCCCGCGTGAGCGCCTTCTCCAAACCTGCAATGGTCCGGCCTCCTGTGTCGGACGAGCCTTCGCCGACGCGTCGGTTGAGTACCCGCAGGCAGAGACGGTCGCTTTCTGTACCGCCTCCGCGTGTTCCTGGACCGGCATCCGGTCGTCGGCAGAAGTCACGCCGTGCGTCCAGGAGGCGATGCTGACGCCTTACTGATCGCTTCGAAATGACGACCCGCTTGCATGGAGTTGAGGGCAGGTCTGCGTATTAGTTACGGAAGGCTAAGCGCTTCGGCCCAGACGTTGCCGCCGTTGGCCCAGGTCCACAGCCATTGCCGCAGTGATGCGGTCGCATGGCGGAGGCCGTCGTGGGGGGCTTCGCCCCAGCTTGGCTCCCAGCCGTCCGAGTCGTAGAGCAGCACGGGGTTGTCGGCTGCGAGCAATGAGAGGTACCACTGCATAGTGCAGCCGCCCGACGTCAGATACAGCCATGATGTGGGCAGCCCTGCCGCGCGGTTGCGTTCGTGTATGCGGACCGAGCAGGGCCAGTCGCTCAGGTGTCCCGGCGCGCGTCGGCCGCCGGTGAGTGAGGCCAGGCCTGCATCTGGCCCCAAGCCGCCGTCGCCGACCTCGGTGTAGATGCGGCGGAGGAGTGTCGGCAGTTGGCGCCCGGTGACGAGCTCGGCGGCTTCGACCTCGCGGGATGTGACCGGTGGGAACAGCGGGCCGCGCGGAGCGTCGGCGAAGTAGTCCGCCGCCTCATTGGTTTGTGAGTCGATGACGATCGTCCCGGTACTGCTGTATCCGCGGATCTGGTCCCGAATGTGTCGCAGGTGCTCTGCGTCGAAGTGTTGCTTCATCCACGCCAAGGGGACTTCGGCTGTGTCGAACCTCAGGCCGGGGTGCCAGGCCCGGGCACGCAGCTTGTCGATCAGTGCGTCGTCGTCACCGTCGGCGGTGCGGGGGTCGATGTGATGTCCCCGGTGGGATGTCCCGGAAGGGCCGCGCGCTGAGGATGCCATGCGCCGGAATCCTACCGTTGGGACCCGACAACTCTCTTGGACCGCTTTGACATGCTAGACGCGCAGTGGACCTCGGTGTCGTGGGAAAATTTGGAGGACATCCTCTGCTACCGCGGCGACGAGCCCAACTACCGGCAGGTCAAAACTATCGAGGGTGGAACCCGGCACAGCGTTGCGAGCGTCTGCCGAGCGGAAGCAGGGCAGAAAACACTTGAGACGAGTTTTCTCGGCAAACTCTTCGGGGCAAGCCTCTACCAATAGGCACCCGTTTCGCGCTGAGATGCCAGGGCGGGACCTTTGCGAGTTCGCCATAGTGCGAGGCCGCCACCGCGAACCAGCAAGTGAGGCTAAGCGGGCTGACGCCATCGCGAGGCTTGAGGGACTGGCTCTCCCAGACGGTCGGGACGTTGCTTGGTGCGTGGATCTTTTGGACGTCCTTGTCGCCGGCCGAACGATCGAGGATGTTGAACGCGAGGCGTTGCACCGCACGGCGCCACACGTTACTTCGCTGCTGGGCACGAGTGCCAGCGTCGCGTGGGCGGCTGCAACGTCCGGTGCCGGCAGCTTGGTGAGCCGGGACGGGGTCCACTCGAGCTTGGCAGCCTGGACGCCAACCCGGCGGCAAGGTCGGTGAGCGACGATCAAGTTGTTGTCAGCAGCTGGCTCTACGGTCGGAGCTATGACATCAGACCTGGTCCAGGCCTCATGGACTCGCATCGACGCGTGGCTGCGCGAGCACGCGCCCCGCACTTTCGCCACGCTACGGCCGCCCACAGGGACCGAGGAGATCGTGGCAGCGCAACAGGAACTGGGGGTCACCTTTCCTCCGGACCTGGTCACTTCCCTCCTCCGGCACAACGGGGCGCTGGAGGGCCCTGAGGCTTTCCGGTTCAGCTCGGGCGACCGGCTGCTCGGGGTGAGCGGAATCCTCGGGGATACCGGGTTCATGCGCGGCATCGACCAGGGCCTCGACGGGGAGGCCGAGGGCTACTGGCTTCACGGCTACGTGAAGTTCGGTTCTTACGACGTGACGTCGGACGGTCTTCTGGTGGACTGCCGTACCGGGCGGGACTCCTTCGGTGCGATCGGGCGGTTCTTCGACGAGACCGGCACCAGTTTCGGGGAGGCCGACTCGCTGGGCGAGTATCTGGCCGAAGAGGCCGACCGGCTTGAGCGTGGCCAGGACGCCGGTATCGTCACATTCAACGGCAGGCTTTTCCGGGAAGCGCCTCTGCCTGCCCGGCCGAAGTACAGTGCCGACGAGCCCCTTCTCGCACCGGATGAGCAGCTGCCAGAGCTGGACCTGTCCTTCAGTCCCACCGACCTCCTCCACGTGAGCTACCTGGACGGGCATGAGGAACTCGGTGCGCTGATCGCGACCCTGCCGTATGAGCGGGTGGTCGAGGCCGCACGGAAGCAGTTGCGCAGACTGGCGGTCGAGACGGGCCTGAATCACTACCCGGAGGTCAAGGCAGCCCTGGATGCCTGGGAGCGCGGTGCGGCCTCGCCACAGCCGGACCAAACCGGCCCGCTCGCCTTGCGACTCCGCGCGGTGCTCGCGCAGGCCGACAGTGGACGAGACCGCACGCGCAGGTGGGCCGCGGAGCAGATAGCGCTTGGGATCTGGGGGTCCCCGTACAGGTCCGTGTGCGAGAGCGCGAACATGCGAAGCCACTTCACTCTCGACTGGCGTGCGGAGCTGCATGCAGACCTGGGCGATCCGCCCCTCCCACCGATACCTGACGACCGATTTTGGGGGGCGCTGCGCAACCCCGCCATCGACTCCAGTTGGTATGCGGCTCAGTACACCCAAGATCAAAACTGACCCCACGGGGATTTCAGCGCTGTAGCTCCAGCGTGAGGATGGCCTTGACGATTGACGTCATGCGGTTGGGGCTGCATCGGGACATGCGGAAGATGCGCCAGGACTTCAGGATCGCGACACCGCGTTCATCGGGCGCTCGCGCTGTAGCCAACGCCCGGTTGAGAGTCTTTTCGGTACGGGTGAGTTCCTGGAGTGGCTTGCGTTTGATGCCGGTCGTCAGCCACGGTCCGCCACCCTGGTAGGCGAGGTCGGCCAGGATGGGAACGCCCTGACGCTCGCACATCCGGACGATCCGGTGGGTGCGGGCGGCGGTCAGGTCGTGGGTGCGGCCCGGCAGAGCGGGCGAGCCACAGCAGTCGGCCACAGGGGTCGGTGACGACCTGCACGTTCACGCCCTGGCGTCGGTGCTTGTGGGAGTAGTCAGCCCGGCCGTCGCCGACCCGGTCGCACTCGATGAGGGTGCCGTCGAGCAGGATGAAGTCGGGATCGTGCTCGCGCAGCGTCTTGAGCAGACCCGGTGCTCGGGCGGCAAGCGACACGGACGGAGCTTGCAGCGCCGATCGCTGTCGTCGGGGCGGTGCAGGACATCCTGCGCCGCTGTCAGGGGTCGTGGAGCGCGGCGCGAAGAGTGGCAAACCGGATGGCAGGCTGCCGGGGTGGGTTGTTAGCCTCCCCGGATGAGCATCCCGTCGCCCGAAGAGATCCGCGCCCTGCACGAGAAGTGGGCGCCCACCCCGGAGGCGTTCCGGTCGGTCCACACGCACTGCGAGATCGTCTGGCGGATCGCGGAGCGGCTGATCCAGACCTCGGGGATCGAGGTCGATGTCGAGCTGGTCCGGGCCGGGTGCCTGCTGCACGACATCGGGGTCTACCGGCTCTACTCGGACGACGGCGTGCTGGACCACAAGAACTACATCCGGCACGGGGTGCTCGGTCACGAGGCACTGGAGGAGGCCGGGCTGCCCGAGACCCTGCGGCGGTTCTGCTCCCACCACACGGGGGTCGGGGTGACCCGCGAGGACATCGAGCGGCAGGGTCTGCCGCTGCCGCTCGGGGACTACGTGGCGGAGTCGGTGGAGGAAAAGCTGGTGATGTACGCGGACAAGTTCCACAGCAAGTCCCGGCCGTCGTCGCTGCTGACTCCCGAGGAGTACGCCTCCCATGTCCGCCGGTTCGGGGAGGAGAAGGTCACCGCCTTCCAGGAACTGCGCGCGGCTTTCGGCGATCCCGACCTGGGGCTCGACCTCGCCTCCGGTATGCCGGTGCCCGTGGAGACGCCGGGGCGGCCGGTGTGACGACCTCGACCGACCCCGCCGCGGATCCCCTGTCCGGCCTCACCTGGCCGGTCACCACCGAGCGGCTCACCCTGCGGCGGGTGAGCCCCGGGGACGCCGAGGCCATCTGGGAGTACCGGCGGCTGCCGGAGGTGTCGTACTGGCTGACGTTCGCGCCGCGGGACCTCGAGGACTGGCGGGAGCGGCTGACCGCGCCGGAACGCCTGGCCACCACGCTGGTGGCGGAGCTCGACGGCCGTATCGTCGGCGACTTCTACGTGCGGGTGGAGGACGCCTGGGCGCAGCGCGAGGTCGCCGACCAGGCCCGGGGAGCGCAGGCGGAACTCGGCTGGGTCTTCCACCCCGCCGTGGGCGGCCGTGGATACGCCACCGAGGGGTGTCGCGAGCTGCTGCGGGTCTGCTTCGAAGAGCTGAAGGTGCGGCGGGTGTGCGCCAACGCCTTCGCCGACAACGAGGCGTCCTGGCGGCTGATGGAACGGCTGGGGATGCGTCGTGAGCAGCACACGGTGCGGGAGTCCCTGCACCGGGAGCTGGGCTGGGTCGACGGGATCGGTTACGCGCTGCTTGCCGACGAGTGGCAGCGCGGCCGGGGTACGGCCTCCGGCTGAGCCGGACGAACGTGCGGTTTCGGTCCTGCCGGCCGTGGGTGCGAGGGCGGCCCGGTGCGGTGCCGGGGCGCGGCGACCGGGGCAATGTTCCGGCCCGCACGGGTGAAAGCGGCCGCTGGAGCGCCGGGCGGACCGGCCGGCGGGGGAGACGGGTATGTGCGCCGGCGCTCCGCCGGCCATGCGCCGAACCCTTTCCCATCCGGAGGAACAGATGCGCGTACGTCGCGTCACCACCACCGTCCTGGCCGCCTTCGCCCTGAGCGCCGCGCTGGGCGCGGGCAGCGCGTTCGCGGGGGACAACCCCCACGACAACCACGACGGCAACCAGGCCCAGCACCAGAGCCACGAGCACGGTCAGCAGCAGGGCGATCACCAGCGTGACCACAAGGCTGAGGACAAGTCCCAGGAGAAGGCTGAGGACAAGTCCAAGGACAAGTCCAAGGACAAGGCCGAGGACAAGTCCAAGGACAGGGCCGAGGACAAGTCCAAGGACAAGGCCGAGGGCAAGTCCAAGGACAAGGGCCACGACAAGGGGAAGGCCGAGGACAAGGCCGAGGGCAAGTCCAAGGACAAGGGCCACGACAAGGGGAAGGCCGAGGACAAGTCCAAGGACAAGGACAAGGGCCACGAGAAGGGCAAGGGCAAGGCGCACGACAAGGGTCACGAGAAGGCCCACGAGAAGGGCAAGGAGCAGGACAAGGGCCACCAGAACGGCCACGACCAGGGCCGTCAGCAGGACGACCACCAGAGTGACCAGTACGGTCACGACAAGGGTCACCACAAGGGCCACGACGAGGGCCGTCACCAGAACGACCACCAGAGCGACGGCAAGAACCGTCAGGGTGACCACCGCGGCGACAACCGCGGTGACCACCGCGGCGACAACCGCGGTGACCACCGCGGCGACAACCGCGGTGACCACCGCGGCGACAACCGCGGTGACCACCGCGGTGACCACCGCGGTGACTACAACGGCCGTCACTGCTCCGGCGGCGACTTCGTCTTCGCCGGCACCCGCTGGGAGTCCTCGTACGGCAGCTACTCGACCTACGCCGCCGTGTGCTCCTCGGTCGACTTCGACGACTGACGGACCCCGAGCGGTCGCTTCGCCGACGGTCGGCTCAGAGGTTGCGCAGGCCGTCCAGGACGGCCTCCAGCAACGTGGGGTCACTGCCGTCGGCGGAGCGGTCGGGCATGGCATGGATCAGGAAACCGCCGCCCAGCAGGTCCGCGACGACCACCTTGGTCACCTGGAGCGGCAACTGCAGGAGGGTCGCCAGCTCGGCCACCGACAACGCCTGCCCGGCGCAGAGCCGCACCGCGGCCAGCGCCTCCGGGGAGACCGCGTCGTACGGAGGCCGGGCGGCCGCCCGCACCAGTGAGTCCGGTTCGACCGGAACGGCAGGACGGGTCCGGCCCAGGGTCACGGCGTAGGCGCGGACCGTCGCCGTCTCCTGGGTCACCCACGCGCGGGACCGGGCCATCTCAGCGCCCGCCCGTTCGGTCGTCGTCGGCGCGCCAGGCGGCGCCCTGGCCGAGCGGGCCGAACCGTATGGCTTCCCGCTGTGTGACCTCCCGCTGAGAGGCCTCCCGGTCGGTGACGGACCGTTCCCCGGCGGTGTGTCGCAGACCGGTGGCCGGAACGGTGCGGAACTCCGGCCGGACCTGGCGCACCTGACCCGGTTGGCCCAGCTGGCTCAGTTGCCCCAGAGGCAGCGTGTCCGCCGCGTGCGCCGTGGCCGGGGCGGTCCGGCGGTGATCCGGCCGGTCGTGGACGGCCGTGTCCTCGTCGGCCAGGTGCAGCAGCGTGGCCGGCAGGCGGACCAGGGCCTGCACGCCGCCGTAGAGGTTGGTCTGGAAGCGCACGGCGAGCCCCAGCCGCTGGGCCACCCTGGCCACCACCGCCAGGCCGGTGCGGCCGTCGTCCCCGCCCGGCTCGCGGACCAGGGAGACGAGCTGGTTCATCTCCTCGAGCTGGTCGCCGGTGAGACCGGGACCCCGGTCGTCGATCTCGACGACCAGTCCCTCCCGGGCCAACGCCGCGCGCACCGTCACCTTGGTGCCGGCAGGAGAGAACCGGGCCCCGTTCTCGGCGAGTTCGGCGATCAGGTGGATGACCTCGGCGGCCGCCGGGCCCGCCAGCGCGTAGCCAGCGGGCGGCGGCGCGACCTCGATCCGCGTGTAGTCCTCGGTCTCCGCCGCGGCCTGCCGCAGCACCGTGGTCAGCGGCACCGGGCGGCGGACGGCACGGGGCAGCCGGCCGTCGAGGACCGCCGCGCTCTCGACGGCACGCTGGGTGCGCGTGACCAGGTGGTCGATCCGGAAGAGCACCTCGAGCAGTTCGGGGTCCTCGGTGCGGTCATGGGCGTCGTCGAGGGATTCCAGAGCCCCCAGGACCAGCGCCTGGATCTTGCGGACGATGGCGAGGGAGGCGTCGGTGTGCCGACGCGAGCCCGCGGTCAGCACGGCGGTGTGCGCCGCGGTCAGGGCGCGCCGGACCGCGTCCTCCAAGCCGTCGGCGGGTCCGGCCGCCTGTCCCGCCGGCGTCGCCGGGGAAGCCGGCAGTTCCAGCGGCTCGGGGGTCTCGCCGCGCCGGACCCGCCGGGCGGCCGACGCGATCTGGCGCAGGCCTTCCTCCAGCAGAGCGGGCACCGCGGCCGTCGCGGCGGCCACGGCCTTCTCACGGGAGGCGGACCGGGCGGCGCTCCGGGCGGCGTCGCGGCGGGCCGTGACGGTGGCCGTCGTGGTGACCGCGGCACAGCCGATGGCAGCGCAGATGCCCGCGCCGACCGCGGCCGAGGTCGGCAGCGGGGACAGGGCGGCGGCGTAGGCGGCGCCCGCCAGCAGGGTGGCCGACGCTGCCGGTAACGCCCCGAGCAGGGTCGCCGAACGCAGCGACGGGCGGTCGCCCTCCGGCGGATCCGACGCGGGCGTGGCGGATGCCGACCGGTGCCGCTGCGGGCGCGTTGTCATGCGGAACCCTCCTCACCACTGCCCGGTCGGCCCGCGGGCGTCGGCGAAGCGACGAGCGTAGGTGGCGGCGGGCAGGAGCGGTGGAACGAGTGGACCAGACCACGCCGGATTATGCCCGGGGAGGGTCGACGCCGACCTGACATCGGGGGAGGGGCCGCTGCCGGATATCCGGAGATGGCCGACTTCCACCCCCGTCGCCCGGTGCGGCCGCGACCGCGCGGGACGGGGTTCTCGCACCTCGCGGCGGTGACGTCGCCCTCCCTGCGGAGGAGAGTGGAGGGGGCGGGAACGCGTTCCACTTCGCCCACATTGGCCGAATCGTTCCCGCACACACGGACGCCGCCCTCCGCGCCCCCGCACGCGCCTGTTCGCGCCCCCGGACGCCGTCCGCGCCCCGTCCCGAGGGACCGGCAGTGCCGCTCCTCCGCCGCGAGCCCGACCCTCGATCCGATCCCGATCCGACCCCGGCCCCGACCCGATCCGACCCCGGCCCAGCCCCGACCCCGACCGATCTGACCCTTCCCCGACTCCGACCCGCCCCGGCCAGGTCAGTCCGGCAGTCGCCGCAGGGCGAACCAGAGCTCCATGCGGACGTCCGGGTCGTCGAGGTCGGACTCCAGCAGCGCCGCGCACCGGGCGATCCGCTGCCGGACGGTGTTGCGGTGCACCGAGAGCGCCACGGCGGTGCGGTCCCAGCTGCCGTGCAGGGAGAGCCAGGCGCGCAGGGTCCGCGGCAGCGCGGGGGTGCCGGTGATCGGCGCCAGCAGGGCCCGGGCGTGCTCCTCGGCCTCGCGTGGCGGCAGGAGGTCGGCCAGACGCCCGCCGGAGCCGTGCCGGACCAGCGGGGAGCGGGTGGCGAGGGCCCGGACCAGGGCACGGGCGGCCCGTTCGTCGACGGCCGGCCAGTCGTCCGGGCCGGTCACCTCGGCGACGCCCAGCGTCCAGCCGGTCTGCCGCTCCACGGGCCGACCTTCGGGCACGAGCACCCGCACGACCCGGTCCGCCGGGTCGACCAGGTCGATCAGCGGGGAGCCCAGCGCCTCACCCAGCGCCGCTGCGGACGCCGCGTCCGAAGCCCCGGCCTCCGGGCGGGCGTGCACCAGCGTCCAGCGCTCCCCGCCGAGCAGCGGCGCCACCTCCTGGGGGCCGGCGCCGAGCAGCAGGCGTACCAGGGCGGCCGGCCAGGTGGCCTCCGGGCCGCCGCCGTGCTCCCCGGTGAGCAGGGTCAGCAGGACCGAGGCCGCCGAGGCGATGGTGTGGTCGCCGGCCTCACGGCGGCCCGTCACCAGGCCGAGCACGTACCCGGGCGCGGTCCCCAGCGCGTACGCCGTCAGGTGCCGGCCGTCGACCGTGTCGGTGGCCGACGACGGCGCCGGCACGGTGCTCCCCGACGCGGTGCTCCCCGGTGGGGCGGGCCGCACCACTCGGGCCAGCTCGGTCAGAGCCGCCCGCACACGCGGTCCCGGATCGCGCCCGGCCGTGAGGTCCCCCGATCCGCGCGACGGCCCGCCCACCGACGGCCCGCCCACCGACGCGCCCGCGCCCGGGTCCGCCGACCCGCCCGCAGCCCGCGACGGCCCGAACAGCACCGCCCAGCCCTCCAGCGCCGCCGCCAGCTGCCGCAGCACGGACGGCACAGGGTCGGGCCGCGACGCCGCCGAGGCCAGGCTCCGCTGCGCCTCGGCGACTCGCCGGAGGTCCGCCAACCGGGCCCGGGCGACGAGTTCGCCGACCGCGCGGGCCACCGCGGAGAAGGTGGTGCGCCGCGGCACCTCCAGCAGCGGCAGCCCGCGCGCCTCGCAGGCGGCGACCAGCTCCCCGGGCACCGTGTCGTGCACCGGGGCGACGCCGAAGCCCAGCGCCGCACCGCCCGCCGCCAGGATCCGCTCCACGTAGGCGTCGAACCAGGCGGCGCCGGCCGAGGGCGGCACCTGCACCCCCGCCGTCAGCAGCAGTTCGCCGCCCAGCAGGTACGGCAGAGGGTCGGCCATCTCCGAGACCTGAGCCCAGTGGACGTCCGCCTCCTCGGGCCCGGCGAGACGGACCAGACCCAGGTCGCCGCGCGCCAGCAGGGCCGAGAGCGGCACCGGGGGAGTGGGCGGCGGTGCGGGAAGGGAGGCGGGGGCGGACGGCATGATGGATGTTTCCTCTGTTCTTCTCCGGCCCGATGGAGGAAACGTACACTTCGCAGCCGCCCAGGAGCCATCTAGGGTCGGTCCGTGGTGCGCTCGGCGGGTGATCCCGGCGCCGCGTACCCTCGGTACCGGTGAGAGGAAGGCATCACCTCCATGACCTCCATGAGCAACAGCGGAACGCCCCGCGGCCCCGTCGACTCCTCGCGGATCCCGCGGTACGCGGGACCGGCGACGTTCGCCCGGCTGCCGCGGCTGGACGAGGTCGGCGCGGCCGACGTGGCGGTGATCGGCGTCCCCTTCGACTCGGGCGTCTCCTACCGGCCCGGCGCCCGCTTCGGCGGCAACGCCATCCGTGAGGCCTCCCGGCTGCTGCGCCCCTACAACCCGGCCCAGGACGCCTCCCCGTTCGCGCTGGCGCAGGTGGCCGACGGCGGGGACATCGCGGTCAACCCGTTCAACATCGACGAAGCGGTCGAGACGATCGAGGCCGCCGCGGACGACCTGCTCGGCACCGGCGCCCGCCTGATGACGCTCGGCGGCGACCACACCATCGCGCTGCCGCTGCTGCGCTCCGTGGCGAAGAAGCACGGCCCGGTCGCGCTCCTGCACTTCGACGCGCATCTGGACACCTGGGACACCTACTTCGGCGCCGAGTACACGCACGGCACTCCGTTCCGGCGGGCGGTCGAGGAAGGCATCCTCGACACCGAGGCGCTCTCCCACGTCGGCACCCGCGGCCCGCTGTACGGCAAGCAGGACCTCAAGGACGACGAGAAGATGGGCTTCGGCATCGTCACCTCGGCGGACGTCTACCGCCGCGGCGCGGACGAGGTCGCCGACCAGCTGCGACAGCGGATCGGCGACCGGCCGCTGTACATCTCCATCGACATCGACTGCCTGGACCCGGCGCACGCGCCCGGCACCGGCACGCCCGAGGCCGGCGGGATGACCTCGCGGGAGCTGCTGGAGATCCTGCGCGGCCTGGCCGGCTGCAACCTGGTGTCGGCGGACGTGGTGGAGGTCGCCCCGGCGTACGACCACGCGGAGATCACCTCCGTCGCCGCCTCGCACACCGCCTACGAACTCACCACCATCATGTCCCGGCAGATCGCGAAGGCGCGTACGCGGTGACCCACGACCACGACCTGGTGCTCCGTCCGACGGCCGCGCAGACGGAGGCGGCCCTGAACCCGCCTCCCGGCCGCCACGGCGGGGACCTGGTCGTGGAGACGCTCGCCGGGCTGGGCGCGACCACCGTCTTCACCCTGCCCGGCCAGCACGTCCTGCCGGTCCTCGACGCGCTGCGCAGGTCCGACCTGCGCACCGTCGGCCTGCGGGTCGAGAACAACGCCGCCTTCGCGGCGGACGCGTACGGCCGGGTCACCGGTGAGGCCGCACCGCTGCTGCTGTCCACCGGGCCGGGCGCGCTGACCGCGCTGGCCGCGCTGCAGGAGGCGGCCGCCGCCTCCTCGCCGGTGCTGGCGATCTGCGGCCAGGTCCCGGCCGCCGGACTCGGCGGCCGTCGCCGCGGTCACCTCCACGAGCTGGAGGACCAGGCCGCCGCCTTCCGTGGAATCGTCAAGTCCGTGCACAGTGCCCGGACCCAGTCGCAGATCCCCACCGCGATCGCCGAGGCCTGGCGCTCGGCGCTGACCGTCCCCTTCGGGCCCGTCTACGTGGAGATCCCCTACGACGTGCTGCGGGATCCGGCCCGCGTCCCGGTGGTCACCGCGGTGGACGCCACCCCGGAGGAACTTCCGCCGCGGCCCGAACTGACCGCCGTCGCGGCGGACCTGCTGGCCCGCGCCGAGCGCCCGGTGATCGTCGCGGGAGGCGGAGTCGTCCGCTCGGACGCCTCCGGCAAGCTGCGGCAGCTCGCCGAGAAGCTGGCCGTCCCGGTGGTCACGACCTTCGGCGGCAAGGGCGCCTTCCCCTGGACCCACCCGCTCTCGCTGCGGTCCTGGATGGAGGACCGGCACACCACCGACCTCCTCGAGGACGCCGACGTCCTGCTGGTCGTGGGCTCCGGGCTGGGCGAACTCTCCTCGAACTACCACACATTCGCGCCGCGCGGCACGATCGTGCAGATCGACGCCGACGCCGGGAAGCTCGAGGCCAACCACCCCGCCCTCGGCATCCACGCGGACGCGCGGCTCGCGCTGCAGGCCCTGCTGGAGACCCTGGAACCGGTCCCCGCGCGGGACGGCGACGAGGCCGCCCGCAGGGTCCGGGAACTCCTCGACCGGGTCGGCGCCCGGATCGCCGCGCAGGGACTCGACCTGGAGCAGCAGGTGCTGGCGTCGGTGCGCGCGGCCCTGCCCGCCGGATCGCCCTCCTTCTGGGACATGACGATCCTTTCGTACTGGGCCTGGTCGGCCTTCGACCCCCGCAGGCCCAACACCATGCACTCGGCGCAGGGTGCCGGCGGTCTCGGTTACGCCTTCCCCTCCGCCCTGGGGGCGGCCGTCGCCGAGCCAGGCGTGCCGGTCCTCGCCGTGTCCGGCGACGGCGGCGCGCTGTACTCGGTCGCCGAACTCGCCACGGCACGCCAGCACCAGCTCGACGTCACCTGGCTGATCGTCGACGACGGCGGGTACGGCATCCTCCGCGAGTACATGACCGACGCCTACGGCGAGCCGCACGGGACGGAGCTCGCCCGGCCCGACTTCGTCGCGCTGGCCGAGTCCTTCGGGGTCCCCGCCGTCCGGACCGGCCCTGAGCAGTTGCGGACCGACCTGTCCAAGGCGCTCGCCACACCGGGCCCCTCGGTGGTGGTGCTCCCGGCCACCCTCCGCATGTTCGCGCCGACCCACCTGGAGAACTGACGCCCGGACCGGCGCCCGGCCGGCGGATGCCGGTAGCGGGCGGCATCAGCCCCGGCGGCGGGCCGGCAGATTCGTGAGGAAGTACCCCGTGTCGTCCCCGCGCAGGGACAGCGCCAGCTCGGCGGCCTGCCGCGCCTGGGCGGCCGACAGACGGCGTGCCTCCCACAGCAGTGCCGCGGCGTCCACGGCCTCCGGGGCGGGAGGCGGCGGCGCCTCGTCCAGGACCACATCCGTCAGGCCCGCCAGCTCCACGGCGTCGACGCCGAGGAGCGCGGCGAAGTCCGTGACCAGGCGCGGCGTGAGCTCCTTGCGGCCGGACCCGACGACGCCGTAGGTGGACGCCGAGAGGTACGTCGGGGTGATCACCGCGAGGACCTTCGCCAGGTGGGACCAGTCGAGGTTGCGGTACCGGAACATGCGGATCACCCGGCCGCCGGGCAGGTCCGCGCGCGGGGCGGGTACTCGTGGCGCGAACCCCGGGTGGACCCGGTCCTCCTGCGGCAACGAGCGCACGTAATCCAGGAGTTCACGCCTCTCCTCGGCCGTGAGGTGCGCCCCGTGCATCACCAGGTACGCCGCCCACGGGCCTGCCGCGGAGCTCAGCGGCGCCAGGTCGCCGGGGACCGGCAGCCCGGCGAGCACGAACAGGTCGACGGCGGGCAGTCCCAGCGGCACCGCCAGCCGGCGCAGCGGTTCACCGTCGGGGGTGCTCCCGGCGAGCAGGGCCGTGATCTCGCGCTCGTCCACCCCGGCACGTGCGGCGAGTCGGGCCGGGCGCAGCCCGCGGTGCTCCAGCAGCCGTCCGGCCGTGGTGGCGAACTCCGGGCTCTGCGTCATGTCCGCAGCGTAGGGGGGCCTGGTCACCGAGGGGGCGCCGGGGGACCGGGGCTGATTCGTACGCGCATGTCCCCCCTGTCCACCGAGGGTTATCCCTCGAAGCGGCGGCAGGCACCCCCTGCACTCGTGACATGGCCGAGTCAACGCTGTCATCCTCACCCCTGACCGTTACCCCTGCCGGTCACCGGCGGTCCACCGCCCGCCCGGCTAGCCCCCCGGCCGCCACCGTGGCCGCGAACGGACAGGACACCGCGTGAGACACACAACCCTCCGCCGACGGGCCGCCTCCACCGGCCTGCTGGCCGCGGCGGCGCTGGTCGCCGTCGGCATGCCCGCCCTCCCGGCCGCCGCCCAGCCGGACGCCGCCCCCAAGGCCGCCCAGCTGCGCACCGGCGCCCTCGCCGCCGACATCACGGCCTCCGAGCGCGCCGCGTTGATCAAGTCCGCCGAGGCCAAGGTGGACGGCCACGCCAAGAAGCTGAAGCTCGGCGGCAAGGAGAAGCTCCTCGTCAAGGACGTCGTCCAGGACAACGACGGGACGACGCATACCCGTTACGAGCGGACCTACGCCGGTCTGCCGGTCCTCGGCGGCGATCTCGTCGTGCACGAGGCCCCGGAGTCCGGCAAGGGCGACGGGCTCAACGCCACCTTCAACAACAAGCGCGCCCTCGCGGTGGACACCACCGAGAAGATCGCGAAGAGCGCCGCCGAGACCAAGGCGGTCAAGGCCGCCAAGGCGCACGACGGCAACGCGACGCCGACGGCCGACAACACCCGCAAGGTCGTCTGGGCCGGCTCGGGCACCCCGCGTCTGGCGTGGGAGACCGTCGTCGAGGGCTTCCAGCACGACGGCACCCCCAGTCGTCTGCGCGTCGTCACCGACGCCCTGACCGGCGAGAAGCTGCACGAGTCCGAGGACATCAAGACCGGTACCGGCAAGAGCCTCTACAGCGGCACGGTCACCCTCGGCACCACGCTCTCCGGGTCCACCTACCAGCTGACCGACGGCACCCGCGGCGGCCACAAGACGTACAACCTGGCCCGCGCCACCTCCGGCACCGGCACGCTGTTCACCGACGCCGACGACACCTGGGGCACCGGCGCCGCCTCCAGCTCGTCGACCGACCAGACCGCCGCCGTCGACGCCGCCTACGGCGCCGCGGTGACCTGGGACTTCTACAAGAACACGTTCAACCGCAGCGGCATCGAGAACAACGGCCAGGGCGCCTACTCGCGGGTCCACTACGGCAGCGCGTACGTCAACGCCTTCTGGGACGACAGCTGCTTCTGCATGACCTACGGCGACGGCTCGGGCAACACCCACCCGCTGACCTCGCTGGACGTGGCGGCGCACGAGATGAGCCACGGCGTCACCTCGGCGACCGCCAACCTCACCTACAGCGGCGAGTCCGGCGGCCTCAACGAGGCCACCTCGGACATCTTCGCGGCCGGTGCCGAGTTCGCCGCGGGCAACTCCACCGACGTCGGCGACTACATGGTCGGCGAGAAGATCGACATCAACGGCGACGGCACCCCGCTGCGCTACATGGACAAGCCGAGCAAGGACGGCGGCTCCAAGGACTCCTGGTACTCGGGCATCGGCAGCATCGACGTCCACTACTCCTCGGGTCCCGCGAACCACATGTTCTACCTGCTCTCCGAGGGCAGCGGTACCAAGACGATCAACGGCGTCACCTACAACAGCCCCACCAGCGACGGCATCGCCGTCCAGGGCATCGGCCGCGACGCCGCCCTGCAGATCTGGTACAAGGCGCTGACCACCTACATGACGTCCAGCACCAACTACGCGGGCGCCCGCACCGCCGCGCTCAACGCGGCCTCCGCCCTGTACGGCGCCAGCTCCGCACAGTACGCCGGTGTGGCCAACGCCTTCGCGGGCATCGGCGTCGGCGCCCACGCGACCGTGCCGGGCAACGGCGTCACCGTCACCAACCCGGGCAGCCGCACGGCCACCGTCGGCACCGCCACCAGCCTGCAGATCAGCGCGAGCAGCAGCAACGCCGGCGCCCTCACCTACAGCGCCACCGGGCTGCCGGCCGGACTGACCATCAACGCCTCCACCGGTCTGATCTCCGGCACGCCGACCACGGCGGGCACCTACAGCACCGTCGTCACGGTCAAGGACAGCGCCGCGCAGACCGGCACCGCCTCGTTCACCTGGACCGTGAACCCGGCCGGCAGCAGCACCTGCACCGCCAAGCAGCTGCTGGGCAACCCCGGCTTCGAGTCGGGCAACACCACCTGGACCGCCAGCAGCGGCGTGATCACCACCGACAGCGGCCAGGCGGCGCACGGCGGCTCGTACAAGGCCTGGCTGGACGGCTACGGCTCCTCGCACACCGACACGCTCTCCCAGTCGGTGACCATCCCGGCCGGCTGCAAGGCCACCCTCAGCTTCTGGCTGCACATCGACACCGCGGAGACCACCACCTCCTCGGCGTACGACAAGCTGACGGTCACCGCCGGTTCGACCACCCTGGCCAGCTACAGCAACCTGAACGCGGCCACCGGCTACGTCCTGAAGTCCTTCGACCTGTCCTCGATGGCCGGTCAGACCGTCACCCTGAAGTTCAACGGCGTGGAGGACACCACCCTGCAGACCAGCTTCGTGATCGACGACACCGCTCTGAACGTGAGCTAGTCACCGCCCGCCTCCGGCTACAGGGCCGGAGGCTATGCGTGAGGGCTACGACGCCATCATCACCGCCTGCGAGTCCCTCGGCGAGGGCTCCAAGCCGCTGGACCACGTGATGGCGCC
>NZ_JBEOVU010000026.1:0-107336 GCF_040295685.1 Streptomyces sp. NPDC002734
GAACCGTCGAAGTTCTTCACGTTCTCCACGCCCAGCAGCTCGTGCAGCACGAACCAGGTCAGCGCGGAGCGCTCACCGATGCGGCAGTAGGCCCCGGGCCCGGGCCCGGGGCCGGGGCCGGGGCCGGGGCCGAACGCCGTGGGCCCCGGCGCGCGACGCGGCCCACGGCCCCCCGGGCCGGGCGGGCCCATGGGGCCGGTGGCTCAGTCGGACTGGGCGGCGGCGCGGGCCTCGGACTCGCGCCCCGGGGCCAGCAGGCTCTTGCGGCGGCTGTACGCGAAGTAGACGACGACACCGAGCGCCATCCACACCCCGAACCGGACCCAGGTCTCGGCCGGCAGGTTCAGCATCAGCCACACCGACGCCAGCACCGAGACGATCGGCAGCAGCGGAACCAGCGGGGTGCGGAAGGCCCGCGGCAGGTCGGGCCGGTTGCGGCGCAGGACGACGACGCTGATCGCGACCACCACGAAGGCGAAGAGGGTACCGATGTTCACCAGCTCGGCCAGCACGCTGAGCCGGGTGAAGCCGGCGATCACCGCGATGGTCACACCGAGCAGGATGGTCGGCCGGTAGGGGGTCTTGAAGCGCGGGTGGACATGGGAGAAGAACCGGGGCAGCAGCCCGTCACGGCTCATCGCGAAGAAGACCCGGGTCTGTCCGAGCAGCAGGATCATGCAGACCGTGGTGAGGCCGATCGCCGCGCCGAAGCTGATGACGCCGGCGAAGAAGGGGTGTCCGGTCGCCTTGAACGCGTCGGCGAGCGGCGCGTCGACGGAGAGCTTGGTGTAGTGCTGCATGCCGGTGACCACGATCGACACCAGCACGTAGAGCGTGGTGCAGATGGCGAGGGAGCCCAGGATGCCGCGCGGCATGTCACGCTGCGGGTTGCGGGTCTCCTCGGCCGCGGTCGCGACGACGTCGAAGCCGATGAAGGCGAAGAAGACCACCGAGGCGGCGGTGAAGATGCCCAGGACGCCGAAGTTGGCGGGGGCGAAGCCGAAGATCAGCTGGATCAGCGGGGCGTGGAGGCCGCCGCCCGCCTCCTGGGGGACGGGAGCGGGGATGAAGGGGCGGTAGTTCTCGGCCTTGACGAAGAAGGCGCCCGCGACGATCACCAGCAGCACCACGCCCACCTTGATGGCGACCACCACGGAGGTGATCCGGGCGGACAGCTTCATCCCGACGACCAGGACCGCGGTGAGCACCAGCACCAGCAGCGCCGCGAAGAGGTCGAAGCCGAAGCCCTCGACGCCGTCCCGGCCGGAGAGAACGGCCGGCATCGTCCAGCCCGCGTTCTCCAGCAGGGAGCGGATGTAGCCGGACCAGCCGACCGCCACCACCGCCGTGCCGAGCGCGAACTCCAGGACCAGGTCCCAGCCGATGATCCAGGCGGGCAGCTCGCCCAGGGAGGTGTAGGAGAAGGTGTACGCCGATCCGGCGACCGGCACGGTGGAGGCGAACTCCGCGTAGCAGAGCGCGGCGAGGGCGCAGACCACGCCGGCGATCACGAAGGCGATCGCCGTCGCGGGCCCGGCGGTCTCCTTGGCGACGGCCCCGGTGAGGACGAAGATGCCGGTGCCGATGACGACGCCGACGCCGAAAACGGTCAGGTCCAGCGCGGAGAGGGACTTCTTCAGCCGGTGTTCCGGATGTTCCGTCCCCTCGATGGAGTGCTCGACCTTCTTCGTCCTGAAGAGGCTGCTGCTGCTCACGTCATTCCTCCCATGGGTCCCCGACACGGTCGGAGGGTGCCTTCCCTCTTCCCCGAATTCCGCCGCTCAGGACACCCCGTCCGGTTTGTCACCGGGATGAGCGAAGAGCCCGGCGGAACCGGCCCAGTCGCCCCGCCGGGACCGGCCGGGAGGACGCCGTCGCGGAGCGGGGCAGGAAACCGCAGGGCCCCGGACGCGAGGCGTCCGGGGCCCTGCGGGGGCGCGGGAGGGTGTCGGCGCGTGTCAGCCGCGGCGGGAGCCCGCCTTGGCCGGGGCGGCCTCGAAGCCCTCGCGGCCGTCGAGCTGGGAGACCAGCCCGGTGACCTGGCGGGCGATGTCCGGCGCGGTGAGCCCGATCTCGGTGAGGACCTCGGCGCGCGAGGCGTGGTCCAGGAACTGCGGCGGGATGCCGAAGTCGCGCAGCGGGACGTCGACGCCCGCGTCGCGCAGCGCCTGGGCGACGGCCGAGCCGACGCCGCCGACTCGGGAGTTGTCCTCGACGGTGACGACCACGCGGTGCTTCGCCGCGAGCGGCGCCATCTGCTCGTCCACCGGCTTGACCCAGCGCGGGTCGACGACGGTGGTGGAGATGCCCTGCTTCTCGAGCAGGGAGGCGATCTCCAGGCACATCGGGGCCAGCGCGCCCACCGAGACCAGCAGCACGTCCGGCCGCTCGGCGCCCGCCTCGCGGAGCACGTCCATCCCGCCGACGCGGCCCACTGCCGGCACGGCGGGGCCGACGGCGCCCTTGGAGAAGCGGACCACCGTCGGCGCGTCGTCGACCTCGACGGCCTCGCGCAGCTGGGCGCGGACCTGGTCGGCGTCGCGCGGGGCGGCGAGCCGCAGGCCGGGGACGACCTGGAGGATCGACATGTCCCACATGCCGTTGTGGGAGGCGCCGTCGGTGCCGGTCACGCCGGCCCGGTCCAGCACGAACGTCACACCGCACTTGTGCAGCGCGACGTCCATCAGCACCTGGTCGAAGGCGCGGTTGAGGAAGGTCGCGTAGACCGCGAAGACCGGGTGCAGGCCGCCGGTGGCCAGGCCGGCCGCGGAGACCGCGCCGTGCTGCTCGGCGATGCCGACGTCGAAGACCCGCTCGGGGAACTCCTGGGCGAACTTGTCCAGGCCGACCGGCTGGAGCATCGCGGCGGTGATCGCGACGATGTCCTCGCGCTCCTTGCCGAGCGCGACCATCTCCTCGCCGAAGACGGACGTCCAGTCGGCGCCGGCGGTGGCGACCGGCAGGCCGGTGTCCGGGTGGATCTTGCCGACGGCGTGGAAACGATCCGCCTCGTCCTCGAGCGCCGGGCGGTAGCCGCGGCCCTTCTCGGTGAGGCAGTGCACGATGACCGGGCCGTTGAACCGCTTGGCGCGGGCCAGCGCGGACTCCAGCGCCTCGATGTCGTGGCCGTCGATCGGACCGACGTACTTCAGGCCGAGGTCCTCGAACATGCCCTGCGGCGCGATGAAGTCCTTGAGGCCCTTCTTGGCGCCGTGCAGCGTGTCGTAGAGCGGGCGGCCGACCACCGGGGTCTTCTCCAGCACCTCCTTGGTACGGGCGAGGAAGCGCTCGTAGCCGTCGGTGGTGCGCAGCGTGGCCAGGTGGTTGGCGAGGCCGCCGATGGTGGGCGCGTAGGAGCGCTCGTTGTCGTTGACCACGATGACCAGCGGGCGGTCCTTGGCGGCGGCGATGTTGTTCAGCGCCTCCCAGGCCATGCCGCCGGTGAGGGCGCCGTCGC
This sequence comes from Streptomyces sp. NPDC002734, assembly GCF_040295685.1. Taxonomy (NCBI): domain Bacteria; kingdom Bacillati; phylum Actinomycetota; class Actinomycetes; order Kitasatosporales; family Streptomycetaceae; genus Streptomyces; species Streptomyces sp. NPDC002734. The sequence goes on from NZ_JBEOVU010000026.1 coordinate 3,458, forward strand.
CGATGACGGCGACCACGTGGTCGTCCTTGCGGAGGACCTCGTTGGCCTTGGCCAGTCCGTCGGCCCAGCCGAGGACGGTGGAGGCGTGCGAGTTCTCGATGACGTCGTGCTCGGACTCGGCCTGCGAGGGGTAGCCGGAGAGGCCGCCCTTCATCTTCAGGCGGGAGAAGTCCTGCCGCCCGGTGAGCAGCTTGTGGACGTAGGACTGGTGACCGGTGTCCCAGAGGATCTTGTCCCGTGGGGATTCGAACACCCGGTGCAGAGCGATGGTGAGCTCCACCACGCCGAGGTTGGGGCCGAGGTGGCCGCCGGTCTTGGAGACGGCGTCGACGAGGAAGGTCCGGATCTCCTCCGCCAGCTGGTCAAGCTGCGCCGGGGTGAGCCGGTCCAGATCGCGCGGTCCCCTGATGCGGGTCAGCAGCGGCACCCGTGCCTCCTTGCAGTAGAGCTGTTGAGCGTTGCGGGGCCTGTCGAGTCTAATGTTCCCCTCCTGCTCCCGCAGGACTGCCCCGTGCGTCCTGACGACTGAACGTGCGGGCGGGAGGGGCGGTTCCCGGGTGGCGGACCCGGCGACGGCTGCGTCGTCCGGGGGAAAACGCCGGTGCCCGGCATCACGAGGACGCCGGGCACCGCGGGCTGGGATCGGGCGTCAGGCCCGGCCCGCCGCCTTCTGGCTCCGCCGGGAGACGGAGTCGATGACGACCGCGCCGAGCAGGACGGCGCCGGTGATCATGTACTGGATCGAGGCCTCCATGTTCAGCAGGGACAGGCCCGTGCTGATCGACTGGATGACCAGCATGCCCAGCAGCGCCGACCACACGGTGCCCCGGCCGCCGAAGAGGCTGGTGCCGCCGATGACCGCCGCGGCGATCGCCAGCATCAGGGTGTTGCCGCCGCCCGCCAGCATGGTGGCGCTGGAGGTCTGGCCGGCGAAGAACATGCCGCCGATGGCCGCGAAACCGCCCGCGATGGCGAAGACGGTGATGCGGACGAGCTCGACGTTGATGCCCGCGCGGCGGGCCGCCTCGACGCCGCCGCCGACCGCGAAGACCTTGCGGCCGAACGAGGTACGGCGCAGGATGAAGTCGACGATCACCAGGCAGATCAGGAAGATCACCAGCGCGTTGGGCACGCCCGCGGAGCTGTTGAACACCATGGCCGCGGCGAAGGAGACGATCGCGAGGGCGACCACGCGCAGCACGATCTCGCTGGTCGGGCGGAAGGGGACGCCGGCCGCGCGGCGGCGGCGCTGGTCCATGAAGGAGCCGACGAGCAGGGACAGGACGGCGAGGCCGGCCAGCAGGTAGGCGCCGGCGACGTCCTGGTCGAGCAGGAAGGACGCCTTGCCCAGCAGGCGCACCGGGCCCTCGTCGGAGGGGATGTTGATGGTGCCGCTGGAGCCGAGGAGCCACAGCATGAGGCCGTTCCAGCCGAGGAAGCCGGCCAGGGTGACGACGAACGCGGGCACGCCTATCTTGGCGAAGAACCAGCCGTGCAGCGCGCCGATGGCGACACCGGTGAAGATCGTGAGCAGCAGGGCCAGCCAGGCGTCCATGCCGTGCTTGGTCACCACGACGGCGAACACGGCGGAGGCCAGGCCGCTGACCGAGCCGACCGACAGGTCGATCTCGCCGAGCAGCAGCACGAAGACCAGGCCGATGGCCAGCATGCCGGTGGCGGCCATGTAGTAGCCGATGTTCGACAGGTTGTCGGCGCTCAGGAAGCGGTCGTTGTTGAGCTGGAAGACCGTCGCGATGACGATCAGGCCGATGACGACCGGGATGGAGCCCAGCTCACCGCCCTTGACCTTGCGCTTGAACTCGGTGATGTAGCCCTTGAAGCCCTCTTCGCGCACCAGCAGGCGGGGGTCGACGGCGGGGGCCGCCGCCGCGGCGGCGGTGGGGTCCTCGGCCGGGGCCGGGGTGGGGGTCTTGGTCGTGTCGCTCACTTTGCCGCCTCCGTGGTGCGACGCCCCGCGCGACGGGTCACGGCGTTGTCCGTGGCGCCCGTGATGGCGGCGATGATCTCTTCGTGGCTGGTGTCCTTCACGGGGAAGGTGCCGTTGTTCTTGCCCAGGCGCAGCACGGCGACGGTGTCGGCGACAGCCTTGACGTCGGCCATGTTGTGGCTGATGAGGATGACGCCGAGGCCGCGCTCGCGCAGCCGCTCGACCAGGTCGAGGACCTGGGCGGTCTGCTCGACGCCGAGGGCGGCGGTGGGCTCGTCCAGGATGACGATCTTGGGCTCGCCGATCAGGGCGCGCGCGATGGCGACGACCTGACGCTGACCGCCGGAGAGGCCGGCGATCGGGATGCGGACGCTCGGGATGCGGATGGACAGCGTGCTCAGCAGCTCGCGGGCCTTCTGCTCCATGGTGACCTCGTCGAGCACGCCGCGACGGCGCAGCTCACGACCGAGGTAGAGGTTGCCGACGACGTCCAGGTTGTCGCACAGGGCGAGGTCCTGGTAGACGGTCGCGACGCCGAGTTCCTGAGCGTCGTGGGGCTTGTGGATCTGGACCGGGCGGCCCTCCCACTCGATGGCGCCCTCGTCGATGGGGTGGACGCCGGCGATCGCCTTGACGAGCGTCGACTTTCCGGCGCCGTTGTCGCCGACCAGCGCGACGACTTCTCCGGCGTGGACCTCCAGGTGGACGTCGGTGAGGGCCTGAACCGCACCGAATCGCTTGGAGGCTCCGCGCAACGCCAGCACGGGCGTAGCGGACACGTGAATCATCTCCTTCGCCGCCTGACCCGGCGGGGATGCCGCGTTCCGGGGGGCAGAACGCGGTGGGGTGTGCGAACGCACAGGATGTACGGGGTGGACGCGCGCTCGTGGGGGCGCGCTCCGGAGGTGTGCCGACCGGCCACTGCCCCGTCCCGTCCCGAGGGGGACGGGACGGGGCAAGGGCCGGGCGGGGCGGGCGGCGGGAGGGACGGGGTGACCCTGGCGTCTCCCGCCGCCGGGCCCGTCCGGCCGCCCTCGCGGGGCGGCCGGACGGTGCCGGGTGTTACTTGAGGCCGGCCTTCTCGCAGGCCTTGGCGAACTCGCCGGAGCAGATCTCCTCGACCGTGTACAGCTTGTCCTTGACCACGGTGTCCGCGATGTTCTTCTGGGTCACGGAGACCGGGTCCAGCAGCTGGGCGGGGACCTTGTCGCCGGAGCCGCTGGTGACCTCGGCGGAGGCCAGGGACTTGATGTCGTCACCGTCGAGCAGCTTGACCGCGAGCTCGGCGGCGGCCTCAGCCTGCGGCTTGAACGCCTTGTAGACGGTGGCGTACTGGGTGCCGGCGACGATCCGCTGGATGGCCGCGAGCTCCGCGTCCTGACCGGTCAGCGGGAGGTCGCCGAGGCCCTCGCCCTTGAGGACGTTGGCGATGCCACCGGCCATGCCGTCGTTGGCCGAGTAGACGCCGGCGATCTTCTTCTTGCCGAGCTGGGTGATCGCGGCGGACATCTTCTCCGCGGCGACCGTGTCCTTCCAGAGGCCGGTCTGCTCGTAGGCGATGTCGACCTTGCCGTCCAGGGCGCTGTGGGCGCCCTTCTTGAACTGGGCGGCGTTCGGGTCGGCGTCGTCACCGTTGATCATGACGATCTTCGACTTCGGGGTCGCCTTGTCGCCCATGCCCTCGAGCAGGGCCTCGCCCTGGAGCTGGCCGACCTTCTCGTTGTCGAAGGAGACGTAGGCGGACACCGGGCCCTGGGCGAGGCGGTCGTACGCGATGACCTTGACGCCCTTGGACTTGGCCTCCTCCACCGAGGACTTGATGGCGGCGGAGTCCTGCGCGCTGACCACGATCACCTTGACGCCCTTGGTGATCATGTCGCTGACCTGCTGCGCCTGCTTGTTGGGGTCGGCGCCGGCGTTCGCGTACTCGACGGTGCAGTCGGAGCAGAGCGCCTGGACCTTGGCCTCGAAGTAAGGCTTGTCGAACTTCTCGTACCGCGCGGTGACGGTGTCGGGCAGCAGCAGACCGATGGACTTGCCACCCTTGTCGCCCGACGCGCCCTTGTCCTTGGCGTCGTCGTCGCCGGCCTTGCCACAGGCGGTCATGGCCAGAGCCATGGAAACAGCGGCAGCGCCGATCACAACGCCACGAATCTTGCTGTTCATAAGAGGAGTGCCTCCCTGACGCGGCCGCACCGTCGCGGCCGAGGTAAGTGACCGAAGTCAACAAGATTTTCTGGTTTGGCGTCAAGAAGTGAATACTTAACGGTATTGCAACGACGGAGTGTGTTCTCTAAGTGAACGAGTTCGAGACGGAGCGTAGCGGCGTGCCTCCGAGCAGGGCCGCGTCGCCGACCTCGTTCAGGGCGAGCGCGAGCGCGCCCAGCACCTCGGCCCTGCCGCCGAGCCCGCCGGGCACCACGGACAGCTGCCGGGCGGCGCTCGGGATCGCGTAGCGGCCCACCGACTCGCGGATCGGGCCCAGCATCAGCTCCCCCGCCTCGGCGAGGTCCCCGCCGATCACGATCCGGCCGGGGTTGAGCAGGTTGCAGAGATTGGCCACCCCGCTGCCCACATGGCGCCCGATGTCGCCGATCACCCGCCGGCACCCCGGATCGCCCTCCTTGGCCAGGCGCACCATGGACTCCATGGTCAGTTCCGGGCCGTGGGTGGGCTGGAGCAGCGGCAGCACGTAGCGGGCCGCGGTGAAGGTCTCCAGGCAGCCGCGGTTGCCGCAGCGGCACACCGGGCCCGACTCGTCGAGCGTGATGTGCCCGATCTCCCCCGCCGTGCCGCCGGGGCCGCGGTAGATCTTGCCGTCGATGACCAGGCCGGCGCCGACGCCGCTGGCCACCTTGATGTAGGCCAGATCCCTGACGCCCCGGCCGCTGCCCCAGGTCAGCTCACCGAGCGCGCCGAGGTTGGCATCGTTGTCGACATGGACCGGAACGCCCAGCCTGGACTCGAGCTCCTCGGCCGGGCGGGTACCGCGCCAGCCGGGGAGGATGGCCGTGGAGCCGAGCGTGCCGGACTGGAGGTCTATGGGGCCGGGCACGCCCAGGCCGACCCCGGCGATCTTGCCGCGGTCGGCGCCGACGCTCTCGGCCAGGCGGCGCACCAGCTGCTCGGCCCGGTCGAAGCCCTGGTCCGCGGAGACGTCCACGTCCAGCGGCTCGGTCTCCTCGGCCAGCACCTGGTGGGCCAGGTTGCCCAGCGCCACGCGCAGGTGGGAGTGACCGAAGTCGATGCCGACCACGATCCCGGCGTCCCCGCTCAGCGAGACCGACCGCGCGCGGCGGCCGCCGGCCGAGGTGGGGGTCACCTCGACCATCCCGGCGTCCTTCAGTTCCCGGACGATGTTCGACACGGTCGCCGCCGACAGACCGGTGGTCCGGGCGATCTCCGCCTGGGTCAGGGATCCGGCGAGACGTACCGCTCTGACCACTCTCTCCAGGTTTGCCCGGTGCAGTGACGACTGCGAGCCTGGAGTCTCCACGGTGACCTCCCGCACGGGGCCGCTCCGGCGAGGCCCCGCCTTGTCCAACTAGTGAAGTCCAAGCTGATCGGTTGGCCCACCGTTGCGTCAAGAGGTGGAACCAGATCGTTGAACGGGAGGCGAACTCCGGGGGTCTGCTTGCGGCCGCTTCCGGGTGCTTCGTGCCGCTTACGGCCGCCGGACCGAGCGGTCCGGCGGCCCCCGTCACTTCAGCGCGCCCGCGGTGAGGCCCTGGACGACCTGCCGCTGGAAGACGATGTACGCGCCGAGCACCGGCAGCATCGCCAGCACCAGGCCGGCGAAGAGCGCCGCCCAGTCGCTCTTGTAGCCCGCGACGGCCGTCATCTGCACCAGTCCCTGCGTGAGCACCTTGTGGTCCTCCTCGGTGTTGAGCACCGTGGGCAGCATGTACTGGTTCCACTGGCCGAGGAAGTTGAAGATCCCGACGCTGATCAGGCCGGGCTTCGCCATCGGCAGCATCACCTGGAAGAACGTCCGGGTGTGCGAGGCCCCGTCGACGAAGGCGGCCTCCGCGATCGAGGTGGGCAGCGTGCGGAAGAAGGAGGTCAGGAAGAAGACGGTGAACGGCAGCGAGTACGCGATGTAGACCAGGATCAGCCCGTGGGTGGTGTTGAGCAGGCCGATGTTGTTCACCACGTAGAACAGCGGCACCAGGGCGAGCATCACCGGAAAGCTCATCCCGCCGACGAACAGGAAGTAGACGAACCGGTTGCCCGGGAAGTCGAACCGGGCCAGCACGTACGCCGCCATGGAGCCGAGCACCAGCGTGCCGGTCAGCGAACAGCCCACCACGACGACCGTGTTGAAGAAGTAGTCGCCGATCTGCGCCTCGGTCCACGCCCGCGTGAAGTTGTCGAAGTGCAGGCTGTCCGGGAGCGACCAGGGCGAGCTGATGATGGCCCGGTTGTCCTTGAAGGCGGTCATCACGGCCCACAGCAGCGGCAGGGTGACCATGATCGCCCACAGCACCAGCACGCCGTGCGAGAAGACGTTGAGGACCTTGCCCTCGCCCTCCTTGGTCCGGCGCGCGGGGCGGTCCGGACGCTCGGAGGCGCGGGTGGTCAGGGCGCCGGGGCCGGGGAGGACGGCGTCGTCGCCGGGCGGCGGGGTGTCGGTCTTCATCTCTCTCAGTACTCCAGCCGCTCGCGGCGGCCCAGTCGCATCACGAGCGCGGAGAACGCCAGCGTGACGACGAGCAGGGCGACGCCGATGGTGGTCGCGTAGGCGGCCTGACCGTCACGGAACGCCTTCTGGTACACGTACAGGACCATGACGGTGGTCGAGTAGTCGGGTCCGCCGGGGCCGACGGTCATGATCTGCACCACGGCGAACGACTCGGCGCCCAGGGCCAGGATGCCGATGTAGACCCAGCCGGACTGCACGGTGTCCCACAGCAGCGGCAGGGTCACCTTGAAGAAGGTGGTGACCCGGCTCGCGCCGTCCAGCAGGGCGGCCTCGTAGAGCTCGGCGGGGATGGAGGCCATGCCGGCCGAGAACAGCACCACGAAGAACCCGACCGTCGCCCAGACCACCACGGCCATCACGCACCACAGGGCCAGGTCGGGGTCGCCCAGCCATTCGGGCTGCGCGTCCAGTCCGATCCCCGACAGCAGGGCGTTCAGCACGCCGCTGCGCGGGTTGTAGATGAACTGGAAGAGCAGGGCGACGATGACGATCGACAGCACCTGCGGGAAGAAGTAGACGATCTTGTAGAACGACGATCCGCGCACGCCGGTGATCGCCGGACCACCGCGCCGCTTGCGTCCGCCCACGTTGACCATGAAGGCCAGGAACAGCGCCAGCCCGATGGTCACCAGCGGGACGACCAACGCGAACAGCACGCTGTGCCAGAGCGACCTCCAGAAGACGTCGTCCTCGACCATGCGCGTGTAGTTGTCGATCCCCACCATGGAGAACTCCGGGCTCAGGCCGGACCAGTTGGTGAAGGAGTAGAAGATCGACTGGATGAAGGGCCAGACGACGAAGATGGCGTACAACGCCAGGGGGACCGTCAGGAACCCGACGACGAAGCGGTACTTACCGTGCTGCATCCGCTGGTGACCCGATCTGTGCGGCGGTGGGTACGGCGGTGGAGACCTCCGCCGGGCGCGGTCCGCGCGTCGGGTGACGGACGGACCACGCCCGGCGGACGGGCTCACAGGGCTCGCTCAGGTGCGCTTGCTCAGGTGTGCTTGTAGTGCTTGATGGAGTCGTCCTTGGCCGCCTCGTCGGCGTAGCCCTGGATCTTCTTGATCGCCTCGGCCGGGGTCAGCCGGCCCGCCATCATCTCGCCGATGCCGCCGGTGCCGATCTTCTCCTTCTGGAGGGCGACGTACCAGTCCTGGATGCGCGGGTTGAGGATGTTGTCGCCCGCCTTCTCCAGCGCGGCGACACCCGACTTCAGGCCCGGGGTCAGCTCGATGCCGTCGGTGCCGCCGTCCAGCGCGGACAGCGACTTCACCTTGGAGGTGAAGTTCTTCGACGACTCCTCGCTGAGCATGATGCGCAGCTGCTCCATGCCGCCGGAGGGGTTCTTGGCCTTGGCCGGGACGACGAAGGGCTCGGCGCCGGACGCCCACAGGGTGCCGAAGGGCATCTTGTCGGAGCTGTCCAGGCCGGAGGGGGCTCCTATCGACACCCCGAAGTCGGCCGGGATGACGTCCGCCGACTCGTTCTCCACCCACGAGCCGTTCGGGATGAACAGCGCCTTGCCCTCGGCCCAGGCCGCCTGCGACTGGGTGTGCGAGAGGCCCGGCGTGCCCTTGAGGATGTAGCCCTTGCGGTAGAGCTCGTAGTACGCCTCGAAGCAGGCCTTGACGGCCGGGTGCTTCCAGGCGTTGGGCTCCAGGTTGTCGATCGCCTTGAGCACGTCGGCGCCGCCGACCTTGCCGATCATCGCGTAGAGCGAGAAGGGGATGTAGTAGGGGTACTGGCCCGGGTAGGTCCAGCCCGCGGTGCCCTTCTTCTTCGCCTTGGCGCAGACGGCGAGCATGTCGTCCCAGGTCTCCGGGTACTCCACCTCGAGCTGGTCGAGGGCCTTCTGCGAGTACCAGACGCCGTAGGTGGTGTACGCGTAGTACATGATGTACACCGGGTCGCCGTCGAACTGGCCCATCTCGACGATGCCGGGCCGCAGCGTGTCGCGGACCTTCTTGGCCGGGTCGTCGTAGGACGGGGCGTCCAGCAGCGGGGTGAGGTCGGCGAGCTGCTTCTGGCCGACCAGGACGCCCATGTCCATCTGCTCGGCGCCGGAGTTGTCGATGAGGTCCGGCGGGGTGCCGCCGTTGAAGCGCGGCTGCAGGGTGGACTGGATCTTCAGGGTGGCGGTGAACTTCACCTTGGACTTGGGGAAGTTCTTCTCGTAGATCTTGACGGCGTCCTCGCCGTACTCCTTGCCGAACCCGCCGTTGAAGAGGACGAACTCCATCGGGGCGCTCGCCGTGACACCCAGGGGGTTCTTGGCGGTCTTCGGTCCCTGCCCGGACGTGTCGGTCGCCTCGTCCCCGCCGCCGCTGGCGCAGGCGGAGAGGAAGCCCGTGGCCGGCACGGCTGCCAGGCCGAGCGCGGCGGACCGCTTGATGAGGTCACGGCGTCCTACGCCGTCGACCGCACCGGTCGTGTTGTTCTCGGCATCGGCGGAAGTGGATCCCATGCGCAAAGTCCTCGCCTTCTCCAGGACTCAGGCGGTGAACCGGTTCCTCCCCGGCACCGCGGTCGGTCGAGCTGGGTCGTGCAGGGGTGGTGCGAGTGGTGCGGGTGGTGTCAGAAACACATACAGCGTCAGGGCCCCGGCAGGGGCGGAAGGCTGGGGCTTCGGTGTGTTGCCCTCCCCCGTCCCTCTCCCGGACCCGGCCGATGCCCGACAGGTATAGTCCACTCTCCGCGCGTGGACAAGATCGCGCACAGGGTTGCGACGGGTCTTTTCCTAGTTGAGACCTCCGGGTCACACCCCGCGAAAACGACGGCCGGGCCGCGTCCTCCCGGGAAGGAGGACGCGGCCCGGCCTGGTGCGGCGGAAGATCTACTTGCGGATCAGGCTGCGCAGCACGTACTGCATGATGCCGCCGTTGCGGTAGTAGTCGGCCTCGCCGGGGGTGTCGATGCGGACGACCGCGTCGAACTCCACACCGGTGTCGGTGGTGACCTTGACCGTGCGCGGCGTGGTGCCGTCGTTCAGCGCGGTCACGCCGGTGAAGGAGAAGGTCTCCTCGCCGGTGAGACCGAGGGTCGAGGCGGTCTGGCCCTCCGGGAACTGGAGCGGCAGGACGCCCATGCCGATGAGGTTCGAGCGGTGGATGCGCTCGTAGGACTCGGCGATGACGGCCTTGACGCCCAGCAGCGCGGTGCCCTTGGCCGCCCAGTCGCGGGACGAGCCGGAGCCGTACTCCTTGCCGGCCAGGACGACCAGCGGGGTGCCGGCGGCCTGGTAGTTCTGCGAGGCGTCGTAGATGAAGGCGACCGGGCCGCCGTCCTGCGTGAAGTCGCGGGTGTAGCCGCCCTCGGTGCCCGGCGCGATCTGGTTGCGCAGGCGGATGTTGGCGAACGTGCCGCGGATCATGACCTCGTGGTTGCCTCGGCGCGAGCCGTAGGAGTTGAAGTCACGACGCTCCACACCGTGCTCGGTGAGGTACTTGCCGGCCGGGGTGTCGGCCTTGATGGCGCCGGCCGGGGAGATGTGGTCGGTGGTGACCGAGTCGCCCAGCTTGGCCAGGACACGCGCGCCGGTGATGTCCTCGACCGGCGTGGTCTCCATGGTCATGCCCTCGAAGTACGGGGGCTTGCGCACGTAGGTGGACTGCGGGTCCCACTCGAAGGTGTTGCCGGTCGGGACGGGCAGCGCCTGCCACTGGGCGTCGCCCGCGAAGACGTCCTGGTAGGACTTGGAGAACATGTCCTCGCCGATGGCGGAGGCCACGACCTCGTTCACCTCGGCCTCGGAGGGCCAGATGTCCTTGAGGAAGACCGGGTTGCCGTCCTGGTCGACGCCCAGGGCGTCCTGGGTGATGTTCACCTTCATGGAGCCGGCCAGGGCGTACGCGACGACCAGCGGCGGGGACGCCAGGTAGTTCATCTTGACGTCCGGGTTGATCCGGCCCTCGAAGTTGCGGTTGCCGGAGAGCACCGAGGTGACCGCGAGGTCGTGCTCGTTGACCGCCTGGGAGACCTCGTCCGGCAGCGGGCCGGAGTTGCCGATGCAGGTGGTGCAGCCGTAGCCGACCAGGTTGAAGCCGACCTTGTCGAGGTAGGGGGTCAGGCCCGCCTTGTCGAAGTAGTCGGTGACGACCTTGGAGCCCGGGGCGAGGGTGGTCTTGACCCACGGCTTACGGGTCAGGCCCTTCTCGACCGCCTTCTTGGCCACCAGCGCGGCGGCGACCATGACGTACGGGTTCGAGGTGTTGGTGCAGGAGGTGATCGCGGCGACGGTCACGGCGCCGTGGTCCAGCTCGTAGGTCGTGCCGTCGGGGGCGGTGACGGGGACCGGCTTGGACGGGGTGGCGTCCGGGAGGGTCGACGGGGCGTCGGAGCCGGGGAAGGACTCGATGCTCGCCTCCATCTCGTCCGTCACGTAGTTGCGGACGTCCGTCTTGAACTGCTCAGCGGCGTTCGCCAGGACGATGCGGTCCTGCGGGCGCTTCGGGCCGGCGATCGACGGGACGACGGTGGACAGGTCCAGCTCGAGCTTCTCGGAGAAGTCCGGCTCGGCGGACGGGTCCAGCCAGAGGCCCTGCTCCTTGGCGTACGCCTCGACCAGCGCGACCTGCTGCTCGCTGCGGCCGGTGAGCTTGAGGTAGTTCAGCGTCTCGTCGTCGATCGGGAAGATCGCGGCGGTGGAGCCGAACTCCGGCGACATGTTGCCGATGGTGGCGCGGTTGGCCAGCGAGGTGGCGGCGACGCCCTCGCCGTAGAACTCGACGAACTTGCCGACGACGCCGTGCTTGCGCAGCATCTCGGTGATGGTGAGCACCAGGTCGGTGGCGGTGGTGCCGGGCTGAAGCTCGCCGGTCAGCTTGAAGCCGACGACGCGCGGGATCAGCATGGAGACCGGCTGGCCGAGCATCGCGGCCTCGGCCTCGATGCCGCCGACGCCCCAGCCGAGGACGCCGAGGCCGTTGACCATGGTGGTGTGCGAGTCGGTGCCGACCAGGGTGTCGGGGTAGGCCTGGCCGCCGCGGACCATGACCGTGCGGGCCAGGTGCTCGATGTTCACCTGGTGGACGATGCCGGTGCCCGGCGGGACGACCTTGAACTCGTCGAACGCGGTCTGGCCCCAGCGCAGGAACTGGTAGCGCTCGCGGTTGCGGCCGTACTCCAGCTCCACGTTCTGGGCGAACGCCTCGTGGGTGCCGAACTTGTCGGCGATGACCGAGTGGTCGATGACCAGCTCGGCCGGGGCCAGCGGGTTGATCTTCGACGGGTCGCCGCCGAGCTCCTTCACGGCCTCACGCATGGTGGCGAGGTCCACGACACAGGGCACGCCGGTGAAGTCCTGCATGATCACGCGGGCCGGCGTGAACTGGATCTCCTGCGAGGGCTGCGCCTGCGAGTCCCAGCCACCGAGCGCACGGATGTGGTCGGCGGTGATGTTCGCACCGTCCTCGGTGCGCAGCAGGTTCTCCAGCAGGACCTTGAGGCTGTACGGCAGGCGGGCCGAGCCCTCCACCTTGTCCAGCCGGAAGATCTCGTACGACTCGTCGCCCACCTGCAGCGTGCTGCGGGCGTCGAAGCTGTTCGCCGACACGACAGTCTCCTTCATTCATGTGCGCGTGACCGCGTCGCACCCGGGTGCGACCGGCGCCGCTCGGTGCCGCCACGCCGGGTTTGGCGATCAGCCAGGGCAAGGCTAAGTTAGGTAAGCCTTACCAGAGGACGGCGAGCGGCGTTCCTCCGACAGATATCTCGATGTCGAGATAACTCTAGTACATAGGGTCGGCCTGGTCATGCCCCGACCCCGTCCGGCATGGGGTCGCGACGGGAGAAGGGGCCATGCGAGGCCTCCCTCCGGGTATCCGCACGGAGACGAGTCCAAAAGACCCGAAGGGATCGAACCGTGCCGCTCACCTTCCGCAAGAGCTTCCGCATATGGCCCGGCGTGCGTCTGAACATCAACAAGAAGTCGTGGTCCCTGACGTTCGGCAACGGCGACGGCCCGCGCCACACCTACAACTCCAACGGCCGGCGGACCACCTCGATGGACCTGCCCGGCCCGTTCGGCTACCGCCACACCACCCGGCGGCGCTGACCCGTCGGCCGGACGGACCATTCCGTCACCCGTCCGGCCCTGCGGACCCCACCCCCGGGATGCGTCATCTCATATCTGAGATAGCCTCAGTCACATGGCAGACGACTATCTCGTACGCATCGGCCGCCTCATCCGTGACGCACGACAGCATCGCGGCTGGTCACAGGCGCAACTGGCGGAGGCCCTGGGCACCAGCCAGAGCGCCATCAACAGGGTCGAGCGCGGCAACCAGAACATCAGCCTTGAGATGATCGCCCGGATCGGCGAGGCTCTCGACAGCGAGATCGTCTCTCTGGGATACGCGGGGCCGATGCACCTGCGGGTGGTCGGCGGGCGCCGGCTCTCCGGCTCCATCGACGTCAAGACCAGCAAGAACGCCTGCGTGGCGCTGCTGTGCGGCTCGCTCCTCAACAAGGGCCGCACCACCCTGCGCCGGGTGGCCCGTATCGAGGAGGTCTACCGCCTGCTGGAGGTACTCAACTCCATCGGCGTACGGACCCGCTGGATCAACGACGGCGTGGACCTGGAGATCGTGCCGCCCGCCGAGCTGGACATGGCGTCCATCGACGCGGACGCGGCCCGCCGCACCCGCTCGATCATCATGTTCCTCGGCCCGCTGCTGCACCGCCTGGGCGACTTCAAGCTGCCCTACGCCGGCGGCTGCGACCTGGGCACCCGCACCATCGAGCCGCACATGATCGCGCTGCGCCGCTTCGGCCTGGACATCGCCGCCACCGAGGGCCTGTACCACGCCCAGGTGGACCGGACGATCACCCCGAACCGTCCGATCGTGCTGACTGAGCGCGGCGACACGGTGACCGAGAACGCCCTGCTGGCCGCCGCCCGCCACGACGGCGTCACCGTCATCCGCAACGCCTCGTCGAACTACATGGTCCAGGACCTGTGCTTCTTCCTGGAGGCGCTGGGGGTCAAGGTCGAGGGCATCGGCACCACCACGCTCACCGTGCACGGCGTGCCGGAGATCGACGTGGACGTCGACTACTCGCCCTCCGAGGACCCGGTCGAGGCGATGAGCCTGCTGGCCGCGGCGGTGGTCACCGAGTCCGAGCTGACCGTGCGGCGCGTGCCGATCGAGTTCCTGGAGATCGAGCTGGCCGTCCTGGAGGAGATGGGTCTCGACCACGACCGCTCCCCCGAGTACAGCGCCGACAACGGCCGCACCCGCCTGGTGGACCTCACCGTCCGGCCCTCCAAGCTGGAGGCGCCGATCGACAAGATCCACCCGATGCCGTTCCCGGGCCTGAACATCGACAACGTGCCGTTCTTCGCGGCCATCGCGGCCTCGGCGCAGGGCCAGACCCTCATCCACGACTGGGTCTACGACAACCGGGCCATCTACCTCACCGACCTCAACCGCCTCGGCGGCCGCCTCCAGCTCCTCGACCCGCACCGGGTCCTGGTCGACGGCCCCACCCGCTGGCGCGCCGCCGAGATGATGTGCCCGCCGGCGCTCCGCCCGGCCGTGGTCGTCCTCCTCGCGATGATGGCGGCCGAGGGCACGTCGGTGCTGCGCAACGTGTACGTCATCAACCGCGGCTACGAGGACCTCGCGGCCCGCCTCAACTCGGTGGGCGCGCAGATCGAGATCTTCCGCGACATCTGAGGTCAGGACGCCGTCGCCCCCGCCGCACCGGACGGGCGGGGTGCGGCGGCGCCTCCGTCTCCGGACCGCGCCAGGGCTCAGCCGGCGCCCCCGTCCCCGATCGCGCATTCCTTCTCCGTGAGCGGTCGCGTGTCCCCGGCCACCCGGCTGCACACCACACGGGAGTGCGAGGACCCGTCCTCGAGGCGGCGGACCTCCATGAGGGCGATGCTGTGCCCGGTGCGGCCCGCGTAGAGCGGCGCCTGCTGGAAGTCGATCGTGCCGGTGGCCATTCCGTGAAGCCGGACGGCGCGGAGATTGACCCAGGTGGAGCTCCTGCTCTGCGCGGTGTCGTCACGGGAGGCCGCGTCGAACAGGGCGCGGGTCGAGTCGTACGACAGGGCGGTCTGCCCGCTGGCCAGCGCGGGCGAGTCGTACCGCACCTTGTCGCCGACGCCGGGCAGGTACTCCGCGGCGTGGTTGTAGAACTCCGTACCCCGGGCGGCCTTGCCCAACTCGGCCAGCGCCGCGTGGTACAGCGTGACCTCGGGAGCCACGCTCTCGCTGCCGGGCGCGAAGACGGCCTTGGACAGGTCGTCACCGGTGATGACGGACATCTTCCGGTCGGCGCAGCCCGCGTGCGTGCCCAGCTGTTCCATGAAGGGACTGACGTCCTCCACCCGGCCCGCGAAATAGATCACCGACGGCACATCGGCGCTCTCACAGATCTTCCCGGCCGGCCCCCGGAACTCGGGGTCGCCCCCGGGGCTGAGGGCGTACGACAACGGCTCCTGAACGGCGAAGTCCTCCCGGTCGAGCATCTCCCCGCCGTAGCGGGCCTGTTCCTCCGTGTAGCGGTCGTCGGAGGCCTCGGTGTCGCGGGCGACCACCATCGCTGACGGCTTCCGGCCCTCGGCCGCCCGGCGCAGCTGCCGCGCTATCAGGCCCAGTTGAGAGGTCTGCCACTCGTCCGGCGCGGCGAGGCCGAACCAGTTCGCGAACTGCCTGGGCAGATAGGTGGCGGAGTTGGTCCCGGACACCACGGGCAACCCCGCCCGCTGGAGGATCCGCGTCGTCCTCGCGCTGGAGTCGAGATCCCGGCCCGTCCCGACCACGCCCACCAGGGTCGGGTCCCGCTCCGCGTACGCGGCGATCAGCTCGGCCATCTCGACCTGGTCACCCAGGTCGACGCCACCGTTGGCCACGAGCACCCGCAGCTTCACACTGGACGCCTTGTTCACCACCGCCTGGGCGAGGTACACACCGCCGAGCTCCTCCAGCCCTTTCACGGGGGAGTAGCCGCGTCGTTCGTCGGCACTGAGCGGCCCCGCGTAGACCACCGTGACGTACTTGCCCCGGCCTTCCCTCAGGGCCTTCTCGTTCTGCTCCTCGATCCTCGTCTCCAGCTGGGACAGGGACCAGGGCGCACCACCCGAGCGGGACGCCTCCCCGCCGACCGGTTCGCTGTCGCCGCCCGGCAGCCATGTGGAGAACCGGACGCCGTCCGTGGCGATCCCGATGCACTCCTCGGCGCGGCCGCCGGAAGCGGCCTTGCGGCGGGTGTCCCGGTTCGCGGTCAGCCAGGTGGTGGAGCAGTGACGGTCGGACAGCGCGTCGGCGTACACGGCGGTGCCCCCGGCCATCAGGGCCAGCGACAGGGCGAGCGTCTGCGCGGACCACACGACCCGGGCGACGGTGCGCCTCGTGGACGCCTTCACGCACTGTTCCCTGCCCGGCGGGGTCTGGTGCTCCGTGTCCGGCACCGGGATTCTCACCACCCAGGGCAGACCGCCCCAGTGGCTCGGGGACTGGCCCACCCGCAGGTCGGCGGCCCACTCCCTGTGCCAGTCGGAGAGTTCCGCCGGGCCGGCCTCGTGCGCGCGTCCGTCCCCGGCCGTTCCCGCTCCCCCGTCCGCCGGGAGGTGGCGTCTCAGCAGGTCGATGCTGCCGTCGGGCACGGCGGCGACCACCAGCAGCGGGTCGAGCTCACTGCGACGGCTGCGGATGTCGCTGACGGCCTTGATCAGCTCGATTCCCCCGTTGTCCGCGTCCGCCACCGGGAGGAACAACATGGGCGGCCGGAGCCGCTTGAACCCGCGAAGGTCCCAGCTCCACCGACGGTGGTTGTCCCGCAGGTCCTCGAGCAGGGCCAGCACGTGCAGCCGCAGCCGGAACGCGTCCTTCTCCTGGCTGTCGGTCATGGCCTGGGCGACCTCGTACAGGCGCGCCGCGACGGCGTCCCGGGACCGGAACGGCCGCAACGGCGACACCGCGACGGGCCGGCTCCGCGCGGCGGCCGCCCGCAGGAACGTGGTGGTCATGAACCAGCGGCACTCCCTGCGCAGCCACTGGAAGACCGGCATGCTGCGCGGCACGAAGTTGAGGATGAGGAGCAGCGCCACGAGGCCGGTGCCGCAGAGCGCCGCCGTGAGCCCCGAGACGTCCGCGAGGGTCGCCGCCAGGGTGGCGGCGACGACCGTCGTGATGATCATCGGGAACACGTGGCTCATGTCGCTGACCGTTCGCCGCGGCACCCAGTGGGAGAACTGGGGACGACGCCCCTCCACCAGCGCCCTCAGCAACGCCTTCTCCGAGGCCCGCCGGTCCGCCTCGCCCGCCGAGGCCGACTCCGCCCACCTCTTCACGGCGTCGTCGACCGCGACGACGAATCGCGTCCGGGGAAAGGCGTACCGCCGGTAGTCCGAACGGTCCCGGTCGGCGCGCGAGCCGACGCCGTTCCACTTCTTCGGATCACTGAGCTCACCGACCGCGTGGATCGCGTTGCGCAATCCCTCCGCCCTGGCGTCGGCCGCCCCTACGCCCTCGTCGGGCCGTGCCCGCCGACGCCCTCCTGCCATCGCCGACGGGACCGCGCACCGGGTGCCGTGGCTCTTC
Organism: Streptomyces sp. NPDC002734; assembly: GCF_040295685.1. Taxonomy (NCBI): domain Bacteria; kingdom Bacillati; phylum Actinomycetota; class Actinomycetes; order Kitasatosporales; family Streptomycetaceae; genus Streptomyces; species Streptomyces sp. NPDC002734. The sequence continues at coordinate 20,661 of NZ_JBEOVU010000026.1, forward strand.
TGCACCTCGCACAACTCCGTCGCGATGCTCCGTGCACCGGTGTCGTCGTCCGAGTACAGGACGACGACGGGCATGGGCGGGTCGCTCGAGCGGAAGTCCTGTACCACCGCCTCCACCTGCCGCTGGACGTCGAACCCCTGACTGGTCCCCATCCGCGGGTTCGCCGAACACGCCGGCAGCATTTCGCGTTCCCCGTAGTGCACGTCCATGCCCCCTCAAGTCCGCGTGCAGACACGGTACTTGAGGTAACCCAGGTGGAGTGGTCGCCCGGTGCGCCTTCCGGTGACACAGACATGCGCAGTGGGTGGAGGGGAAACGCACCGGGAAGGTGCGGTGCGCATCGTCGCCGGGACCGCCGGGCCGAGAGGCGCCGCTCGGGCCGGAGAGCCGGCTCGTCATGCCGCGAAAACGCCCGCCTACTCCCCCGCGCGGGCGCTCCCGGCGAGGACGGCCCGGATCTCCTCCAGCAGTTCCGGCCAGTGCTCGCCGCACCCGTTCACCGCGTGCCACACCGCCTCCACCGCCGCCTTCAGCGGGTCGGCCTCGGCGGCGCCCGGGACCGCGGGGAGCGCGAAGTGCGGCTGGGAGATCAGCTCCGGGGCGGCGGGGGCACCGGCCGGGACCGCCATGCGCACGACGTGGACCTCGTGCGAGGCGGACGGTGACCGCCTGCCGGCGGCCGGCGCCGTCCGCACCCACCTGCCCAGGAGCTTGCCGGTCTCGGTGCCCTCCGGGTCGTCGTCGCTCAGCTCCGCCTCCGGAACCCACTCCCACCCGGTCGGCTCCGGAGGCGGCGGGAAGTACGGCGGCCGGGCGGGGGGCACACCCTTCGTCACCGCGCGTTGCGGTACGGCCGGGTCGGAGCGCAGCGTCTGCCACATCAGGGCCTGGTCGTCGAACGGCGACCCCAGGGGGCGTCCCTCGGCCAGGTCGGTGAGCGCCCGGGCGATCCACGGCACCTCGGCGAGGCCCGCCGCCTCGCAGGCGCGCCGGGCGGCCAGCGAGGCCACCGCGCGCTGCACCGACGGCTCCGCGGCGTCGAGGTCGTGCACGAGGTCGCTGTCGTAGGCGAGGAGACCGAGCACGTTGCTGTGGCGGAGACGGCGGCGCAGGTCCTCGCCCGGCGGCCGCCCGTTCCACTGCCACGTCTCGAAGTGCCGTCGCCGCCACTCCTCCGCCGTCGGTTCCTCGTCCGTCACCGGTCGCCCCACCGCGCACCCCCTCGTCCTCGACCAGGAAACTCGACCAGGAAAGCAGGACGGCTCCGGGAAGCCCCTGCCGGGACAGGCCGCCCTACGCCCGCATCCTCGCGCAGGGCACCGACAACCTGCCCCGCACTACCGGGCGTCGGCCTCTCGGAGGCGGTGCAGCAGGCGGCGCTGGTGGTCGCGGCCCGCGGTCTCGTGGCCGACGACGGGGACGAAGGAGGCCGCCATGACGACCAGCAGACAGAGCGCGACGCCCGTGCCCGCGGCCGCCATCAGGACGGCGGCGGCCAGGATCGCCAGGGTCAGGGACGTCGTGAGCAGGTGGAAGCGGTCCCAGCCGGACAGCAGCAGGGCGCGCAGCACGTGGACCGTGGACAGGTACACGGCCGTCGGGAGGGCGAGGAGCAGCACCACCGCCACCTCGCTGATCCGCGCGTGGTGTTCGAGGGAGAGTCCCGCCACGTGCAGGCCCGCGCCGGTGCCGGCGACGGCCGCGTAGAGCGGGAGGTGCCCGTAGCCGAAGAGGTAGCCCCGCCCGCGGCGGTGGGTGAGGATCTCGCCGAACGGAACGGTGAAGTACACCCACCACATGCCGAGGTCAGGCCGACGCCGGCGACCACGACGGCGATCGCGTCACCCGTCCACTGCGTGCCGTCGGCGCCGCCGAGCAGTTCGCCGGACGACGCCACGGTGCCGACCACCCCCTCGCCGAGGGTGATGATCGCGAAGAGGCCGTAGCGCTCGGCGACGTGGTGCGGATGCCAGGGCGTGCCCCCGGCGTTCCCCTGGGCGAACACGGGCACCAGCAGTTCCAGCGCCGCGAGGACGCCGAAGGCGGCCAGGGTGACGGCGAGCGGCGGGCTCGCGAAGGCGAGAGCGACCCAGCCGACCTGCACGAGTGCCGTCCAGCGGATGTTGGCGAGGGCGACCCGCCGGTGGTGCAGGGACTCGCTGGCGGCACGCCACCACTGAAGGAGCATCGCGAGACGCATCACGACGTAGCCGGCGACGATCACCCGCAGGTCCAGGTGGTCCCCCTCCTCGACGGAGTGGAACAGCGCCGGCAGCCCGAGCGAGAGGACGACGACCCCGATCATCTGCAGCATCGTCAGCGCCCGGTCCAGCCAGTCGTCGGTGCTGAAGGCGGAGGCGAACCAGCTGTAGTTGATCCACGCGAGGACGATCGCGAACATCGCCGGCCCGAAGGCGGTCACCGCGTCGCGCAGGTGTCCCTCGGCCAGCATCTCGGCGGCCAGGGAGGAGGCCGTGCCCACCGCGACCACGAAGGTGAGGTCGAACAGCAACTCCAGCGGGGTGGCGGTGCGTCCCGGTTCGGCCGGGTCCCGGCCGGTCATCCGCTCCCTGCGCACCGCCGCGCGCCTGCGGCCGGTGTCGTCGTTCGGGCCTGCGGCGGGAGGGGGGTTGCTCATGGGCCAGATGATGCCCCATGTCGGGGGCACCGGCGTCGAAGGGACCGCGTCCTTCCAGAAGGCGACCGTGTCCTGGTCCGACGCGGAGGTGGTCGCCGGCTCAAGGCGTTCGGCGAGCCGACGTCGGCCGTCGCCCTTCCGGCGGCAGGGCTCGGTGCACGGGACGTCAGGGCTTCGGCCGCACCCAGGGTGCGTCGACGGTCCGGTACCGGAACGCGGCCGCGGTGGTCGCCGCCAGCACCACCAGGGGCAGGGCGAGGGACGGCACGAGGCCGCCGCCGAGGACCAGGGCAGCCCCGAGCAGGGCGCCGAGGAACAACGCGGCCACCGACAGCACCCGGCGTCCGGGGTTCGGGGCCGCGCCCCCGGCGGCCGGGGAGTCGGCGGCCAGGCCGGTGAGGGTCCGCGTCATCACGGTCGTGGTGAGGTCGGGGACGCCCAGACGCCGGACGACGGCGTTCTGCAGGCCCATGGCGAGAGCCAGACCGACGATCAGCGTGTACCGGACACCGGGCGTCAGCGTTTCGTCGAGCACGGCGGCCACCACCACGGTGGCCGCCGTCAACGCCGTCTCGACGGCCGTGGCCGCTGCCAGCAGACGCGCGCGGTGCCCTGCGAACCGGGCGCCGAGCCTTCCGCCGCCCACCGCTCCGAGGAGGAAGGCGGCGATCGCGACGAGCGAGGCGGGTGCGGAGAGGTCGCTGTCGCCGGCGAGGGCGAAGCCGAGGAAGACCACGTTGCCCGTCATGTTGGCGACGAACACGTGCCCCAGGGCCAGGTAGCTCACCGCGTCGACCAGCCCGGTCGCCACCGTCAGCACCAGCAGGAGGGGCGGCAGCGGGCCGTGGAGCTCCTCGCCCCGCGGCCACAGCGTGCGGAACACGTCATTCAGCAGCCTGCGCATGCCTCATCACTCCCCCGGCGGCGGCCGGCCGGTGCGGGACCAGTCGGGTGAGCGGACCGCTCACCGGGCCGGCCCACGACGCCGTGGAAGGCGATCTCGCCGTGTATCTGGGCGACCTGGAGCGACGGGGCGGGGGGTCGCCGGACACCGTGACGCCCGACGCGGTGGACGTCACGCGGCCACCGCGTCCCTTCGGCCCGGTCGCCTCACCCGGCCCGCCGGCGCTCACACGCTGAGGGCCTCCCGGACGGTCCTCTCCGAGGCCGGTCCGCCCGTGCCGGTGGACGTCACGCGGCCTGCCTCGAGCACGTGGTACCGCTGGGCGGCGCGCAGCGCGAAGCCGACGTGCTGTTCCACCAGGAGGACGGACAGGCCGTGTCCCCGGGCCAGGGCGAGGATCGTCTCCTCGATGTCGGCCACGACCGAGGGCTGGATGCCCTCGGTCGGCTCGTCGAGGAGGAGGAGCCTGGGGCGGGTGATCAGGGCGCGGGCGATGGCGAGCTGCTGGCGCTGGCCGCCGGAGAGGAGACCGGCGCGGCGGCCGGACAGCTCACGCAGGGCCGGGAAGAGGTCCAGGACCTCGGCGACGGCCCGCTTGCCGTACGCGCGTCCGTCGGCGACCAGTCGCAGGTTTTCGGCGGTGGTGAGGTGCGGGAAGGACTGCTGGCCCTGCGGGACGTACGCCATGCCGCGGGTCACCCGCCGGTGGGGGGCGAGGCGGGTGATGTCCTCGCCGTCCAGCAGGACCGTGCCGCGCCGCGGCCGGAGCAGGCCCATGGCCACGCGCAGGAGGGTGCTCTTGCCGGCGCCGTTGTGTCCGAGGACGGCGGTGACGCCGCCCTCCGGGACGGTGACGGACACGCCGTGCAGCACGGTGGTGCGGTCGTAGCCGGCGTGGACGTCGTCGATCTCCAGCATGGGCGTCACCCTTCCTCGGCCACGGAGGTCACGGCGGCTGCGGAGGCGGCGGATGCGGCGGATGCGGCGGATGCCGCAGGGGCGGCGGGGACGGCGGGGACGGCCTCCGGTTCCCGCCGTTGATCAGGCCGCTGATCAGGCCGCTGATCAGGCCGCGGCTCCGACCGCGGATCAGGCTCCGACCTCGAGGCCCGGCCGAGGTAGACCTCCTGGACCTTGGCGTCGGCCCGGACCTCGGCCACCGAACCCTCGCTGAGCACCTTGCCGGCGTGCAGGACGGTGACGCTGCGGGCGAAGGCCCGCATGAAGTCCATGTCGTGCTCGATGACGACCACCGTGTGGTCCTCGCCGACCCGCCGCAGCAGTGCGCCGGTGGCCTCGCGTTCCTCGTGGCTCATGCCGGCGACCGGTTCGTCGAGCAGCATCAGCCGCACGTCCTGCACCAGCAGCATCCCGATCTCCAGCCACTGCTTCTGGCCGTGGGCCAGCGCGCCCGCCGGGCGGTCGCGCAGGTCCGCCAGGCCCGTGGTCTCCAGAGCCCGCTCGACCCGCTCGGGAACGGTCCTGCGGCGCCGGAGCATCGTCCAGGCGCCGCGTCCCGCTCCGGCGGCGATGTCCAGGTTCTGCTCCACGGTCAGCTGCTCGAACACCGTGGCCGTCTGGAAGGTGCGTCCGATGCCGAGCCGGGCGATGCGGTGGACGGGCCTGCCGAGGAGCTCGTCGTCCCCGAAGCGGACCGACCCGGTGGCCTTGACCAGACCGGTCACGGCGTCCACCAGGGTGGTCTTGCCGGCCCCGTTCGGGCCGATGAGGAACCGCAGGTCGCCCGGTGCGATGTCCAGGTCGACGCCGTCGACGGCGGTGTAACCGTCGAAGGCCACCCGCAGGTTCCGGACGGTCAGTCCCACGCCGCTCATGCCGTCTCCCTCGTGGATGCGGTCGGAACGACCGAAGTCGCGGAAGCCGGGCCCTCGGCGGACGATCGGGCGACGCGTCGCCGCTTGCGCCGCAGCGCGCCGAGGGAGGCCAGTCCGCCCGGCAGGAAGCCGACCATCAGGACGAAGAGCAGCCCCTGGAGATACGTCCAGGCGGCGGGGAAGGCGTCGGAGAGGGTGCTCTGCGCCCAGGCCACCGCGACGGCGCCGAGCACCGCCCCCACCAGTGAGGCCCGGCCGCCGACCGCGGCGCCGATGACGAAGCCGATGGACGGCACGATCCCGATCAGGGCCGGGGAGATGATGCCGACGGCCGGGACGAACAGGGCGCCGGCGAGACCCGCCATGCCGGCCGCGACCACGTAGGCGACGAGCTTGACGTTGGCCGGGTCGTACCCGAGGAAGCGGACGCGCTCCTCGGAGTCCCGTACGGCGACGAGCAGTTCCCCGTACCGGCTGACGAACAGCTGGCGGGCGGCCGCCATCAGCACGAGCAGCGCCGCCGCGATCACGAAGTAGACCATCCGTTGGTTGACGGGGTCGGCGAGGTCGTAGCCGAAGAATCCCTGGATGCCGGTGAGGCCGTTGGTGCCGCCGGTGGTGGCCTGCTGGCCGACCAGCCAGATGGACAGGGCGGCGGCCAGGGCCTGGCTGAGGATCGCGAAGTACGCGCCCTTCACGCGACGGCGGAAGACGAGGAAGCCGAGGAGCGCGGCCACGGTCATCGGGAGCAGCACCGTCATGGCGAGCGCGAAGACCGGGTCGGCGAACGGCTGCCACCACCAGGGCAACGCGTCGGAGGTCCCGTAGAGCAGCATGAAGTCCGGCAGCCTCTCGCCCGCCGTGGCGGCGTCGGCGAGTTTGAGGTGCATGGCCATGGCGTAGCCGCCGAGGCCGAAGAAGACGCCCTGGCCGAGGACGAGGAGTCCGCCGCGGCCCCAGGCGAGGCTGACGCCGACGGCGACGATCGCGTAGCAGAGGTACTTGGCGAGGAGGTTGAGCCGGGAGTCGGTGAGGGCGAGCGGGGCGGCGCCGAGGAGCAGCACCGCGCCGAGCAGGAAGGCCGCCGGCACCCGCAGGCGTCGTGACGTGGACGTCCGCGGCCGGGTCGCGGGCGGGGTGTCGGGCGGGGCGGTCGTGTGCGGGCCGGTCGTGCGCGGGGTGGTCGTCGTCATGCCAGGCTCCGGGTGCGCAGGGTGTACAGGCCCTGGGGCCGCCACTGGAGGAAGGCGACGATGGCCACCAGCACGGCGACCTTGGCGACGCTGACGGTCGTGGAGTACTCCAGCACCGACTGGAGCACGCCGAGCACGAAGGCGGTGATCACGCTGCCCTTCAGCTGCCCGATGCCGCCGACGACGACCACGAGGAAGGCGTCGACGATGTAGTTGGTGCCCATGGTCGGGCCGATGGGGCCGACGAGGGTGAGCGCGACGCCGGCGACGCCCGCGAGGCCGGAGCCGATGAAGAACGTCGTGCGGTCCACCCGGCCGGTGGCGATGCCGGAGACCTCCGCGAGGTCCCGGTTCTGCACGACGGCGCGGATGCGCCGGCCGAGCGGGGTGAGCCGCAGGACGAGCGTGAGGGCGAGCACGCTCAGCAGGGCGAGGCCGAGGATGGCGAGCCGGTTGTTGGCGAGGGTGATGCCCGCGACGGAGACGTTGCCGGTGAGCAGGTCGGGGGCGCGGGTCTGCACGTTGGGGGCGCCGAACACGTCGCGGGCGAACTGCTGGAGCATCAGGGAGACGCCCCAGGTGACCAGGAGCGTGTCCAGGGGCCGGGCGTACAGGCGGCGGACGAGCAGCCACTCCAGGAGTGCGCCTGTCGTGCCCGCCACGAGGAAGGCCAGTGGCAGCGCGAGGAGCAGGGAGACGCCGGTGCCGTCGACGGCCTGCTGAAGGACGTAGGTGGTGTAGGCGCCGGCCATGATGAACTCGCCGTGCGCCATGTTGATGACGCCCATCTGGCCGAACGTGAGGGTGAGGCCGAGGGCGACGAGCAGGAGGACGGCGCCGATGCCGACGCCGGTGAAGGACTGGTTGAGGACGACCGTCATGAGGCGGCTCCGGGTCGGGGAGGGGGTGTCGGCGGCGGCACGCGCTCAGGAGAGGCCGGAGGCCCAGTCGTAGCCCTTGAGGTAGGGGTCCGGCTTGATCGGCCTGCCCGAACTCCACACCTCGGTGATCAGCCCGTCGGCGCCGACCCTGCCGATGCGGGCGGTCTTGTGGACGTGCTGGGTGGCGCCGTCGACGGTCACCTTGCCCTCCGGGGCGTCGAAGGTGATGCCGTCCGCGGCGGCCTTGACCTTCGCGACGTCGAAGGAGCCGGCCTTCTCGACCATCGCCTTCCACAGGTGGACGGAGAGGTAGGCGGCCTCCATCGGGTCGGACGTCGGCTTGTCCTTGCCGTAGGCGGCCTGGTAGGCGTCCACGAAGGCGGTGTTCGCCGCGCCCGGCGTCGTCTGGTAGTAGTTCCAGGCGGTCAGCTGGCCCTCCAGGTACGGGGCGCCGATGCTCTTGACCTCCTCCTCGGCGATGGAGACGGACAGCACCGGCAGGGCCTTGGCGGTCATCCCGGAGGACTTGTACTCCTTGAAGAAGGCCACGTTGCTGTCGCCGTTGAGGGTGTTGAACACTGCGTCGGCGCCCGACTCCTTCACCTTGTTGACGAGGGTGCTGAACTCGGTGGAGCCCAGCGGCGCGTAGTCCTCGCCGAGCACGCGCATGCCGTTGCCCTTGGCGTACGCGCGGATGATCTTGTTGGCGGTGCGCGGGAAGACGTAGTCGCTGCCGACCAGGTAGAGCCTGGTCAGTCCCTGTTTCCTGAGGTAGTCCAGGGCGGGCACGATCTGCTGGTTGGTGGTCGCGCCCGTGTAGAAGATGTACGGCGACTGCTCGAGGCCCTCGTACTGCACGGGGTAGAACAGCAGCGACTTGTGCCGCTCGAAGACCGGCTTGACGGCCTTGCGGCTGGCCGAGGTCCAGCAGCCGAAGGTGGCGGCGACCTTGTCGCCGGTGATCAGGGCCTCCGCCTTCTCCGCGAAGGTGGGCCAGTCGGAGGCGCCGTCCTGGCTGACCGGGTCGAGCTTCTTGCCCAGTACGCCTCCGTCGGCGTTGATCTCCTTGACGGCCAGCAGCAGCGCGTTGTGGACGGTGACCTCGCTGATGGCCATGGTGCCGGAGAGGGAGTTCAGGAGGCCGACCCGGACCGTGTCGCCGGAGGTGTCGGCCTTGGCGCCGGCGGTGGTCGTCCGGTCGCTGCCGGTCTTGGCGCCGCAGGCGCCGATCGCGGCGGACGCGCCGAGGACGTACAGGCCGGTCAGGAGACCACGCCTGCTGATGCTGAGCCCGGACATGCACAACCTCCTTGCCCACGAGGGGCGATGGGAAGAGCGGCGAGGAGAGCGGGACGCGCTTCAGAGGCGGCGGCGTGACGCACGGGGTCCCAGCCGTTCCGGGGGTGATGTCCGGGCTGGACGCTGAGGCGCCTGAACAGCGTGCGAGGGGAGTGTTACCACGGCGTTTCGGCGCAATTGACGGCAGGAATCGGCGAGTTGGGCCGTGTGGCTACCGGCTCTCCTCTCCCGGCGCGTCCGTGTCGAAGGGCTCGTGGTGCCATCGCCGGCCGGCGGTGCCGTCGCCGTGGAGGCGCAGCCAGAACTCGGGCACGGGGGTCCCGTCGGGATACGTCATGGTGAGCTCCGCGCGGATCCGGGCGGCGCAGGCGTCGAGCAGGTCGACGTCCAGGTCGTCCCGGTCGCCCGGGTCGTCCAGGGCGTCCAGGGCCCGCTCCTGCTCGGCGGAGAGGGGCGGAACGACTCGAAGCCGGGGAGCGTCTCGACGTCGGCATACATCCAGGGCATGTCGAAGCCGGTCACGGTCAACCGGGCGACCTCCCGGTCACCGTGGTGCAGCCGCCAGACGTCGCCGACGGGCGGGTTGTCGTTCGTGTGGGTCATCCGCCCAGGATGGCCGTCGGCGCCGACAGTCGAGCCGCTCCCGCGCGACGCCTCAGCCCGTGGCCGGCGCGGCGGGTTCCGCGTCGTCGTGCCGCGCCTCCGGTTCGGGCGCCGGCGTCTTCCTCCCGCCCGCGGCCGTGTGGTTGAACAGCAGGTTCAGCAGGAAGGCGGCGAGGGTGGCGCTGGTGATGGCGCTGCCGCCGATGATCTGCACCCAGGTCGGGAAGGCGTGGTAGAAGGAGGGCGCCACGACCGGGAGCATGCCCACCCCGACGGCGACGGCGACGACGAGCAGGTTGTGGGTGCCTTCGTACTCCACCTTGCGCAGGGTGGCGATGCCGACGGAGGTGACGGTGGCGAACATGACCAGCCCCGCCCCGCCGACGACCGGTCCGGGCAGCGCCGCGACGATCTCGCCGAACCGGGGGACGAGGGCGAGGAGGACGAGGATGCCGCCCGCGACGGCCGCGACGTAGCGGCTGCGCACCTTGGTCATGCCGACCAGGCCGACGTTCTGGGCGAAGACGGTGTCCAGGAAGCCGTTCATGACGCCGCCGAGGACTCCGGAGACGCCGTCGGCGGCCAGGCCGCGCGCCAGGTCCTTGCGGGTGAGCGGGCGGCCGGTCATGTCGCCCACGGCGAGCATGTCGGCGGTGGACTCGGTGAACGTCACCAGCATGACCACGCACATGGAGATCACCGCGGCGACGGGGAACTCCGGGGCGCCGAAGTGGAACGGCGCGGCGAGTCCGAACCAGTCGGCGTCGGCCGCGGTGGAGAAGTCCGTCAGCCCCATGGGGACGGCCACCAGGGTGCCGGCGACCAGGCCCAGCAGGACGCCGAGCTGGGAGAGGAAGCCGCGGGTGAAGCGGCTGATCAGGATGACGAGCAGGACGACGCCGCCGGCCAGGGCGAGATGGCTCGGTGCGGCGTAGTCCTTCGCCGTCGGGTCGTGACCGGCGATCAGCCCGGCCGCGACGCCGATCAGGGACAGCCCGATGACGGTGATGACCGACCCGCTGACCAGCGGCGGGAAGAACCGCACCGCGCGGGCGAAGGGGACCGCGACCAAAAGCCCGAAGACGCCGGCGGCGATCATCGAGCCGTAGACCGCCTGCATCCCGTACTCGCCGGCTATCAGGATCATCGGGGTAACGGCGGTGAAGGTGGCGCCGGCCACGACCGGCAGCCGGACGCCCAGCACCCGGCCGACGCCCAACGCCTGAAGCATCGTCACCAGACCGGCGACCAGCAGGTCGGCGTTGATGAGCAGCCCCACGGTGGAGGTGTCGAGCCCGGCCGCCGCTCCGAAGACCAGCGGAACGGTCACGCAGCCGGTGTACATCACCAGGACGTGCTGGAGGCCGAGGAGTCCGAGCCGGGCGGGCGGCAGGACCTGGTCGACCGGATGCCGGGCAGCCGGTGCGGGACCGGACGGGGGCACAGGTGCGGGTGCGGGTGCGTCGGGGGGCTGGGGCATGGCGGACCTCCGTGGGCCGTACGGGCGGGGTGGAACGGGGACGTGGCGGACAGGGTGCTCCGGCGGCGTGTCGGCGCCGTTTCCGCCGTCGAACAGCGTTGTTGATGTTGCCCCGGCGCACCACCACCCGGACCGGTGCTTCCACGTTTTCGCCGCGTCACCCCCATCAGGACCGCCGAGGCCCGTCCGTCATCCGGGGTCGCGCCGTCCCGCGACGTCAACCACGCTGCCGGGTACGGGCGTGGTGGCACCGGGCCCGGGCCCGGTTGCCGCAGTCCGCTGCCGCGCCTCTGAGCCTGACCGGTGATTTCACTGATGCGCGCACGTGAGGGACCCCGCTTCACTCGCCGTGGACGGACAACCTGGACCGACTCCGGCCACCGGGACCCCCGACGGGCCGGCGTGGTCGGCACAACGAAGGGGTCGTACATGTCAGTTCGCACCGGTCGAAGCCGACGTCCTCGCCTGAGGGCCGTGATGGCCGCGTGCCTCACGGCCGTGGGTGTCGCCGGCGTCCTCTCCTCCCCCGCCTCCGCCGTGACGTCGCTCTACGGCGAGAACTTCTCCGCCGGGCTCGGCACCTTCACCTCCACCGGTTCCGTCAGTGCGAGCACGGGCGCCGCGCGCCTGGGCGGCTCGCTGCTGACAGACCCGACCCTCACCTCCGCGGCCGTCAACCTGGCCGGATACAGCGGGATATCGGTGTCGTACACCCGGACGGCGACCGGGCTGGACCTCGGCGAGGCCTTCACGGTCGCCTACTCCGTGGACGGCGGCTCCTGGACGACGCTGGAGTCGGCGCGCACGGCCACCGGCGCGACCTCGTACCGGCTGCCGTCCTCGGTGGACGGCCGCGGTCTGCGGTTACGGTTCTCGCTGGACGCCAACAGCGCGCTGGAGTCGCTGACCGTCGACGACGTGCTCGTCCAGGCGGCGGGCGGCGGCACCGGCGGGCCGACCGACCCGCCCGGCGGATCGCTGCCCCCGGTGAGCGACGTGACCGCCCCCGGGCCGTACGCGGTGACCGTCGACACCACCGCGGGCTCGGGCGACGACGGGTGGCTGGTGTACCCGACGAACGCCGGGCAGAACGGCGTGAGGCACCCGGTGCTCGTCTGGGGCCCCGGCGCGGGCTCCGACCCGGCCGCCTACGAGGACATGCTGCGCCAGTGGGCCTCGCACGGGTTCGTCGTCTACAGCGAGGTCTCCTCCAGCAGCGGCGACTACATGGTCGACGCGCTCGACTGGATCGAGGACCAGAACGCGAACACCGGCAGTCCGCTGTACCAGGACATCGACACGAGCGAGGTGGCCTTCGGCGGCCACTCCCGCGGCTCCATCGGCACGTTCGACGTGGCCGACGACCCGCGCCTGGAGACCACCGTCCACGTGGCGGGCGGCTCCTTCGACGGCAACGGGCCGGACAACCTCCGCAACCCGGCGCTGTACATCGGCGGTGACGACGACTTCGCCACCTCCAACGTGGAGCGCGACTACACCAACACCGACGTGCCGGTGTGGCTCAACGTCCTCGACGGCACCGACCACATCGCCGCCACCCGCAACGGGCAGCACATCATCACCGCCTGGCTGCGCTGGCACCTGGCCGACGAGGAGTTCCGCCGCACCCAGGACTTCCTGAGCCCCGGGTGCACCTTCTGCGGGCTCGGCCGGACGCAGTACAAGAACTGGTGAGGTGACGAAGCGCCGGCCCGGCGGCTGTCCGCCGCCGGGCCGGCGCCGCCTCGTCGCCTCGTCGCCTCGTCAGTAGGCGTCCTTACCGTGGGCGCGGAAGCGACGCCTGACCTCCTCGACCAGGGCGGGGTCGGGCGCCGGGGTGTCGCGCAGCGGGAAGGGGATGCCCAGGGCCTCGTACTTGCCCGCGCCCAGCTTGTGGAAGGGCAGGACGTCCACGCGCCGCACCGTCCCGAGTCCGCCGACGAACTCGGCGAGGCCGTCCACGGCGGCGAGGTCGTCGGTCCAGCCGGGCACGAGCACGTACCGGATCCAGACCGGGACGCCGAGCCGGTCCAGCCGGGTCGCGAAGGACAGGGTGGGCGCGAGGGCGCCGCCGGTCAGCCGGCGGTAGGTGCGGACGTCGAAGGACTTCACGTCGAGCAGGACCAGGTCGGTGTCGGCGAGCATCTCGTCGGTGGCGCGGGCGCCGAGCAGGCCCGAGGTGTCGATCGCGGTGTGCAGACCGGCCTCCTTGCAGCGGCGCAGGACCGCGCCGGTGAAGCGCGGCTGGAGCAGCGGTTCACCGCCGGTGAGGGTGACGCCGCCGCCCGCCGTGGTGAGGAACGGCCGGTACTTCTCGATCTCCCCCATCACCTCGTCCACGGTCCGCTCCTGCCCGTCCCGCATGTGCCAGGTGTCGGGGTTGGCGCAGTACAGGCAGCGCAGCGGGCAGCCGCTGGTGAACAGCACGAACCGGGTCCCGGGACCGTCCACGCCGGTGGACAGGTCCCAGGAGTGGATCCGGCCCGTGACCGCTTCGGCCTCGGTGCCGCCGCCGGCCACGGTGCCCGCTGCGGCCTCGGTGCTCACAGCGATCCGTGGAAGGTGCGGCTGATCACGTCGAGCTGCTGCTCGCGGGTCAGGCGGACGAAGTTGACGGCGTAGCCGGAGACCCGGATGGTCAGCTCCGGGTACTTCTCGGGGTGCTCCATGGCGTCCTCCAGGGTGGCCCGGTCCAGGACGTTGACGTTCATGTGGAACCCTCCGCCGCCCATGTAGCCGTCGAGGATGCCGACCAGGTGCCCGGCGCGCTCCGCCGGGACGTGGCCGAGGCCCTCGGGGGTGATGGTGGTGGTGAGCGAGATGCCGTCGCGCGCCGACTCGTAGGGCAGCTTGGCGACCGAGAGGGCCGAGGCGACGACCCCGTGCCGGTCGCGGCCGTTCATGGGGTTGGCGCCGGGCGCGAAGGGCTGTCCGGCGCGGCGGCCGTCGGGGGTGTTGCCCGTGTGCTTGCCGTAGACCACGTTCGAGGTGATCGTCAGCACGGACTGGGTGTGCTCGGCGTCCCGGTAGGTGGGGTGCCGGCGCACCTTGGCCATGAACGACTCCACCAGGTGGACGGCGATCGCGTCGGCCCGGTCGTCGTTGTTGCCGTAGGCCGGGTACTCGCCCTCGGTGCGGAAGTCGACGGCGAGGCCGCTCTCGTCGCGCACCACCTTGACCCGGGCGTGCTTCACGGCGGAGAGGCTGTCGGCGGCGACCGAGAGGCCGGCGATGCCGCAGGCCATGAAGCGGTGCACGGGGTGGTCGTGCAGCGCCATCTCGAGGCGCTCGTAGGCGTACTTGTCGTGCATGTAGTGGATGACGTTGAGTGCGTCGACGTAGGTGCCCGCCAGCCAGTCCAGGACGCGGTCGTAGGCGGCGTCCAACTCCTGCGGGTCGAGGTACTCGCCGGTGAGCGGAGGCATCTTGGGGGTGACCTGCTCGCCGGTCATCTCGTCGCGGCCGCCGTTGATCGCGTAGAGCAGGGCCTTGGCGAGGTTGACCCGGGCGCCGAAGAACTGCATCTGCCGGCCGACCGCCATGGCGGAGACGCAGCAGGCGATGGCGGTGTCGTCGCCGGAGCGCGGGCGCATCAGGTCGTCGGACTCGTACTGGACGGCGCTGGTGTCGATGGAGACCTGGGCGCAGAACTGCTTGAAACCGGTCGGGAGGGAGGGCGACCACAGCACGGTCAGGTTGGGCTCGGGCGCGGGGCCGAGGTTGTACAGGGTCTGCAGGAAGCGGAAGGAGGTGCGGGTGACCAGCGGCCGTCCGTCCTCGCCGATGCCGCCGATGGACTCCGTCACCCAGGTCGGGTCGCCGGAGAACAGGGCGTCGTACTCGGGGGTGCGCAGGAAGCGGACGATCCGGAGCTTGATCACGAAGTCGTCGATCAGCTCCTGGGCGCGGGGTTCGTCGATGGTCCCCTCGTCGAGGTCGCGCTGGAGGTAGACGTCGAGGAAGGTGGAGGTGCGGCCCAGCGACATGGCGGCGCCGTTCTGTTCCTTCACCGCGGCAAGGTAGCCGAGGTACAGCCACTGCACGGCCTCCTGGGCGGTGGCGGCCGGGCGGGAGACGTCGCAGCCGTAGGTCGCGGCCATCTGCGTCAGCTCCCGCAGGGCCTTGATCTGCTCGGCGAGCTCCTCGCGGTCGCGGATCACGTGCTCGCTCGAGGGCAGCGCGTCCAGGCGGGCGCGTTCGGCGCGCTTGGCCTCGATCAGGCGGTCCGTGCCGTAGAGGGCGACGCGGCGGTAGTCGCCGATGATCCGGCCGCGGCCGTAGGAGTCGGGGAGGCCGGTGATGATGCCGACCCTGCGGGCGGTGCGCATGGCGGGGGTGTAGGCGTCGAAGACGCCGTCGTTGTGGGTCTTGCGGTAGGTGCCGAAGATCTCGGAGACCCGTGGGTCGGGTTCGTAGCCGTAGGCCTTGAGTCCGTTCTCGACCATGCGCAGGCCGCCGTTGGGCATGATCGCCCGCTTGAGCGGGGCGTCCGTCTGGAGGCCGACGATCAGCTCGCGGTCGCGGTCGATGAAGCCGGGGGCGTGCGAGGTGATGGTGGAGGGCGTGGCGGCGTCCACGTCGAGGATGCCGCGGCTGCGTTCCTCGGGGAACAGGGCGCTGGCCTTGCCCCACACGGCGCGGGTGCGGTCGGTGGGGCCGGACAGGAAGGAGGCGTCGCCTTCGTACGGGGTGTAGTTGGCCTGGACGAAGTCGCGTACGTCCACGCGCTCCCGCCACCCGTCGCCGGCGAACTGCCGCCAGGCGTCGGCGGTCCGGGGTGCGGCTGTCACCGTCGCGGTCATCACGGGTCCTCTCGTCGGGTCCGGCCTTCTGCCGTCACCTCGATGGTCGTCCCGCGAGGGGGTGCGGGGAGAGTGCCGACAGGGCACCGCCGTGGCCCCTGCGGCCCTGCCGCGGCGGGACGTTCGGCCCTCTCCTCCGCCGCGAAGGGCCCGGGGGGCGGGAGTACCCGGGGTGCCGAGTGCCCGGGACGGCCCGGGAGTCCCCGGGAGTCCTCGGGGTGCCGAGTGCCCGGGACGGCCCGGAAGTCCCCCGGGGCGCCAAGTGCCCGGAACGGCCCGGGAGTGCCCTGGGGGCTGCCGAGCAACCCGGGCGGCGGGAGCCCGGGGCGGCGGGAGCCCGGGGCAGCGGGAGCGCTCGCGGCTCGCGCTGCGGGGCGAGGCGGTGCTGGGGGCGTCGGAGCGGACAGGGGTGGTGCCCGGGATCGCGGACGAGCCGGCCGGGGCCGAAGGGGCCTGGCCGGCTCGGGGTGGAGCGGCGAAGCGTCCCGCACCGACGCCCCGGTCGGGTCAGCCGTGGGGGACGACGGCGACGGGGCAGGGGACGTGGTGGAGGGCGGCGTGGGCGACGGGGCCCAGGTGGGCGCCCAGGCGGTGTCCGCCGCGGCGGCCCACCACCAGGAGCCCGGCGTCGTGGGCCTCGTGCACCAGCACCGACGCCGCCCGGCCCTCTACGACCGTCCAGGTCACCGGGACCTCCGGGTACTTGTCGCGCCAGGCGTGGGCCACCGCGGCCACCGTGTGCTCCGCGTCGGCCCGGGCCTGGGCGGCCGCCTCGGCCACCGGTCCTGTCGCCAGGCGTTCGGTGGCCGGGACCGCGATGACCAGCGAGGAGTCGGTCACGGCCCGCAGCGGGGTGCGGAAGGCGTGCACCACGCGCAGCCCGGTGCCGCGCAGCCGGGCCGCCTCGAAGGCGAACCCGACGGTCTCATCGCACGGCTCGCCGGTGTCCAGTCCGAGGACCACCTCGCGGTAGGGCGTCCGCGGGATCTCCTCGGGCGCGATCCCGTCCGTGGCGGGCAGGTGGTCGTCGCTCGTGCCACGCCCCGCCCGGACCAGCACCACGGGCCCCTCGGCGCGGGCGACCACCCGCTGGGAGACGGAGCCCGTCACGAACCCGCCGAGTGCGCCGAGGCCGAGCGACCCCAGGACCAGCAGGTCGCTGCCGGCGGCCGCCGAGGTGAGGGCGCCGACCGGAGAGTCGCACACCAGCCGCTCGGTGATCCGCAGTCCGGGGTGGGCGGCCCGCAGGCCGCGCGCCGCCTGCCCGAGGACCGTGCGGGCCCACTCGTACTCGCTGGTCCCGGCGGGGACCTCGGACCCGGGGCGGACGTGACGGTGCCAGGTGTGCAGCACGGTCAGGCCGGTCCCCCGGCGCCCGGCCTCCGCCGCCGCCCAGTGGGCGGCGGCCAGGCTCGCGGCCGATCCGTCGACCCCCACGGTGATGTCGTGCTGCATGACGCGTCCCCTCCAGGGCCGTTGCCAACTCTCGGTACCGCAACCGTGCTCCCGTGACGGGCCGCCGGCCGAGGGGCCGGGTGGCCCTCGACCGGGTCTCTTCGGCCCCCGTCCGGGGACGGAAAGGCCCTGGCCGGCGACCCGGCGGCGGGCGCACGCTCCTGTCACCACCTCGACGAGGCCAAGGGAGCGAAGCTCATGACTGCCAACGACACCGGTGTCCGTCACCTGACCGACGCCGTGCTGGTGCGTGCCGACGGCGCCGTGGACGAGGAGTCCCTCGCCTACGTCCGCGAGAAGGTGGCGGCCGCGCTGGGCCGGCCCGGACTGCCGGAGGCGAGCGGCGAGGTGCGCGTCGTCAGGGCGTCGGCGCACCACGTCGAGCTGCCCTGGTGGGCGGGGGCGGACCTCCAGGTGGGCGAGGACCTGGTCGTCGTCCACGTCCGTGAGGCGACCGTCCGGGAGCTGGCCGACCGTCTCCACGACAAGCTGCGCGCCCGGGTGGAACGCGCGGCGCACCGCGACGAACGCAGCCGCAGGGCGGCCGTGCCGCCGCCGTGGCGCGGGGGTCCGGGCCGCTGAACCGGACGCCGGACCCGCGGTGCGCGGGCCGGGCGGGCACAGGCCGAGGAGCGGGACCGGTACCGACGGTTCCGCTCCTCGGCCGTTCCCGCTCCCCGGCCGTTCCCGCTCCTCGGCCGTTCCCGCTCCCCGGCCGCTGTCCGCCCCTGGGAGGGCCGAGGGTCCCGGGCCGGGCAGGGACGTCCGGGCCCGGTCGGGGCCGTCCGGCACCGGGTCCCGAACTTCCGTACGCAGCAAAGTGGTTGGCGGAAGCGGGGCCGCACGGCGTCACTTCCCCGACGCCGCCGGACGTACCGGCGGCCCCGATCACGGAGGCGGACCACCATGACCCGACAGGACGCGCCGAGCAGGGCCCGGGCCGGAGCCGAGGCGGCGCCGTCGGACGCCGCGGTCGCCGTCGACCGGCTCGTCGAGGGAGGCCTGAAGGCCCTCGCCGACTACGAGTCGCTCACCCAGGAGCAGGTCGACCACATCGTCAGGAAGGCGTCGGTGGCCGCCCTGGACCAGCACACGGCGCTGGCCCGCCTGGCCGTCGAGGAGACCGGCCGCGGGGTGTTCGAGGACAAGGCCGTCAAGAACATGTTCGCCTGCGAGCACGTCACCCACAGCATGGGCGCCATGAGGACGGTCGGCGTCGTCGCCCGCGACGACATCGAGGACATGGTCGAGATCGCCGAGCCGGTGGGCGTGGTGGCCGCGGTCACCCCCGTCACCAACCCGACCTCCACCACGATCTTCAAGGCGCTGATGGCGCTGAAGACCCGCAACCCGGTGGTGTTCGCCTTCCACCCGTCCGCCCAGCGGTGCAGCGCCGAGGCGGCACGGGTGGTCCGTGACGCGGCCGTCGCGGCGGGGGCGCCGGAGAACTGCGTGCAGTGGATCGAGGAGCCGTCGGTCGAGGCGACCGGCATCCTGATGAAGCACCCCGGCGTCGCGCTGATCCTCGCCACCGGCGGCAACGCCATGGTGAAGGCCGCCTACTCGGCGGGCAAGCCGGCGCTCGGCGTGGGCGCGGGCAACGTCCCGGCCTACGTGCACCGCACCGCCAAGCTGGCGAGGGCGGTCAACGACCTGGTCCTGTCGAAGTCGTTCGACAACGGCATGATCTGCGCCTCCGAGCAGGCCGTGATCCTCGACGCGGAGATCTACGACGCGGCGCTCGAGGAGTTCCGCACCCTGCACGCCCATCTGGCGACCGCCGAGGAGAAGGCGAAGCTGGAGGCCTTCCTCTTCCCGGCGGGCCGGGCCCCGGGCGGCGGCTGCGAGCCGAAGGTGAACGCCGCCGCGGTCGGACAGAGCCCGGTGTGGATCGCCGAGCAGGCCGGTTTCAGCGTGCCGGAGGGCACCTCGCTCATCCTGGTGGAGGCCGCACGGGTCGGCCCGGACGAGCCGCTGACCCGGGAGAAGCTGTGCCCGGTGCTGGCCGTGCTGCGGGCCGAGGACGAGCGCCACGGCTTCGGCCTGGCCGCCGACATGGTCGCCTTCCACGGCCAGGGCCACAGCGCCGTCATCCACACCGAGGACCGCGCGGTCGCCGAGGCGTACGGACGGCGGATGAAAACGGTCCGCGTCATCGTCAACTCGCCGTCCTCGCAGGGCGCCATCGGCGGCATCTACAACGGCCTGCTGCCCTCCCTCACGCTGGGCTGCGGATCCTGGGGCAGCACCTCCGTGTCGAACAACGTCTCGGCCGCACAGCTGCTCAACATCAAGCGGGTCTCCGCCCGCCGCAACAACCTGCAGTGGTTCAAGGTGCCGCCGAAGATCTACTTCGAGCCGCAGTCCATCCGCTACCTGGCCTCGATGCCGGACGTCCACCGCGTCACCGTGGTCACCGACGCGACGATGACCCGGCTCGGCTTCGTCGACCGGATCAGCCGGGTCCTGCAGCGGCGCCGTGAGCCGGTGGTGCTGCAGATCATCGACAACGTCCAGCCGGAGCCCAGCATCGACTCGGTGCGCGAGGGCGCCCGCCTGATGGGCGACTTCCGCCCGGACACGATCATCGCGCTGGGCGGCGGTTCCCCGATGGACGCCGCGAAGGTGATGTGGCTGCTGTACGAGCAGCACGCGGCCGGTGTGGAGGTCGACTTCGCGGACATGCGGCAGAAGTTCTCCGACATCCGCAAGCGCGCCTTCCGCTTCCCGGAGCTGGGCCGGCTGGCCCGGCTGGTGTGCGTGCCGACCACCTCGGGCACCGGCGCTGAGGTCACCCCGTTCGCCGTGATCTCCGACCCGGCCACCGGCAAGAAGTACCCGCTGGCCGACTACGCGCTCACCCCGAGCGTCGCCATCGTCGACCCGCTGCTCACCGCGGCGCTGCCCCCGGCGCTCGCCGCGGACAGCGGCTTCGACGCCCTCACCCACGCGATCGAGGCGTACGTCTCCGTCTACGCCAACGACTTCACCGACGGCCTCGCCCTGCACGCGATCCGGCTGATCTTCGGCAACATCGAGGCGGCGGTGAACGACCGTGACGGGGCGCCGGAGTCCCGGGAGAAGATGCACAACGCCGGCACCATCGCGGGCATGGCCTTCGGCAACGCCTTCCTGGGCATCGTGCACGCCATGTCGCACACGCTGGGCGCCACCTTCCACATCGCGCACGGCCGGACCAACGCGGTGCTGCTTCCGCACGTGATCCGGTACAACGGCACGGTGCCGGCGAAGCTCACCGGGTGGCCGAAGTACGAGAGCTACCGGGCGCCCGAGCGCTTCCAGGAGATCGCGCAGGCCCTCGGCCTGCCCGCCGCCACCCCGGCCGAGGGTGTGGAGTCCCTGGCCGTCGCCGTCGAGCGGCTGCGCGAGGCCGTCGGCATCGAGCCCTCGTTCCGGGCGCTGGGCGTCGACGAGCAGGCGTTCCTGGCGGCCCTGCCGCAGCAGGCGCTGAACGCCTACGAGGACCAGTGCGCGCCGGCCAACCCGCGCATGCCGATGCTGGACGACATGCGGCGCCTGATGCGGGACGCGTACGACGGCTGACGGCCCCGGCCGGGTCCGGGACATGACGGAGGCCGGGCGGAACCTGTGACAGGTTCCGCCCGGCCTCCGTCGTCCCGGGCTCAGTCCGCCCTCTCCTCCGCGCGGGCGGGCACGTGGGCCTCGCAGGACGGGAGCGGCAGGTGGATGCCGTAGGCGCTGCGGCCGCCGACCAGTTCGCGGCCGGTGACGCGTTGCGGGGCGATGCGCAGGAACACCTCCTGCGGCCAGGGCACCCAGGAGGTGGGCCCGGTGCGGGTCAGGCGCTCGTGCTCGGCCGGGTCGGTCACGACGCTCGCCGTTCCGGTGACGACGACGCTCCAGCCGGAGTGGGCGGCCCCGTCGACCGCGTCGGCCTCGAAGGCGACGACCTCGCCGTCGACGGCCCGGACCAGCTCGGAGGCGGCCGAGGTGCGCAGCAGGACGCCGCCGCGGTCGTCGAGGGCGAAGTTGACGGGGAGCACGGAGGGGAGCGCCTGCCGGGTGTGCACGACGCGGCCCACGGTGGCGGTCGCCAGCCGCCGCAGGCTCTCCTCGCGGTCCAGTTCGCGGAAGCCGTCGTTTCGGTACATGGCGGGCCGTGCCTCTCTCGGTGTCGGGCGTTCACGTGGCGGCGGGGCGGCGCCGGCCGTTCACCGGTCGGTGCGGGGACGCGGGGGCGGTGGTCACCGTCATGGCGCCCACCGCCCCCGTTCACCCGCGTCCGTCCGTGCCGTGCCGTCAGGGCCGGGCGGGTGTCAGAGCCGGCGCAGCCAGCCGTCGGCGACCCCGTGCACGGCCGCCGGTTCGGGCGTGATCCGGGTGTCGTCGGTCCGGTGGCCGAGTTCGTCGACGACGGCGACGACTCCGGCGATCTTCCGGGTCATCGACACGGCGGCCTCCGCCTCGCTGCGGCGTTCGGTCACTCCCCGCAGGGTGACGACGCCCTGGCTGACGGAGACCTCCACGCTCTGCGGCGACAGCCACAGCCCCCGGCCCAGCACCTCGCGGAGGACCTCCTCGCGCAGGCCCTCGTCGGTGCGCAGGAAGACCCGCAGCAGGTCGTGCCGGGTGACGATGCCGACCAGCCGGTCCTCCTCGTCGATCACCGGGAGCCGGTCCACGTGCCGCTGCACCATGGTGCGGGCCGCCTGGACGACGCTGTCCTCGGCGTGCACGGTGACGGGCGAGGCGGTCATCAGACCGCCCGCGGTGCGCGCCCGGCCCTTGGCGGCGTGCCGGCGGGCGGTCGGCGTCATCGAGGGGAGCCGGAGCTTCGGGGCGGGCGGTTCCCAGCCGTCGGGGCTCTGTGCCTGGTGGACCATCAGGTCCGTCTCGGAGACGACGCCGACGACGTGGTCCTCGTCGTCCACGACGGGCAGCCCGCTGATCCGGTGCTCGGCGAGCAGCCGGGCGACCTCCTTGAACGGGGTGTCCTTCCGGGCCCGGACGACGTCGGTGGTCATCACGGCACCGACCTTGGTCTGCTTCATGGCGCTTCCTCCTCGGTACAGCGGGCGCGGGCACGGACCCTGGGCGCCGGAGCGGCGCCGGCCGTGTCGGCGGTGGGCTCGGCGTCCCCGCCGGCGGGCGGGGACGGTGGGGTCGGGCGGTCGCCCGGGCGGGGCGGCCGTGGTACGGAACGGCCGGGGTGCGAAGCGGCCGTGGGCGCGCCGGTCAGGCGTCGGGGACGACCACGACGGGGCAGTCGCCGTGCTGCAGGACCCGGTGGGCGACGCGCCCGAGATGGGGCCCGAGGTGCTTGGGGTCCCGGCGGCCGATCACCAGCAGTCCGGCCTCCTTCGAGGCGTCGAGCAGCACCTGGCCGGGCGGGCCCTCGGCGGTCCGCCGTTCCAGGTCGAGATCCGGCGGCGCGTCGGCGAGGGCGGCCTCCAGTTCGGCCGCGGCCCGCGCGGCGTGCATGTGCTCCGGATCGCCGGTGAGCAGCGGGTGGTCGAGGGGATCGTGCGAGGGGCGGCGCCAGGCGCGGACGGCGGTCAGCGGGACCCGGCGCCGGGCGGCCTCCTCGCAGGCGAAGCGCACCGCGGCGGTCGGCGCCTCGGCCACGCCCACGACGACCCGGTCGCGGCCGGGACCGGGTGCCCGGCCCTCCGGACCGCGGACCACGACGACCGGGCAGCGCGCGCGGGTGGCGACGGTCAGGCTCACCGAGCCGAGCAGGGCGTGGGCGAGGGCGCCGCGGCCCCGCGTGCCGACGACCACGGCCGAGGACCGGCGGCCCTCGCGGAGCAGGACGTACTCGGGTTCCTCGGGCACCACGTCGGTGGTGACGTCGAGGTCCGCCCGGCGGCGCCGGGCCCGTAGGGCGGCGGCGCGCAGGATGTCCTCGCCGCTCACCTCGCCGGCCGGTCCGCCGATCTCGTCGGCGAGGGCGGGACCTTCGTACCGCTCCCACCGGGAGGCGTGGACCAGCCGCAGCGGGACGCCGTGCAGGGCGGCCTCGTCGGCCGCCCAGTCGACGGCCCGCAGGCTGTGCTCGGAGCCGTCGACGCCGACGACCAGGGGCAGGCGCACGGTGCTCATCCTTCCCGGGTGAGGTCGAAGACGATGCGGGCCTTGACGTCGCCGCGCAGGACCTCATCGACGGCCTCGTTGACCGCGGCGAGCGGCCGGGTCTGGTGGACGACCCGGGTGCGGCCCGCGGCGTGCAGGCGGAAGACCTCGTCGAGGTCCTGGCGGGTGCCGACGATGGAGCCGATCACCGAGGTGCCGTTGAGGACGGTGTCGAAGATCGGGATCTCCAGGGTGCCGTGGGCCGGCAGGGCCACCATGACAAGCTTTCCGCCGCGCCGGAGCCCGGCGTTGACGGCCGCGAAGGCGGCCGGGTCCACGGCGAGGGCGAGGGCCGCGTGGGCGCCTCCGTGCCGCTTCAGTTCGGCGGCGACGTCCTGGGTGCGGGCGTCGACGACGATGTCCGCGCCCAGTTCCCGGGCGAGTGCGAGCTTGTCGTCGGTGACGTCGATCGCGACGACGGTGGCCCCGGCGATCTTCGCGTACTGCACGGCGAGGTGACCGAGGCCGCCCACCCCGGAGATCGCGACGAGCTGGGCGGGGCCGACGCCGGCGACCTTCAGCGCCTTGTAGGTGGTGACGCCCGCGCAGGTCAGCGGGGCGGCGTCGACGGCGCTGACGCCCTCGGGCACGAGTTGCGCGAAGTCGGCGCGGGCCAGCATCTTCTCGGCGTACCCGCCGTCGCAGCCGTAGCCGGTGTTGACCTGGCTCTCGCAGAGCGTCTCCCAGCCGGACAGGCAGTGCTCGCAGCGTCCGCAGGCGCTGCCCAGCCAGGGCACGGCGACCCGGTCGCCGACCGACAGGTGGGTGACGCCCTCGCCGAGCTTCTCGACCAGGCCGACGCCCTCGTGTCCGGGCACGAAGGGCGGGACCGGCCTGACCGGCCAGTCGCCGTGCGCGGCGTGGATGTCGGTGTGGCACAGTCCGGACGCCTCGACGCGGATGCGGACCTGGCCCGGGCCGGGCTCGGGGTCGGGGCGCTCCTCGATGACGAGCGGGGCGCCGAACTCCTTGACCACTGCTGCCTTCATCGTTCCCTCTTCTCTCCTCGGCCGGCCTGCTCCTCACCGGCCTTCTCCTCGCCGGCCTGCTCCTCGGCCGGCGCCGTGTCAGTCGTGGGCGACGACCGCGACGGGGGCGGTGGCGTGGTGCATGACCGCCTGGGCGACGGACCCGATGTGGGTGCCCAGCGGGTTGCGGCGGATGCGGCGGCCGACGACGACCAGCGAGGCCTCGCGGGAGGCGTCGACCAGGTGGTCGGCGGGGCTGCCGAGGCGGCACGCCTCGACGACCTCGGCCCGCGGGTACTTCTCCCGCCAGGGCCGCAGTGTCTCGGTGAGTTCGGCGGCGGCCTCGCGGGCGAGCTCGTCCCGGGGGCTGACGCCGGCCGCCAGGTCGTACACCGCGTAGGGCGGCAGGTACCAGCTGCTGCTGACGACCAGCGGGGTGTCGCGGCGCAGCGCCTCCTCGAAGGCGAACGCGATCAGCGTGCCGTCGGGGTGGCCGGCGTCGAGGCCGAGGACGACGGGCCGGAAGCGGGTCCCGGTGGACGGGGCGCCCTGGGCGTCCTCGACGTGCTCGTCGGCGGCCTTCTCCCCGGCGCGGACGAGGACGACGGGGACCTGGGCCCGGGACACCACGGCCCGGCCGACGGATCCGACCAGGAAGCCGCCGACGCCGCTGAGCGCCCGGGAGCCGAGGACCAGCAGGTCCGCGTCGCGGGCGGCGCCCAGCAGGCCCTGGGCGGAGGCGTCGTCGACGTGCTGGACGCCGACCTCCAGGCCGGGGTGACGCTCCCTCAGCCGGGAGGCGGCCTCGCGCGGTATGCGCTCGGTCCAGTGCCGGCGGGTCTCGGCGGTCACGAGCAGGCCTTCGCCCATCGGTTCCGGCATCGACTGCCGGACGTGGACCAGCTGGACGGCGGAGCCCCGCAGCCGGGCCTCGCGGGCGGCCCAGTCGGCCGCGGCGCGGCTCTCGGCCGAGCCGTCGAATCCAACGATGATCGTGCCGGTCATGGCACCCACCTCCTGGGGGTGTTCGTCACGGGCGGTGCGGGCTGTGCGGGCTGTGCGGGCTGTGCGGGTGGTACGCGCGGTGCGGGTTCGGTCGTGCGGTGGGGGGCCGGTGCGGTGGGCCCTGCCCGGTTCCACCGCACCGGCGGGGTTCAGCGCAGCCACGCGTGGTCGCGGACGACGGGGAGCCGGGCCCACAGCCGGCCGAGGCCGAGGTGTTCGCCGGCCGACGCGGCGGCGAGGGCGACCAGCACCAGCGCGTAGACGAGGTGGTAGTCGACGAAGGGATTGGTCGACATGCTCGGGGAGCCGTCGGACAGGTGCTGGGCGGGCGGCCATTCCGCCACCCACATCAGCGCCATCATCACGGTCCCGGCGAGGGCCGTGAGGCGCATCGCGACCCCGGCGGTGAGCGCGAGGCCGATGCCGAGGAGGCCCAGCATGAACAGCCGGTCGGCCCAGGCGGCGCCCGCCCAGGCGTGGAACGTGGACTCCATCGGGCCGACGGCGACGTGGCCGAGGAACCCCTCGGTGGGCGAACCGCCGTCGATCCAGCCCTTGCCGGACGGGGTGGCGTAGCCGAGGCCGAAGGTCTTGTCGAGGAAGGCCCAGAGGAAGACGAACCCCATGAGCAGGCGGGCCGCGGCAAAGGCGTAGGCCTGGGCGGTGCGGGTCTCGGTGCGCGCCGTGACGGTGGCGTCGGCGGTGCCGGCGGCCGCGGTGCTCCGGCGCCGGCGCGGGGTCGGCAGGTGCCGGCCGTTGTGCGCGGTGGTGTGCTGGTGCACGGCCATGACGGTTCCTTTCGAGGGGTGTCCGGGCGTTCCCGGACACCCCTCACTCTCCCGTGCGGCCCCGTCGCGCACCGGGTGCCGCTGGGGCCATGGCGTGGTGCTGAACGTCCCTTCCCCGCAGGGACGTTCGGCGCGGCACCCGTCGGACCGGTCCCCCGACGACAGGACGCGCCGCCCGGCGGGGCCGGGCGGCGCGGGGTCGTGCGACAGGGGCGACGGGCGGGGTCAGGCGGCCGGGGTGGACGGGTGGGTCACATCCGGACCGGTGTCCGGGGTGGGGGCCGGGGTGGGGGCCGGGTCCGGCCCGCAGTGGACGTCCAGTGTCAGGTCCGGGAGCCGCTCGAGCGTGTTGGTCACCGTGCAGTGGGAGACCACGGCGCGCATCGCGGCGAGCCGGGACGGCGGCAGGTGCGGCGCCGCCACCGTCAGGGCGAGGGTCCGCACCCGGGCCGGGCGGTCCTCCGCCATGTGGAACTCGGCCCGCACGGACAGGCCGTCCCGGGTGATGCCGTGACGGTCCAGGTAGCTGCCCGCGTAGTGCGCCGCGCAGGACGCGATCGACGCGACGAACAGCTCGACCGGGGTCGGGGCGGCGTCGGCGCCCCCGGCCTCCAGGGGCTGGTCGGCGACCAGGACGTGTCCGCGGGTCCGGATCTCCAGGGCCAGGCCCTCGCCGGGCGTGACGTCCACCCGTCCGGGCCGGCCGGTGGTGTCGCCGGAGTCGGCGGCCGCGGCCTGGGACACCATCAGTTCGGCCAGGCGCCGGGCCTCGTCGGGCGTGAGCGACACCGCCTGCCGGCCGCCGGCGCGGGGACCGGGAAAGACGTCGAGGACGACGCCCCCCTTGCCGGCGGGCAGGCCGTCCGGTGCCGTACGCGTGACGTCGACCGAGCGGCCGCCGCGTGTCCGCATCCTCATCTCGTTCTCCCGCCGGGTGCAGGGCCTGGGCGTCGGAGGGAGGCCGACGCGTCCGGCGCCGCCGTCCGGTGGCGCGGAGGGCGGCGGAACCGGGCGGTCCCGGCGGGCCGCCCGGTCGCTTCCGGTGGATCGCTGTGCGGTCGGGGCCGCCGGTCAGTCGTGCGGGACGACGGCCACCGGCGCGGCGGCGTGGTGCAGCAGCGCCTGGACGACCGGGCCGATGTGGGTGCCGACCGCCGACCGGCGGATCCTGCGGCCGACGACGACCAGCGCCGCGTCGGCCGACGCCTCGATCAGGTGGGAGCCGGCTCCGCCGACCACGGCCTGGGCGATCACCTCGACCTCGGGGAACTTCTCCCGCCAGGGCGCCAGCACCTCGGCCAGCTCCTGCGGCGCCCGCGCGGCCAGGTCCTCGCGCAGCTCGGGCATGAGGTCGCCGCCGTAGTAGTAGGGCGGAACGGTCCAGCCGTGCACGACCCGCAGGGGCGCGCCGCTGCGGGAGGCGGCCTCGAAGGCGTAGGCGATCACCTCGTCACCGGGCTTCTCCAGATCGAGGCCGAGGACGATCTCCCGGGCGGCCGGGGCTCCGGCTCCCTCGCCGGCCGGCCGCTCCCCCGCCTCCTCGCCGTGCGCGCCGGGCCGCACGACGACCACCGGCCGCTCGCTGCGGGCCAGCACCGCCTGGGAGAAGGAGCCGATCAGGAACCCGGCGATCCTGCCGAGGCCGCGCGAGCCCAGCACCAGCAGCTCGGACTCCTCCGCGGCCCGGAGCAGCGCCGTGACGGGCTGCCCGGTGAGCTCCTGGGACTCGACCCGCAGCTCGGGGTGACGGTGCGCGAGGTGGGTCCGCGCCTCGTCCAGGAGCCGTGCCGACCACTCCTGCCGCAGGTCGCTCGGCGGCAGCGGTGCGGCGAGGGTCGCGGAGACGTACACGGCAGGCTGCCAGTCGGCGGCGTTGACCAGCCGCAGGGGCAGGTCCCGCAGGAAGGCCTCGCGGGCGGCCCAGTCGGCGGCGGCAAAGCTTTCCGGCGAGCCGTCCAGGCCGACGGTGATGGTGCGGGTCATGGGGAACCTCCTTCAGGCTCCTCCGAGTCTTCGCCCCGCGCCCCTTCCCCGGCAGAGGCCGCTGGTCCCACCCCCGCGGCCGAGGGTCCCGGGCCCGGGGCCCGACGGTCCCGGCCGTCCCGGGACGGCCGGTCCCTGGTGCGGCGGGTGCGCTCAGTCGGTCCGCTGCCGCAGGCGGTCCTTCGCCTGGGTGGCGATCACGGCCGCCTGGATGCGCCGCTCGACGCCGAGCTTGGCGAGCAGCCGGGAGATGTGGTTCTTGACCGTCTTC
Organism: Streptomyces sp. NPDC002734; assembly: GCF_040295685.1. NCBI lineage: Bacteria > Bacillati > Actinomycetota > Actinomycetes > Kitasatosporales > Streptomycetaceae > Streptomyces > Streptomyces sp. NPDC002734. The sequence continues at coordinate 48,880 of NZ_JBEOVU010000026.1, forward strand.
TCCGCGAGGTACAGCCGCAGGCCGATCTGCCGGTTGGTGAGGCCCTCGCCGATGAGGGCCAGGATCTCCCGCTCCCGCTCGGTGAGCCCCGTCAGCTCGTCCTGCTGCTCCTCCTTCTCCGGTCCGCCCCGCAGGCGGGCCATCAGCCTCGCCGTGGCGCTCGGGTCGAGCAGCGACTCGCCCCGGGCCACGGCGCGCACGGCCGACACCAGGTCGGAGCCCTGGATCTGCTTCAGCACGTACCCGGAGGCGCCGGCCATGATCGAGTCGAGCAGCGCCTCCTCGTCGTCGAAGGAGGTCAGCATCAGGCAGGCCAACTCCGGCATGCGCGAACGCAGTTCACGGCACACGCTCACGCCGTCGCCGTCCGGGAGGCGTACGTCGAGCACCGCGACGTGCGGACGCAGGGCGGGTATGCGGATCAGCGCCTGCTCGGCCGTGCCGGCCTCCCCGACCACGGTGAGGTCCGGTTCGTCGTCGAGCAGGTCGTGCACGCCCCGCCGGACCACCTCGTGGTCGTCCAGCAGGAAGACCCGGATCGGCTCGTCCTGCCCGGGCCGCTCGCCGTCCGTCATGTGCTGCTCCTCTTTCCTCGGGCCGAACCGACTGGCCAGGGTACCGGCCGACCGGACATCCTCCCCGATCCGCTCCCCGACGACCACCCCCGGGCTGTCGGCCGGGTCCCCGGTCAGGCGTCGCCGGCCGCCTCGATCAGGACCTCGTCGGCGCCGGGGGCCAGGAAGGCGAGCAGGGCGGCGCCCTCCCGCTCCACCTCCTCGCGTTCCCGCGCGCCCAGCGCGGCGTAGGGGGTGACGACCAGCCGGGCGGCTCCGCGGCCCTTCTTCTCCTTGCGCCAGACGCCGCGCACGAAGCCGTCGACCAGCACGGTGCCGGGGATGACGGCGTTGCGGGTCATCAGCCGCCGCCGGTTCTCGTCGCTGATGATCCGCGACCGGTCGGCGTGCGAGAGGACCGCGTTGTCGAACTCGGCGAGGAAGCGCACCGGGGCGGGGGTGTCCGGGTCGGGGCGCGGGGCGTCGGGCACGTCGAGGAGTTCGGTCCCGTTCTCGTCCGTGAAGACCAGGAGCTCCTCCCGCAGGCCGTCCAGGGTCTGCCGCAGGCGGGTCAGGCCGGACCAGGTCTGCACGTCCGCCACCGAGGCCGGGCCGAAGGCGGCGAGGTAGCGGCGCACCAGCAGTTCCGGGTCGGGGGCCGGCGCCATAGGGCCCGACAACCAGGTCTCGGCGGTGGCGAACACCGGCTGTCCCGAGCGACCCCACAGACCGCGCGGCGGGAGCTGTACCAGGGGCACCGCGGCGCGCAGCGCGACCACCAGCAGGGAGACGTCCAGGCCGGGCCACCGCCCGGCCAGCAGCCGCGACAGCTCGGCCGAGCTGCGCGGCCGCTCGTCCAGCCAGGCCCGCCCGGTGGCCTCCAGCTCTGCGGGGTCGACGCCTTCCAGCTGCCGCCACACGCGCGGCCCGACGGCGCGCTCGATGCCGGGCCGCAGGGTGGGGCGCAGCAGCCGGCAGTCCTCGGCGGTGACCAGGTGGACGGTGCTGCGCTGCAGGGCGAGACGCACCGCGGAGCGCTCCAGCAGCAGGGTCGACAGTTCCTCGGCGTCGAAGTCGCGCATCCTGGTCCACAGGCCGACGTAGGGGGCCTGCGGGTCCTGCGCCTGAAGGCCGGCGAGGTGCTCGACGACCGCATGGGCGGACGACGGGACGCGCTCCAGGAGGAGCTGGCGGGCCAGGAAGGCCCGGTTGAGCGCCCGGCGGGACAGGGTGGCCGGTCGCATGGAGGTGAGCGCCATTCGGGTGCCGTCCTTGTCGGAGGTCGGAGGTCGGAAGTCGGAGTTCGGGGGCGGAGGTCGGGGACGGGTGGCCGGTGGCCGGGCATCGGGGTCGGGGAGCCGTGGGCGGGGAGACGGCTCGTGACCTCACGGTAGGGGCCATTGCGGACGGTTTCTGGCCTCAATGCGGCTCTCTGACCGCACTGCGCCCCCGGTGTCTCGTCTCCTGTGCCGTCGGCGCGAGGGTGCCGAGGCGGTTGCACGGGGCTGCCGAACCGTTCCGGGGCAGCCGCGCCCGGCGTGGCGTCCGGCGTCGCCCGGTGTCCGGCGCGATGCTCGGCCGGACGGGTCCGGCGGGGCCGCGCCCGTTCCACCGCCTCACCGAACCTGGAGCGACGACATGACCGTGGCGGTCGTCCTGTTCACCGCCGACCTGCGGCTGCACGACCATCCTCCGCTGGCCGCCGCCCTCGCCGCGGCCGACGAGGTGGTGCCGCTGTTCGTCCGCGACCCGGGGGTGCACGCCGTCGGGTTCGACGTCCCCAACCGCGCCGCCTTCCTCGCAGCGTGCCTGGCCGACCTCGACGCGTCCTTGCGCGGGCGCGGTGGGCGGCTGGTGCTGCGGTCCGGGCCGGTGGAACGGGAGGTCTCGGCGGTCGCCGAGGAGTGCGGGGCCGGCGAGGTGCACCTGGCCGCGGGGGTCACCGCGTACGCCCACCGGCGGGAGGAGCGGCTGCGGGAGGCGCTGCGCGGGCGGGGTGTGGAGGTGCGGACGCACGACGCGGTGATCACCGCCGTGACGCCGGGTGCGGTCACCCCGGCGCAGTCCGACCACTTCGCGGTGTTCTCGCCCTACTTCCGCCGCTGGTCCCAGGAGCGGCTGCGCGACCCGCTCCCGGCGCCGCGTGCCGTGCGGGTGCCCGAGGCGGTGCGCGGAGAGGCGATGCCTTCCCGGGACGGGCGGGAGGGGGTTTCACCGGGGCTGCTCCCCGGCGGGGAGAGCGCGGGGCGTGAGCGGCTGGACGACTGGCTGGGGGCGGGGATCGACGCCTACGACGAGGGGCAGGACGACCTGGCGGGCGACGTGACCTCCCGGCTGTCGCCGTACCTGCACTTCGGCGCGCTGTCGCCGGTGGAGCTGGTCCGGCGGGCCCGTGAGCACGGGGGCGCGGGGGCGGAGGCGTTCGTGCGGCAGTTGTGCTGGCGGGACTTCCACCACCAGGTGCTGGCGGCCCGCCCCGACGCGTCCGTGCGGGACTACCGCACCCGGGACGACCACTGGCGCGGGGAGGAGGTCGCGCACGAGGAGATCACCGCGTGGCGGGAGGGCCGCACCGGGTATCCGATGGTGGACGCGGCGATGCGGCAGCTGGTCCACGAGGGGTGGATGCACAACCGGGGGCGGCTGCTGGCGGCCAGCTTCCTGACCAAGACGCTGTACGTGGACTGGCGGATCGGCGCGCGGCACTTCCTCGACCTGCTGGTCGACGGGGACGTCGTCAACAACCAGCTGAACTGGCAGTGGGTGGCCGGCACGGGGACGGACACACGGCCGCACCGGGTACTCAACCCGGTGGTCCAGGGCAAGCGGTTCGACCCCCGCGGCGCGTACGTCCGGCGTTGGGTGCCGGAGTTGCGGGACGTGGCGGACCGGTTCGTGCACGAGCCGTGGCGGCTGCCGGAGGAGGAACGGGTGGCTCTCGGGTATCCCCCGCCGCTGGTCGACCTCGCGGACGGGCTGGCCCGGTTCCGCCACGCGCGGGGGCGGGACCAGCCCGACAACTGACCGCGCCGCCCCTGCGCCCGCCCGCCCGTGCCGCCCAATGCCGCCCGTGCCGCCCGCAGGAACGGCAGGCACGGCCCGCGCGGCGCGGGGTCAGGCGGAGGCGCGGAGGACGAGGCGGGTGGGCATGATGACGGGGGTGAAGGGGGTGCGGTCGACGGCCTCGCCGGCGGCACAGTCCGCGATGTGGTCGAGGAGGGTACGGGCCATCAGCCGCCCCAGCTCCTCCGCGTCCTGGTTGACGGTCGTCAGCGGCGGGTCCGTGGCCTCGGCGATGGCGGGAATGTCGTCGAAGCCCACCACGGCCACGTCTTCGGGCACCCTCCGCCCGCGCTCCCTCAGCACCCGCAGCGCGCCGGCCGCCATCAGGTCGGAGGCGACGAACACCGCGTCCACGTCCGGGTTCCGGTCGAGCAGACGGCGCATCGCGGCCGCGCCGCCCGCCTCGGTGAAGTCGCCCTCGACCACCATCTCCGGCGCCGCGTCGGGCAGCACGTCGCGGTAGCCGCGCAGCCGGTCCACCGCCGCGGTCTGCTCCATCGCCCCGGTGATCGTCGCGACGGCGCGGCGGCCGAGCCCCACCAGGTGCCGGACCGCCTCGCGCGCGCCACCGCGGTTGTCGGAGTTGACGTACAGGTAGCGGTCCGACTCGGCCCTGCCGAACGGCGGCCGTCGCCCGACGCACACGGCGGGCAGCGCGAGCCGGTCCGTCATGTCGGGCAGCGGGTCGTCGGCGCGCAGCGAGAGCAGCAGCGCCCCGTCGACGTGCCCGCGGCTGAGGAAGTCCTCGACCCGCGCGTAGTCCTCGGGCTCCTCGATGAAGAGCAGCACCGGGTACGAGCCCCGCTCGACGAGCTCCCGCCGGATGCCGTGCTGTTGCAGGGAGAAGTACGGGTCGACGAAGAGCCGGTGCTGCGGCTCGGTGATCACCACGGCGACCGTGTCGCTGCGCCGGGTCACCAGGCTCCTGGCGTTCTGGTTCGGCACGTAGCCGAGCTCGCGCACCACCTCACGCACCCGCCGCACGGCGTCCGGGCTCACCGCCGGCTGCCCGTTGATCACCCGGGAGACCGTGGACCGCGAGACCCCCGCCCTGCGGGCGACGGCTTCCAGCGTGGGCCGCCCCGCGGCGCTCCGGTCGGTCGTCACCTCACCACTCCCTCACGCGAACCGCACCGGTCGAAGCCTCGGCCGGCAGTGATCACACTAACCGCCGCCGAGCCCGCTCCGGGCCACTCGGGCACGGACCGTGACGCCTGTCATCCGACGTCAACAGGCCCGTCACCTGCCCGACTCGCACGGGGCGCCCTCGGCCGGCCGCCGCGCCGTGCGGCGCTGTCATGGGGACCCTCCGCGCCTGTCCGGTGACGCACCGCATCGCCTGTCGACCCGCCCTGCGTTCGCGTCGCCGTGGGAGCACACTGGAATCGGCACTACTTCCTCACTGGAGGCGATCATGATCCTCCTCGGAGTCATTCTGCTGATCATCGGCGCCATCGCCGGCCTGTCGGTCCTCTGGACGATCGGCATCATCCTCGTGGTCATCGGTGCGGCGCTGTGGATCGCGGGCGCGCTGGGCCACGCGGTGGGCGGACGCAAGCACTACTTCTGACCCGCGTTCCGTCACCACGTGTTCCGTCATCACGCCCGAGCGGGCGTTCAGCTCACCGCAGGTGACAGGTACGGCGTCAGCGCGGTGACCGTGCCGCCCGCGGAGGTGAGGAACAGCGCGATGCCGACGGCGCCCGGGTCGGGCACGTCGGTGGCGCGTTCCCGCAGGTAGGCGGCGCGGCCCAGCCGGGCCCGGAGTCCCGCGGTGTCCCGTACGCCCTGCCAGGCGGCCTCGGCGGCGCGCCGCAGGGCCACGTCCGGCGGGGTCGCGCCGTCGGCGGCGGCGAGCCTCCCGGCAGCCGGGTGGAGCGCGTCGACCAGCGTCTTGTCGCCCGGTTCCGCCTCGCCGACCCGGCGGATGGCGGCGAGGCCCTCGGCGATGCCCTCGGCCAGGGCGGGCGTCGTCAGCAGGGGCGCCTCGGCGGCCGCCGCCGTGGCGAGCGACTGCAGGAGCAGGCCGAACAGGGGGCCGCTGGTGCCGCCGACCTCGTCGAGGAAGGCGGTGGCCGCGGCCTCCAGCGGCGCCGCGGCCGGAAGCTCCCCGGCGCCGAGGGCGTCGAGCCGGAGCAGCGCGGCGCGGGTGCCCGCGTTGAGGTTGACGCCGAAGTCGCCGTCGCCGGACTGCTGGTCCAGAGCGGTCAGTTCGGGCTCGGCGGCCCGCGCGGACTCGGCGAAGCGGCGCATCCACCCGTCGGTGAAGGCGCCGTCGAACGGGACGGTGTGCGTGGTCATCGTGGGCCTCCGACGATCCGGGAAGGGGTGCTGGTCACCAGGTGAGCGCGGCGGTCCGCACGGGCGCGTCGTACCGCTCGAGCACCAGGGGGTCGGCGACCATCAGCGTGATCGAGAACCCCCGCATGTCCAACGCCGTCACGTAGTCGCCGACCAGGGAGCGCGCGAGGACCAGCCCCCGGTCGTCCAGCAGCCGGGCCAACTCCCCGAAGACGCCGTACAGCTCCAGCGGCGTAACCGCGCCCAGGCCGTTGACCAGGGCGATCACCGGGTCGCCCGGTGCCGGGGCGAGCGCCTCGAGCAGTGCCCCGGTCATCTCGGCGACCAGTTCGCGCGACGGCCCGTGGACGCGGGCCCGGTCGGCGCGCTCGCCGTGGATGCCGACGCCGAACTCCAGTTGTCCGGGGTCGAGGTCGAAGGCGGGGTGGTCGGTGCCGGGTGCGGTGTGGGCCCGCGAGGCGACCGCGAGGGTGCGGCAGCGGGCGACGAGGTCGTGGCCGAGCTTGGCGAGTTCGTCCAGGCCGAGGCCGCCGTCGGCCGCCGCGCCGAGGATCTTCTCGACCAGCACGGTGCCCCCGGTGCCGCGCCGTCCGGCGCGGATGTCCTCGGAGTCGGAGGCGAGGTCGTCGTCGACCAGCACCCGGGCGCACGGGATGCCGCGGTGGGCCAGGCGCTCGGCGGCGATACCGAAGTTGATCCGGTCGCCGGTGTAGTTCTTGACGATGTGCAGCACACCGTCCTCGCGGGCGGCCGCCACGGACGCCTCGTAGAGGGAGCGGTTGTGCGGGGAGGCGAAGATCCGGCCGGGGACGGCCGCGTCGAGCATGCCGCGTCCGACGAAACCGGCGTGCAGGGGCTCGTGGCCCGAGCCGCCGCCGGAGAGCAGCCCGACCCGGCGTCCGGGCGCGGTGTCCCGGGCCAGCAGGTAGCCGTGTTCCGTGTCGTGGGTCAGCAGGGACGCGTGGGCCCGGGCGAAGCCGGCCAGGCCGTCGGGCACCAGGTCCTCGGCGGCGTTGCCGAAGTACGCGGCCATCGTGGATCTCCCTCCTCGCGGTCCGCCCGCGGTGATCGGCCGCCACCCGCGGCCGGGCGGATCCGTAGCGGCGAGCCTGCCCGGACACGGCCGCCCCCATGCCGGGCGGGCGGCTTCACCACTCGTCCGGCACCGGCTTCGGCTCTCCCGTGCGGTCCCGGCGGGTCAGCAGCCGCTGGACACGGGCCATGCCGCCCGGAAGGCCGCCGGGCAGGCGCCCGTGCAGCGCGGCGCGGGCGGCGTTGGCCCCGGGAGCGCCGTGCACGCCGCCGCCGGGATGGGCGGCGGCGGACGCCAGGTACAGGCGCCGTACGGCTGTCTCCGGGCGGCCCGTGCCGGGGAGGGGGCGGAAGAACAGCTGCTGGTGCATGGCGGTGGTGCCGCCGTTGATGGCGCCGTCGCGCAGGTTGGCGTCCATCGACTGGAGGGTCGGCGGGGAGAGGATGCGGCGGGCCCGGATCCGGTCGCGGAAGCCGGGCGCGAAGCGTTCCACCTGGCGTTCCATGCGGTCCGCCATCCGCCGGGCCTCGTCGTCGTCCCAGGCGCCGGTGATGCCTTCGTCCCCGGCGTCGCCCCGCACGCTGTGCGGCACATGGGTGTAGGCCCACGCCGATTCTGTGCCGGCCGGGGAGCGGGTGGGGTCGGCGGTGGTCATCTGGCCGAAGATGCAGAACGGGCGGTCGGGGATCCGGCCCATGGCGAGCTGCGCGGCGAACCGGGTGAGCTCGTCCAGCCCGTCCGCGAGGTGCACCGTGCCGGCCAGGCCGGCCTCCGGGGACGACCAGGGGACGGGGCCGTCGAGGGCCCAGTCGACCTTGACGGTGCCGAAGTCCCACTGGAACCGCTTGAGGTCGTCCAGGAGTTGGGCGGGCAGGTGCTCGGGGGCGACGAGTTCGCCGTAGAGGGCCGGCACGGAGACGTCGGCGAGGACGGCCCGCCGCGCGTCGACGGTGTCCCCGGTCGCGGTGCGCACCGCGACCGCGGTGCCCTGCCGGACCACCACCTCCACCACGCGCTGCCCGCACCGCACGGCGCCGCCGCGTTCCTCCAGCCGCCGCACCAGCGCGGCGGTCAGCTGCCCGGCGCCGCCTTCGGGCACGGGGAAGCCGTAGGTCTGGCCGAGCATGGCCATCAGCCAGCCGAAGCCGCCGCTGCCGGCCGCCTCGGGCGGGAGGTCGGCGTGCAGGGCGTTGCCGGCCAGCAGCAGCCGGCCGCCCTCCTCCTGGAACTCCTCCTCCCCCAGCCGCCGCACCGGCAGCACCAGGCTGCGGGCCAGCCGCAGGCCGCCGGTGCCGCGCAGCTTCATGGCGAGCCGGGCGCCCGCCTTGACCGGCGGGAAGGGCGTGAACAGCGCGTCGAGCAGGTCGGGCCGCAGCCGGTCCCAGATGCGGTGCAGCTCGCGCCAGGACTCGCCGTCGCCCTCCGCGAAGCCCTCCAGCGAGGTGACGGTCTGCGGGAGGGTGCGGCCGAGGACGGCGCACCGTCCGTCGGTGAGCGGGTGCGCCACCACCCGGGGGGCCTGCCGCCAGCGCAGCCCGTACCGGTCGAGCCGCAGGCCTTCCACGATCGGCGAGGCGGCGGCGAGCGGGTAGAACGCGCTGAACAGGTCGTGCACGAAGTCGGGGTCGACGCCCCGGTCGTGCCGCACCGCCCCGCCCGGCTCGGGCTGCTCCTCCAGGACGACGACGCTCCAGCCGGCGTCGGCGAGCAGGTTGGCGGCGACCAGCCCGTTGGGGCCGGCGCCGATCACCACGGCATCGGGCATGTCCGTCTCCTCAGGCTCCGGCGGGCGCTGGGCTGCCGCCGCCGGCCTGTCCGCGCCGTCCGTCGGCCGTGGCGGGGCGGCGCGCCTCCTCGCAGACCTCTTCCAGGCGCCGCAGCATCTCGCGGTGCCGCAGCTGGATCAGCGCCTCCACACCCACGTTGTGGATCATTCCGCCGGCTCCGCGCAGCGGATGCTCGTCGACGACGACCAGGGTGTCGTCGCCCCAGGACCGGACGTCCAGGGCGATCCTGGCGGTGCCGAGCGGCCCCGCCTTGGCCTCGAGCTCCAGCTCCCGGCCGGGGACGCAGCGGCGCACCACGGTCTCGTTGTGCAGCCGCAGGGGGCCGAGGCGGACCTCGTAGGCGATCGCCGCGCCCACCTCGGGCCAGTTGCCGCGTACGGGCTCGGAGCGGGCGGTGCCGACCACCCAGTCCGCGTAGCGCTCGCCGTCCGCGAGGATCTCCCAGACCGCCTCGGGCGTCGCCTTGATCAACCGGTGCCGTTTGGCCATGCCGTCTCCCGCGTCCGCGTCCCGGTCGGCGCCTCGCCGCCGAAGGTCGCGGGCCGGGTGCCCCGTCGCGCCCGGACCGAACCCCGGGCGTTCGGCCGCCGCCGGGTGGCAGAAGCCCGGCGGCCGGGCGTCGGAGGGCTCAGGTGGGCCGGGGTGCGGCCGGGTGGGCGGCGCGGTCGGCGGCGCCGCCCGCGCCCAGCGGGCCGGTGGCCTCCAGCGGTCCCTCGGCCTCCAGCCGGGGCAGTTCGTACCGGGACACCGCGGTCACCACGGCGGGCATCGCCGCGCGGATCCCCTGGACGGCGCGCAGCCAGACGGGGATGTAGGTGGTGGCGCGGCGCTTCTCCACCGCGTCGCCGAGCCGCCGGGCGACGGTGGTGACCGGGTAGATCCGCCGGGCCGGCGGCGGCATGTGGCCGCGCAGCTCCCGCAGCACGGGGTACTTGTCGCCGTCCCGGATCATGTCGGTGTCGGTCCAGTTCAGGTAGCCGATGCCCACGCCCACCTTCCGGTGCGCCATCTCCGCGCGCAGCGAGTGGGCGAAGGCCTCCACACCGGCCTTGGAGGCGCAGTACGCGCTCATCATGGGCGCGGAGCCGAACGAGGCCAGCGAGGCGACCTGAAGGAAGTATCCGTGGGTGCGCAGCAGGTCGGGCAGGAACACCCGTGCGGTGATCGCGCTCCCGGTGAGGTTGACGTCGATGACGCGCCGCCACAGCGCGGGGTCGGAGTCGACGAAGGGGCCGCCCTCGGCGATCCCCGCGTTCGCCACCACCGCGGAGGGCGGTCCGAGCCTCTCCCGCACCGTGCGGGCGGCCCGGGCCATGGCTTCATCGTCGGTGACGTCCACCGCCACGGGCAGCGCCCGGGTGGGCAGTTGCGCCGCCACGGCCTCCAGGCGGGCCTGTCCGTGGCCCAGCAGCGCGATCACGGCCCCGCGCCCGGCGAGGTCCCGCGCCAGCGCGGCCCCCACTCCCCGGGCGGCTCCGGTCACCACCACGACCCGGCCCTCCAGCGGCCGGCGTCCTGCGGACATCTGCTGTCTCACCTGCGTGAACTGTCCCACGGGCCTCGCCTCCGCCGCCCGGGTCCCCAGGCGGCGACGGGTTACTCGCCCCGGCGGCGAGGCCGACCGGTCGGCCCGGGCGCCGGCGGACGGCACGGGACCCGCCCACAGTGACCCGAGATCGCCGTACCGGCACCGCTACGACGGCCCGGCGGCCATGATGTGGTGGTCCGCCGTCGACGTCCGGGTGACAGGAGACCTCCATGATCCGCGCAGCCGTCTTCGACGTCGGTGAGACGCTCGTCGGCGACGACCGGTACTGGTCGGACTGGGCCGACTGGCTCGGGGTCCGCCGCCACACCCTCTCCGCGCTCGTCGGCGCGGTCGTCGCCCGGGGCGGGCACAACCAGGACGCGCTGCCCCTGGTGCGCCCGGGCATCGACGTGGCCGCCGAGTGGCGGGCCCGCGAGGCGGCCGGCCTGGGCGAGGTGATCGACGAGTCCGACCTGTACCCGGACGTCCGGGGCGCGCTGGCCGCCCTGCGGTCCGCGGGCGTGTGGGTCGGCGTCGCCGGCAACCAGAGCAGCGGTGCGGGCCGCTGCCTGCGCGCCCTGGACCTTCCGTGCGACGCGCTGGCCGTCTCCGGCGACTGGGGGGTCGAGAAGCCCTCCCCCGCCTTCTTCGAGCGGCTCGCCGACTGGGTGCCCGCGGAGCCCGGGGAGACCGTGTACGTGGGCGACCACCCGGCCAACGACCTCCTGCCGGCACGCGAGGCGGGCTTCCGGACCGCGCACGTGCGGCGGGGCGCGTTGGGCCACTTCTGGGCCGGTACGCCGTCGGCGCGCGCGGACTGGAACGTGGACGGCCTGGACGACCTGGTGTCACACCTGACCGGCCGTCCCGCCGGGGAGGAACGCCGATGAGCCCTGCCCCCGCCTCGCGCCCTGCCCCCGCCTCGCCGCAGGCGCCGACGCCGACGCCGGCCGCCCGTCTCCGGACGCTGGTGACCCTGCCGTTCCGACGCGACACCTGGCGGCACCTGCTGTACGCGCTGCTGCTGCCGCTCGTCGCCGTCCTGGTGGTGGCGCCGCAGCCGCTGATGCGGGCCGCGGACGACAGCGGGCGTCCCGCGCTGGGCCTGCTGGTGCTGCTGGCGGCGCTCCTGGTGGCCGGGGCCGCCGGTCCCGCGTTCGAGCGCCTGCGGCTGCGCCTCTTCTTCGGCGAGCACCGGCGCCCGCGCCGCACCGGCCGGGTCCGGGGCGCCGTCCTGCTGCTCCTCGTCGACCTGGTGCTGGCGACGCTGTCGTTCGCCGCGGCCGCGGGGTGGGTGGTCGTCTCGGTCCGCAACCTGACCTATCCCCTCTGGGGCTGGGAGCCGTACCCGACCGACGCCTGGGGCGGGCCGCATCCCGCCGGAGCCGTCGCGTTGCACTTCGCGGCCGGCGTCCTGGCCTTCTTCCTCCTGCCGTGGGTGGTGGTGCGCGTCACCGGCCGGCAGCGCGCCGCCGTGCGCCGGTTCGCCGCGGACCCGGGCCCGGGTACGGACGCCGCGGTCTGACCGCGCCCGCTCTCCGCTCCCCTGCCGCCTCCGGGGCGCGCGGGCCGTCGTGGCAGGATCCGCGGCATGAGCATCGACGAAGCGGACCGCCCGGTCGCCCTGGTCACCGGGTCCACCTCGGGCATCGGGGAGGCCGTCGCGCGGCGGCTGGCAGCCGACGGGATGCGGGTGGTGGTGCACTCGCGGAGCAGCGCGGAGGCCGGGCGGGCGCTGGCCGCCGAGCTCGGCGGGGAGTACGTGCGCGCCGACCTGGAGGTCGAGGAGGAGGCCCGGGGCCTGGTCGCGACGGCGCTCGCGCGGTGCGGGCGGCTGGACGTGCTGGTGAACAACGCGGGCATCAGCTGGCCGATCCCGCACGACGACCTGGCCGCCGCGTCGCCCGCGGACTGGCGGCGGCTGATGGAGGTCAACCTGATCGCGCCGTGGGTGCTGTGCACGGAGGCTCTGCCGGCGCTGCGCGAGGCCCCGGCGGGCGGCAGCGTCGTCAACATCACCAGCCATGCCGGGGTGCGCCCCAAGGGCTCGTCGGTGCCGTACGCGGCGAGCAAGGCGGCGCTCAACCACGTGACCCGGCTGCTGGCGGCCGCGCTGGGCCCCCAGGTGCGGGTCAACGCGGTCGCGCCGGGGCTGGTGGACACCCCGATGACCAGGGACTGGGCACAGGCGCACGAGCTGTGGCGGGAGCGCGCGCCGATGCGGAGGCCCGCCGGGCCCGAGGACGTGGCCGCCCTGGTCGCGTCGGTGATCGACAACGCGTACCTCACCGGTGAGGTGATCGTCCTCGACGGCGGCCTGAACCTCACCTGAGCCGCCGCTGCTGTGACCGTTCACCCGGCGCGGGCGCTGTGCCAGGGTGGGCCGATGACCACTGCCCCTCTCGACTGGCCGTCGATCGCGGCCGGCGGATTCCCCGTACCCGAGGCCGTCCCGGCGTCCCGGCTCGCCGGTGAACTGTCGGCGATGCTGGTCTCGTCCGACCCGGTGGTCCGCGACGACCACGCCTGCACGGCGGCCGCCCGCTGGATCCGGGAAGGGGTTCTCGACGACGTCCTCGAGGAGCTCGGCGACCGCGCCGCCGAACGGTTCGCGCACCCGGAGGTGCAGGCGCGGGCCTTCGCTCCGCTGCTCCTGAGCTGCGTGCTGACCCGTTCCGCCGCCGTTGGCGGCCTGGTGACCGATGCGGCCGCGGAGCGCTGGTACGCCGCCTTCAGCGCCTGGTACCCGGCGGAGGAGGACACCCGGGGCTGGGACGACGCCCTGGGCTGGCTGCACGCGGTGGCTCACGGCGCGGACGCGGCCGCCGCGTTCGCGAAGGCGTTGCCCGGCCGCCGCACCGAGTTGCTGGAGCTCTGCGCCCGCCGGATGACCGCTCCCGGGGCGCACCGCTACGAGCAGTTGGAGGACGCACGGCTGGCCCGGGCGCTCACCCGGGTCCTCCAGGCCCCGGGCCTGGACGCCGCCGGGGCGACCGCATGGCTGGCCGTGGTGGCGGACGCCCTGGAGGGCGGCGGCCCGGGGCCGGTGCCGGTCTGGGCGTTCAACACCTTCGCCACGCTGCAGTCGCTCCACCTGCACCTGACCCGCGGCATCGCCGGCGAGGAGGCTCCGCCGCACGCGGAGGCCGTGGCGGCGCGCGTCGTCGACCTGCTCCGGCTCCCCTGTCACTGGCTCGCCTGACGGCGGCGCGGCCGGCCCGCCCCGACGTCGCTCGTGCCGGGGCAGGTCCCTGACGGCCGGCTGCCGGATCCCGGCCGGGGGCGGTCACTTGCCGTCCCACGCCCCGCCCGTCGTCTCCCGGACGACCCGGCGCCACCCCTCGGTTCCGCCGGGCAGCGGCCAGGCCCAGGTGGGGCGGGTCCCCGTGCGCAGGTCCTCGAGCCGGCGGGCCAGGACCGGGCCCGCGCTCCCGGCGCCGTCGGGGACCACGTCGCCGTGGCGGGCGCGGAGCGCGGCGAACCGCGCCAGTTCGGCCTCGTACCGGTCCACGGCCCGCCGGGTGCCCGCGGCCACCTCGTCCCCCGGGGCCGTGCGCACCAGGTGCAGCAGCGGCGGATCAACGGATTCGGCGAGGGCGGCGGCGAGCCGGGCATGACCGTCGAGGACGACGTGGCAGTACAGACCGCTGACCCGCCACAGCAGGACGGGCGGGAGGACGCCCTCGCGGGCCTGCTTGCGGTACGCCTTGACCCGGGCGTCGTCCTGGCCGGGCAGCGGGCGCAGCGGGAGGAGGGCCCACTCGCCGTTGAGGAAGAACCAGTCGACGTATCCGTCGGGATGGCCCTCGACGATCGTCTCGCCCCAGTACTCATCCGGCGGCTCGGCTCCTCGGTCCCAGGGCGGCGGGCCCTGCGGCGTCAGCAGCCATCGCCCGTCGTGCAGCGGGCCGCCCGGCGTCGCGGCCAGGCAGTCCGCGAAGCGGTGCGCCCAGCGGTCCGGCCGCCCGGCCAGCTCGCGCGCGGTGTCGGCACGCCAGGGCGGGAGGACGGAACGGTAGGCGTCGGTGCGCCAGAACCCGACCTCGCAGTGGTCGCCGCTGACGGCGGCGAGGAGGACGGGCCGCGTCTCCTGGGTGAGCAGCATCCGCCCGTCACCGGCGGACAGGCACAGCCCGGGGCGCGGCCGGCCCTCCGCCTCCAGGGCCAGGCCGGTCCAGGTCCCGTCGTCGGCCACGCGGTCCGTGCGTCTCATGCCGGGCACCCTATGCGGGCGCCCCGGTCGCTCACCTGGATATATCGCTTGCCCGCCGCCAGCGGGCGTGCCAAGGTGGACGTCGTCCGCGATCACGCGGACCACACTCACGGTGAGGAACGAAGTCCATGGTTGCGGCGCCCCTCAGCGGCCGCCGTCGGCACTGAGCACCCGCTTCACGCGGCCTCGGTCTGCCACGCCGTCTCCCACGGCGGCCCCACGTATCGGTGCCTTCGCGCACCGCGACTCCGCCGCGCCTCGATCCGTCGCGCCCGTCACCGGGTTCGTCGTCGGCGCGGAACCAGCTGAGACTTCGTGAGGTCGATCACCACCATGGACAACCAGGTCCAGAGCTTTGCCGTAGCCAATCTCCGCCGCCGTCCCGAGGTCGTCGAGACCGGGGGTTTCGTCGCGGGCTTCATGCCCGGCACGGACAGCCCGTACCTCAACTACGCGACCCCGCTGCCCGGCGCGGAACCGACCGGGCGCGACGTCGCGTCGCTGACCGCCCTCTTCCAGGAGCGCGGCCTGCTGCCCCGGCTGGAGTTCGCGCCGCAGGCCGCGCCCGCCGTCGAACCCGCCCTGCGCGCCGCCGGGTTCGGCACCGAGGCGGTGCACGAGTACCTCGTGTGCACGCCCGGCACGCTGGTCCTCCCCACGACGGCCGGCTCCCCGCGCGTGGAGACGCCCGCCACCGACGAGGAGTTCGGGCAGCTCGACGCCGCGCTGTCCGAGGCGTTCGGCGGGCTGTTCGGGTCCTCGAAGGAGGGCGCCGAGCGTCTGCGGAACACCGAACGCAACGGCGGCGCCGTGCGCTTCGTCCGCGAACCCGGGACCGGGGTCCTCGGCGGGGCGTCCTGCTCCGCACCGGCGGAGGGCACGGCCGAGCTGTCCGGCGTCGGCACCCGCCCGGCCTTCCGCGGCCGCGGTGTCGCCGCCGCGGTGACCGCCGCGGTGGCGGAGGCGATGTTCGGCCGGGGCGCGGGGTCCGTCTGGCTGGAGTACTCGGGCGAGGGGTCCCGCCGCGTCTACGAGCGGGCCGGCTTCCGCCCGCAGGGCACCCGCCTGTACCTCTCCCTGCCGCCCACCCCGGAGCAGGCCGAACTCCTCTGACGGAACGACCCGGTCCGGGGGCCCCGCCCGCGCCCCCCGGGCCCGCCGCATAGGGTGTCGCCGGACCTCGGCAGGAGGACCCGGGCCTCGGCAGGAGACCCCGGGCGCCGGGCCGGCGACGAGGAGGCGGCGATGACGGTGGTGCGGGCGGCGGCGGTGGTGCTGCTCACCTGGGTGGTGCTGTTCCTGCTCGTGGCCGCGCCGTCGCTGCTGCCGCCCCGGTGGCAGTACTACGTGTACTCACCGGCGAGCGTGGGCCTGTGGATGCTCTCCCTGCTGGTCGCCCCCTTCGTCACCTGCGCCGTCGCGTGGCGGTGGATCGGGTCGGGCCGCCGATGAGCACCACCGGCACCACCCCCACGGCACCGGCCCGTCTGACCCTCCGCGTCTGCGTGCCGCCCCTCAAAAAACCGGGTCGGCGAAGTGTGCGGCGGTTCCCGTAAGTTCGCCGATGCCCTCGGATACCCCTGGCCGGGGCGGTGACCCCGCGACCGCCGCGACCGCCGCGGGTGTCCTCACCCTCCCTGCCGCTCCAGGGGGCGGCGCGTCGGCCCGGGTTCCGGGCGGGGCGCCGTCGGCAGGTCGCGGGTGCGGCCGACGGGTGAGAAGAGCAGGACGAGCGCGGCCAGCGGCACACCGGCCGTGGTGATCCACAGGGCGGTGCGCAGGTCGAGGACGGTGCCCAGCCAGCCGCCGAGCAGGGCGCCCACCGGCAGCGTCCCGAAGTTGAGGAACGCGGTGCTCGCGGTGAGCCGGCCGAGGAGGCGGGGCGGGCAGTAACGCTGCTGGAAGCTCGCCTTGACGACGTTTCCGGCCACCACGCCCGCCGAGACGCAGAAGCCGCCCACGACGAAGAGCGCCAGCCCCGCTCCGGCGTGGGTGGCCGGGACGAGCAACACGAGCCCCGCGAGCCCCAGTTCGAAGACCAGCATGGCGCGGGCGGTGCCGATGCGGGCGGCGATCCGGCGGGCGACGAACGCGCCCGCGACGCCTCCCGCGCTGGTGGCGGCGATGAGTCCGCCGACCGCTCCCGGCGCCAGGCCCACGGTGTCGACCAGGAAGACGACCTGGATCGTCTGGTAGCCCATCAGGGCGAGGTTGGAGGTGGCGCCGAAGAGGGTGAGACTGCGAAGCCACCGGTCGCCGGCGACCAGCCGTAACCCCTCTCCGACCTCGTGCAGCAGTGCCTTCGGCCGGGCGGCCGCCTGCTCGGGGCGGGGTTCGCGGTGCCGGATGCCGGCCAGGCACAGCAGCGACACGAGGAAGGTCGCCGCGTTGGCGAACATCGCGTTGACCGCGCCCGCCACCTGCCCGATCAGACCGGCCGAGCCCAGCCCCGCGATCTGCGCGGCGGACGCGCTGCCGTGCAGCTTCGCGTTGCCCTCGGGCTGGTCCTCCGGGTCGAGGATGCTGGGAAGGTAGGCGCTGTAGGCGGTCTGGAAGAAGACGGCGGCGGTGCCCGTCAGCAGCGCGACGACGATCAGCAGCCCGATGCTCAGCAAGCCGGCCCACGCCGCGAGCGGGACCGCCAGGAAGAGCAGGAAGGACACCGCGGCGGCCGTCAGCATGACCGGCCTGCGCCGCATCCGGTCGACCCACGCTCCGACCGGCAGACCGATGACCAGCCACGGCAGCCAGGCGGAGGCGCCGAGCAGCCCGACCTCGAAGGCGCCGGCCTCCAGGGTCGAGACGGCCACCAGGGGCATCGCCACGGAGGTGACGGACGAGCCGAACTTGCCGGCCGTCTCACCGCACCACAGCAGTCGGAAGTCGCGGTGCCGCCGCAGCAGGCCGGGACCTGCCGCCCGGCTCACGCCGTGCCCCGCTCTTTGCGCGGGAACGACTGGAGCTGCACGACGACGGGCAGCGCGCCGGGCTCCGGCCGCTCGCCCGGAGCGGTGGCGTGGCGGGCGATCACTTCCAGCAACTCGGCGTTCATCGCCGTCAGTTGCTGCGCCGTCAGCCGCAGGTCCCGCCGGTCGGAGAGGGTGCCGGCCCGTTGCCACTCCTCGTCCCAGCTCTCGCTCAGGTAGGTGGTGACCCGGTTGAAGTACTGCTGCACGATCTCGTGCAGGTACACGGAGAGCGCGCCCCGGGTGGCGGGGTCGTCACGGAACTCCGCGGTCTCCAGCACCTTGGTCTCGTCGACGACCTTCCACCAGCGTTCCCGCTTGGTGCCGCGGCCGGCCTCCTCCTCGATGAAGCCGTGCTCGGCGAGGTGCCTCAGGTGCCAGCTCACGGTGCCGGTGTTCTCCCCGAGCCGCGCCGCCAGGGCGGTGCCGGTGGCAGGACCGTCGAGGGTCAGCAACTCGAGGATGCTCATCCGCAGGGGGTGCGCCAGGCCGCGCAGGCTGCGCGCGTCGAGGCGGCGTACGGGTTTGCCCGGGGCGGGCTGCGGAGTGTCGCCCGCGGAATCGCGCGAGGCCGAAGCGGTCGCGTCGCCGCTCTTGTCGCCGCCCATGTCGTCGCTCACGTCGTCGCTCATGCAGCGAAGGTAACGTGCAGAGGGTCCTCTGCAAACAGTTCTCTGCATCATGGCCGAGATGCGCTGCCCCTCGGCGGGAACCGGCCAACCCGATCGCCGTCACCGGGGTCGACGGCCCGTCAACCACCGTGTGTGCGTGCGCTACAGGGCGGTGATCCAGGGGTGTCCCGGGTGGGCGCGGGCGAGCAGCGCGGCCAGGTGCGCGCGCCTGGTGGCGGTCAGGTGCGGGACGGTCGCCTCGAAGTCGGCCTGGTCCTTCGGGCGGGTGTGCCCGGCCTTGAACAGCAGGACCAGTTCGGGCGCCAGGTACGGAATGCCGTCCGGGGTGCGGTGGACGACGTCGGCGTAGGGAAGCCGGATGCGCTCGTCGCGCCGGTAGATCCACGTGTCGCCGTCGTGCGGTTCGCGGAACACGTCGAGCAGGTAGTCGCCGGTGGCCGGTTCGCGAAGCCACGTCTGGTGCACGGCGGCCAGCGCCTCGGGCGGGGCGCCCTCCCAGACGCGGCCGCCGCCCACCGCGTCGAAGACGTGGCCGGGGAAGCGGCGGCGGACTTCGGGGAAGCCGGCCGCCGGGATCGCGATCTCGATGTCTCCGTGATCACGCGTCCGCTCGCCACGGAACAGGTCCAGCGCCCACCCCGCGGCCACGCACCAGGGCGTGCCGATCCCAGCCAGCCGCCGCGCGACCTCCCAGGGGGTCCAGCAGGACGACCATCTGGCGTGCAGGGCCTCGATCTCGTGCGGTGACAACTCGGCGCCCCCGCTGGGCAGCTGATCCTCCACCGTTGGAATCTAGCAGCGGAGCCGAGGGCAGCCCGATGGAAGCGCCGGCACCGCACCGGCCCCTCACCGGGCCCGCGCTCACCCGGGCCGTGCACCCGGGCTGGTCACCTGGGCCGACCGAGGGTCTGCTTCACCTCCCGGTGCAGGGCCCACGCGTCGGCGACGGGGCCGAGGTGGCGGAGCTTGTCCGGGTTGATCACGCAGCGGATCGCCTGGATCCGCCCGTCGAGGATGTCGAGGACCAGTGTGTGCAGGACCCTGCCGTCGCGGTCCCGGAAGACCGCGCCCGCCTGCCCGTTGATCTCGTGTTCCTCACCGGTGATCCCGGCCTCGGCCATCGTCGGGTACACGGAGGCGAAGAGGCGTGCCACCCGGTCCGCCCCGACGACGGCCCTGGCGAGCTGCGGCGCCTTGCCGCCGCCGTCCCCGAGCGACTGGACGTCTGCCGAGAGCAGGACCCGCAGCCCGTCCACGTCCCCCTGGGACAGGGCCTCGAAGAACCGCGCAGCGAGCGCCTGCCGTTCCCGGCGGTCGGCCTCGAAGCGGGGGCGGCCCTCGTTCATGTGCCGGCGCGCCCGCACCAGCAGCTGCCGGCACGCCGCCTCCGAGCGGCCCACCGCCTCCGCGATCTCGCCGAACCCGAACGCGAACACCTCCCGCAGCACGAACACCGACCGCTCCAGCGGGGTGAGCCGCTCCAGGAGCAGCAACGCGGCCATGGACACCGAGTCGGACAGCTCCGCCGCGCGTTCCGGGTCCTCGTAGGGGTCGTTCAGCAGCGGCTCGGGCAGCCACGGCCCCACGTACTCCTCGCGCCGCACCCGGGCCGAGCGCAGCACGTCGATGGCGAGCCGGGTCACCGTGGTCGACAGGTACGCCTTGACCGAGTCGGGGCGGGTGGCGGAGGCGTCGTAGCGGAGCCAGGTCTCCTGGACCGCGTCCTCCGCCTCCCCCACGCTGCCGAGGATCCGGTAGGCGATCGAGAACAGCAGGGGCCGCAGTTCCTCGAACTCCTCGACCTTGTTCACGGGTGCTCTCCTCGCGGGGTCGGCGGACGGGACACTCAGTGGAACTGACCGGCCTGGTAGTCGCCGCCGGGCTGCCGGGCGATGATGTTCAGCCGGTTCGCCGTGTTCATGAACGCGACCAGCAGGACCAGCGCGGCGAGCTGGTCCTCGTCGTAGTGGCGGGCGGCGCGCTCCCAGACCTCGTCGCTGACCCCCTCGCCCGCGTCGGCGACCCGGGTGCCCTGTTCCGCGAGTGCCAGGGCGGCCCGCTCGGCCTCGGTGAAGACGGTCGCCTCCCGCCAGGCCGCCACCAGGTGCAGCCGCGGCGCCGTCTCGCCCGCCGCCTCCGCCTCCTTGGTGTGCATGTCGATGCAGGCGGCGCACCCGTTGATCTGGCTGACCCGCAGGGACACCAGCTCCTGCGTGGCCGCGGGCAACGCCGACTCCTTGAGGATCCTCCCCACGGCCATGAACTGCTTGAGCGCCTTCCCGGCGGTGGGGCTCGCGAAGTAGTTGAGCCGTGCGTCCATGGTGTGCTCCTTCGTCCTGGCGGCTGCGTTCCTTCATCCCCTGGGACGAGACGGCCCTCGCCCCTGTGACACGGCGGGGGGTGTGGCCGCCGGGTCCGCCGGTCCACCGGTTCACCCGGTCCGCCCGGTCCGCCGGTCCGCCCGTCCGCCGGTCCGTCCACGCGGAGGGGGCCGACGGCGCGCCGTCACGCCACTGCCGCGCCGGGCCCCGTCCGCAGGGCGGAAACCCTCTCGCGCCGCACCCGCGCCCGCCGCTAGCCTGCCCACTCGTGCAGACCACCTCGCTCCTCCTCGGCCGCCTCCACGACGCCGGGCTGACCGACGTCACCTCCGTGGAACCGGTGGAGGGCGGCATGGCCGCGGTCGCCGGCCTCGCCGTCCGCCCGGGCGCCGCGCCGCTCTTCGTGAAGTCGTTCGCGGACATCCCGGCCGACGACCTGTTCGCGGCGGAGGCGGAGGGACTCGGCGCGCTGCGGGAGCGCGGCGCACTGGCCACCCCTGACGTGGTGCTGGCGACCCGGGAGCTGCTGGTCCTGTCCGCGCTGGGCGAGCGCCCGGCCGGCGACGAGGCCTTCTGGGAGCGGCTGGCCCACGAGGTGGCGCGGCTGCACACCTCGACCGTGCACGACCGGTTCGGCTGGGAACGTGACAACTGGCTGGGGCGCTACCGCCAGGAGAACGCATGGACCGACGACGGGTACGAGTTCTTCGCCCGGCGCCGGCTGCTGCGGTGGCTGCCGGAGCGCCGCGTCGAGGCGGCCCTCGGGCCGGAGGACCGGCGGGCGCTGGAGCGACTGTGCGAGCGGCTGCCCGAGTTGCTGCCGCCCCGGCCCGCCTGCCTGACCCACGGCGACCTGTGGGCACAGAACGTCCTCGCCACCGGCGACGGCCGCCCCGCGCTGATCGACCCGGCCGTCTCCTACACGTGGGCCGAGGTCGACCTGGCGCACCTGTGGTGCTCCCCGCATCCGCCGGAGGCCGCGCGGTTCTTCGACGTGTACGCGGAGCTGACCGGGCTGGACGCCGGGTGGCGTGCCCGGATGCCGCTGATCCAGCTGCGGCAGTCCCTGGCCCTCGTCGCGATGTTCGACCACGACTGGGGCGCCGCGGACCAGATCCGCGCCCTGATCAAGCCGTTCCGCCACTGAGGTCCCGCCGGCGACGGCTCGGACGCCGGTCGCACAGGGGGCACGCCGGACGGCAACGGCCGGCGTGCCCCGCGCTCGAGCTCTGGTTCAGCCCCCGACCCCGGTTCCCGGAACCACGGTCGGCACGTCGAAGAAGCTGACCGACAGCAGGCCGATCTGGGAGTCGCTCAGCGCGCCTTCGAACGCCCAGACGTCATCGACCAGACCGCTGAAGTACGCGCCTGCGTCGGAGCCGCTGCCCGACCGGCCGATCTGGAAGGACGACGCCCCGAAGACGGTCACGTCTTCCGCCCACGGCTCGAAGGCCGCGCACGCGGCGTCGTCCGCCACCCCGTCTCCGTCGTCGTCGGCGCAGGCGCGCTCCAGCAGGACCCCGTCGACGTAGAGGCGGGCCTCCTTCGTTGTGGCGTCGTAGGTCACCGCCAGGTGCGTCCAGTCGCGGGCGTCCCTGACCTCGGCAGCGTCGACGACGACCACTTCGGCGTCGGATGCGTCCTGGTCGGCCACGGACAGCCGCCATGTGCCGACGCCACTGTCCGGGTTCCCCTCGTCCGGCACGAACGAGACCTGGACGGCCGGCCGGGTGCTTCCCTCGGCGCTCAGCACCGTGACGGTCTCCGTCGGCGCCGTGTCCGCCTGCGCCCAGGCCGTCAGCGTGAAGCTGCCGGTCGTGTCGACGGGCACCGTGGCGGCCGTAGCGTAGCCGGTGCCGTCCAGGGCCAGTCCGCCCACGTCGACCTGCCAGGTCTCCGTCGGAACGGCACCGCCGTGCAGGGTGAGCACGTTGGCCGTGTCGGCCTCGTCCGGAACGGTGACCGGACCGACGCCTTCGGTCGTCTCGAACGACCAGCGGGAGCTGACCGCTTGCTTTTCCGTGCCCGATGCTCCGGTTGCCGCGACCGCGGCGGCAGCCGGTACGCCCCCACTGAGCGCGGCGAGCGCCAGCACCGTGGCCAGCGCCCTCACACCACCGCGTACCCGGACCTCACTCGGCTCCCGACGCGGAACCGCCCCCCACATTCCCATGCACTGCCCCCATACCGATCGCGTTCAAGATCTTCGGAAGATCACATGACACCCGTCGTCGCCGTGGACTACAAGGGCTCATCAGCCTTTCTTGCAGCCGGGGGGCGAGAACGTCCGAAAGCACTCCTGAGGACGGTGAGGACGGACTCGGTCGGAGGCGGCGTCGCGACCCGGGTAGCGGGTCCTGCCGTCGGTCCGTGACGTGGCGATGCCGTCGACCGCCACGCAGATACCGAAGACCCGGTCGTGGCTCGTCCAGCTGTTGACGCGGCCGCGGTTGTCGCTGATCTGCACCCGCTCCCTGGCGGGGTCCACGGAGGACAGGTGGAGGTACACCGTCCCGGCGACGCACGGTGGCCGCGTCGGCGACCCTCTGCGCGATGGCGTCCCCATGCTCCCATTCGAGGATCGTGGCAGGTTCCGCCTCCGCGGCCCGGCGAATTGTTCACCATGGGGGCATGGAGACCGCCGGACACGTCATCGTCGCCCTGGACCACGACAACCGCGAGGACGCACGACGTGTCGTCGATACGCTCGGGGCCGAGTGCCGCTTCTACAAGGTGGGGCTCGAGCTGCTCACCACGGCGGGGCCCGATGTCGTGCGGGAGCTCGTCGCGCGGGGCAAGGAGGTGTTCCTGGACCTCAAGCTGTTCGAGATCCCGCACTCCGTGGTCGGAGCGGTCCGCGCGGCGGGCGCGCTGGGCGTCTCCATGGTGACCGTGCACGGCATGGGAGGGGCGGGCATCATGGCCGCCGCCGTCGACGCGGCACGCGAATTCCCGCGGCTGCGGGTGCTGGCGCTGACCGTCGTCACCAGCATGACCGACGCCGACCTCGCCGACGTCGGCGTGGCGGGTCCTACCGGCAGCCAGGTGCTCCGGCTGGCCCGTCTGGCCGAGCGGGCCGGATGCCACGGGGTGATCGCGTCGGCGGGTGAAGTGGCGGACTTGCGGGCGTGCTTGCCCGGCGACGCCCTGATCGTCACGCCGGGAGTGGCGGCGCCCGGCGACGCTCCCGGCGACCACGCCCGTTCGGGCACACCGGCCGCCGCCTTCGCCGCGGGCGCCTCCCACGTCGTCGTGGGGCGGGCCGTCACCCGAGCCGCGGACCCGGTGACGGCCCTCCGCCGGCTCCGGGCCCACTGACGGTCGCCTCAGCCGGCGTGCCGTCAACTCCCGTCACGCCGCGCCGGGTTCCGCAGGGGACACCGGCCGTTCGAAGAAGGTCTCCAGGACCACCGTGGCCTGCGTCCCGCTGACCCCGTCGATCGCGTAGATCCGCCGGAGCACGTCCTGGAGTCCCTCGGTCGTGGCCGTCCTGACCTTCAGCAGCACCGACGCGCTGCCTGCGATGACGTGCGCCTCCACGACCTCGGGCAGCGCGGCGAAGGCACCGGCCGAATCGCCCATCCAGGAGGTCGAGTCGACCATCACGTAGGCCAGGATCCCGCTGCCCACCGCCGCCGGGTCCACCTCGACGGTGGTGCGCCGGATGACGCCGCGCTCCCGCAGCTTCCGCACGCGCTCGTGGGCCGCCCCGGCGGAGAGGCCGACGGCCTCCCCCAGCACCGCGTAGGACCGGGTGGCGTCCTGCTGGAGCTGCGCCAGCAGCTGCCGATCAATGTGATCCACAACTCTCCATTCGGAAACATCTTGCGTTCACCATATCTGATCCTGCAATCATCGGCGCGCGCCGAAAACGCTTCGGTCGGGCCGGGTAGCCCGGATGGGGAGGACGACCAGCATGGCCAGTGAGCGCCCAGCGCTGTACGAGATGTTCGACGAACGGTTCCGCGCCGGCCGGTGCATGAACGGTGACGCGGACCTGGAGGTCCTGTACACCGGTTGCCGCTGGGCCGAGGGCCCGGTCTACCTGCCCGCCTGGCGGCAGGTGATCTGGAGCGACATCCCCAACGACCGCATGCTGCGCTGGGACGAGGCGACCGGCGCCGTCGGCGTCTTCCGCAGCCCCGCCGGGCACACCAACGGCAACACCCTCGACCGCGAGGGCCGGTTGATCTCCTGCGAGCAGGGCAACCGCCGGGTGACGCGGACCGAGCACGACGGCACGGTCACCGTCCTGGCCGACCGATGGCAGGGCCGGCGTCTGAACAGCCCCAACGACGCGGCGGTCAGGTCCGACGGCTCCGTCTACTTCTCCGACCCCGACTTCGGCATCACGAGCGACTACGAGAGCCACCGCGCGGACAGCGAGATCGGCGCCCGCAACGTCTACCGCGTCGACCCGGACAGCGGAGAGGTGCGGCTGGTGGCCGACTGCTTCGGCGCGCCGAACGGCCTGGTGTTCTCGGCCGACGAGCGGCAGTTGTTCGTCTCGGACACCGGCGCCGGCTGCATCCGGGTCTTCGACGTACGCGAGGACGGTTCACTGTCGGACGGTCAGATCTTCGCCACGGCCCAGGACCGGGAGAGCGCCCGTTTCGACAACCTCCGCTTCGACGACGGGGGCCGGCTCTGGGCAGCGGCGATGGACGACGGCGTGCACTGCTACGACCCGGACGGCACTCTGATCGGCCGGCTCGTCGTCCCCGAGGCGGTCTCCAACATCGCCTGGGGCGGGGCCAAGCGGAACCGCCTGTTCATCACCGCGGAGACCAGCCTCTACTCGGTGGTCATGGCCGTGACGGGCACCCACCCGACCGGCCCGGGGCACCGGCCCTGGCCGGCGTCGGGGCGATAGCCGGCCGCCCTCACGTCGGGGCGACGGCCCGGCGCCCTCCGGTCCGGGCCCCGGGGCTTCGGCGCCCCGGGGGCGGGGGCCGGACCGGGACAGGCGGCTCAGACGTCGGCGGGGCGGGACGCCGGCCTGCGCAGCAGCCACTGGCCGAAGGTACGGCGCGCCGGCCGCACCACGATCCGGCCGTGGGCCTTCTTCCCGGCCAGCTCCACGCGCAGGACGGTCGGCACGCGGGCACCGGCCGGGTCCCGGCGGTGTACGACGCGGCAGTGGGCCAGCTGCATTCCGTCGGTGTCGACCTCGACCCCCGGCCTGGTGATCAGGGTCAGGGTCTTGCCCGTCATCTTCACCTCGACGGACAGGCTGTCGTGGGTGATCACGGCGTCGGTGAAGTCGAGGGTCAGGTGGCAGAAGGTCACGTCGAGTTCCATCCGGCGCGGCACCACCCAGCGACCCGTCCGCGAGATCGCGCCGCTGTGCACCTGCTTGATCCGGACGAGGTCCTTGACCTCCTCCCCCACCGCGACGCCGGCCGCGGTCGACACGGGGGGCAGGTCGGCGGTGAGCGGGGCCAGGTCGCCGAGGGTCCGGGCGGAGAGGGCGATCTCCAGCCGCTCGTCCAGTTCCTCCGCCGTCAGGAGCCCGTCCCCCGCCGCGATGCGCAGCACGTCCACCACCCGGTCCCGGTCCGCGTGGGAGGCGCGCAGCTCGGGTGACGAGCCGGCTCCGAAGGGTTTTCCGGTGGGGGACATCTCACCCGACATGCTCGCGTCCTGCTCCTGTCAGAAAGGGCCTCCGTCGCGAGACGCACGACGCCGCGACCGGAAGGCCAACGCTATAGCGCGACAGGGCCGCGGGTCACCGGGGTGGCCCCGGTCGACCGCGGCCGGGCCGGGCCGCTCCCGTGATCACCGCAGCCACTTGAGCCCATGCCGTCCGTACCGTCCCGGTGGTGGCACAATGCGCCGGTTGCGCGCTTCTCCACGCTTGGTCACGTCCTGCGACGGTATCTACCGGGAAGCCCCCGACCGCTGTACGATCCTCGCGGTGTCCACGGGCCGGGGGGTCCGGAGGCCGTGGGGGCTTCGACCGGGGGGTCATCGTGAGCGGTGGACGACGTGTGCGTGTACTGAGGCCGGGGCAGCTCGGGGCGGAGGAGACCGAGACCTGGCGTGAGCTGCGGGCCAAGTCGGGTGCGATCAGAAATCCCTTCATGGAGCCGGAGTTCGCCGTCGCCCTGGGGCAGGTCAGGCCGCGGGCCCGGGTGGCGGTGATCGAGGAGAGGGACGACGGCGGACGGGACGGCGGCAGCGCGGAGGACGGCGCGGGCATCGTCGGGTTCCTGCCCTTCGAACGCAGTCCGTGGGGCAGCGGTAGGGCGCTGGGGCTCGGGGTCTCGGACCTCCAGGGGGCCGTGCTGCGGCCCGGAACCGCCCTGGGCGCCGACGAGTTGCTGCGCGCCTGCTCGCTGAACAGCTTCACCTTCGACAACCTGGAGGACGGCCGGACGCCGTTCACGGGCCACGTCACCGCCTCCTACCCCTCCTACGTCGTTGACGTCGGGGAGGGCTACCCGGCCTATCTGGAGGTGCTGCGGGGCCAGTCGCCCAAGTTCCTGCGGACCACCCTGGCCAAGGAGCGCCGCCTGGGCCGGCAGGTCGGGGAACTGCGGTTCGTCTTCGACGAACGGGACCCGCGGGCGCTGCGGACGCTGATGGCGTGGAAGTCGGCACAGTACCGCCGGACCGGGCGGCGGGACCGGTTCGCACAGGAATGGATCAACCGCCTGGTGCGGACGCTGGCCGCGACCCGGGCGCAGGAGTGCGGGGGCGTGCTGTCGGTGCTGTACGCCGCCGACCGGCCGGTGGCCGCGCACTTCGGGCTGCGGTCCTCGACGGTGCTGGCGTGCTGGTTCCCGGCGTACGAACCGGAGTTGGCGAAGTACTCCCCGGGCCTGATCCTGCACCTGCGGATGGCCGAGGCGGCCGCCGGGGCGGGCATCGGGCTGCTGGACATGGGGCGGGGGGCCGCCGAGTACAAGGACGCGCTGAAGACGGGTGAGTCGACGGTCCACGAGGGGACCGTGATCCGTCCCGGGGTGGGGGCGGCGCTGCACTGGCTGGGGCACGAACCGGCCCGCCGGGCGCACGGCTTCGTGCGGCGGCGTCCCCGGCTTCAGGCGCTGGCCGCGCGGAGCCTGAGGACGGTCGGAAGGCTGCGGGGCTGACGGCGCGCGCTCAGGCGGCCGCACCGGGAGGCGACGACAAGGGGGACGCGCGTGATCCGTACGACACAGCGGGAGATCGACAGATTCCTGGCCGTCCGCCCCGTCCAGGTGGCGGAGCTGGAACTGGGTGCGACGGCGGAGGCCGGCGACGGGGCCGCTCCGCCGCTGCTCCGCCCCGGCCCGGGCAGCCCGCCGCCCGGCCCCGGGGAGGTGTTCGCCCTGGTCCGGCGCGGCGGCGTGCCGGTGGGAACACTGCTGGTGACGGTGGCGGAGGACGCCGACCCCCGGGACGTGGTCGCCGAGGCCGCGCGGCGGTTGCCGTCACCCTCGCCGGAGGAGTCGCCTTCACGGGAGGAGTCACCTTCGCGGGAGGAGTCGCCTTCGCGGGAGGAGTCGCCTTCGCGGGAGGGCGGCCTCCCTCCGGGCCGGCCGCCCCGCACCACCGTGGTCGTCGCCACGCGGGAGAGGGCGGAGCAGCTGGCCAGGGCACTCGACTCACTGCTCGCGCAGGACCACCCTGACTTCGACGTCGTCGTGGTGGACAACGCGCCCGTCACCGCGGCCACCCGGGAGCTGGTCGCGGGCACCTACGGGGAGCGCGTGCGGTACGTGCGCGAACCCGTGCCGGGGCTGGCGCGGGCGCACAACGCCGGTCTGGCCGCGGCCTCGGGCGACGTCGTGGCGTTCACCGACGACGACGTGGTCGCCGACCCGCGCTGGCTGACGGAGCTGAGCAGCCCGTTCTCCCTCGACCCGGGCCTCGGCTGCACGACGGGGCTGATCCTCCCCGCCCGGCTGCGCACCCCGGCCCAGGTGCTGCTGGAGAGCAACGGCGGCTTCGCGAAGGGGTTCACGCCCCGCGTGTACGACCCGGCCGACCCGCCCGCCGACGAGCCCCTGTTCCCGTTCACCGCGGGGAGGTTCGGCTCCGGTGCGGCCATGGCGTTCCGCACCACCGCGCTGCGCGCCGTCGGCGGCTTCGACCCGGCGACCGGTACGGGCACGCGGGCGAAGGGCGGGGACGACCTGTACGCCTTCGTGCGGGTGCTCGCCGAGGGCCACCGCCTGCGGTACGTGCCGCGGGCGCTGGTCTGGCACCACCACCGGGAGACCTGGCGCGACCTGGAGAACCAGGCGTTCGGCTACGGCGCCGGGCTGACGGCCTACCTTACGGCGGTCATGGTCCGCCGCCCCGCCCTCCTGCCCGCGCTGCTGCGCCGGCTGCCCGCCGGCCTCGCGTACGCCCGGCAGCTCACCGCCGCCCGCGACACGGACCGCGGTGGCACGGACCACGGTGGCACGGACGGTTGGGGCACGGGCCGCGGGGACACGGAGGGCAACGGGGGCACGGAGGGCGGCGGTACGGCGCCGGGCGGACACGACCGGCGCGACCATCCCTGGCCCGGGCGGCTCTCCCGGCTCCAGCGCCGCGGCATGCTGTACGGGCCGCTGGGCTACGTCCGGGCGCGCCGCGCACTGCGGCGGGCGGTGACCGCCCGGTGAGCCCGGCGGGGGCTCCGCGAACGGACGCCGTCCCGGTGCTGCTCTACCACGCGGTGATGGACGACCCACCCGGGTGGATCGCCGAATTCACCGTCTCTCCAGGGCAGTTCGCGGCACACCTGGACGCCGTCGTGGACAGCGGCCGGACCCCCGTGACGGTGAGCGCGCTCGCCGACCATCTGGCGGGGCGGGCTCCGCTGCCGCCGCGGCCGGTGGTCCTCACCTTCGACGACGGCTTCGCGGACCTGCCCGGCCCGACGGCGGCGGCGCTCGCCGCGCGGCGCCTGCCGGGCACCGCCTACCTCACCACGGGGGCGATCTCCCCGTCCGGCCACAGCCTGCTGCCGCCCGCGCCGATGATGCGGCTGAAGGAGGCGCCGGTGCTGGAGCAGGCCGGCCTGGAGGTGGGCGCCCACACGGTGACCCACGCCCAGCTGGACACCCTGGGCCGCGACGCCCTGCAGCGCGAACTGCGCGACTCCAAGCGGGTGTTGGAGGACACCCTGGGGCACACGGTCCGCCACCTCGCCTACCCCCACGGCTACAACAGCCGGGCCGTCCGCCGGGCGGCGGCGCTCAGCGGGTACGAGACGGCGGCCGCGGTCCGCCACGCGTTGAGCTCGCAGCGGGACGAGCGCTACCGCGTGGCGCGGCTCATCGTGCGGCGCGGTCACACCGCCGCCGACGTCGAGGCGTGGATGCGCGGGGAGGGCGCCCGGGTCGCGCCGTACCGGGACGGGGTGCTCACCGTCGGCTGGCGCTGGTACCGCCGGGCCCGCGCCACCGTGCGGGGACCCGAGTTCGCGGGGTGACCGGCGCCGGGGACGGCGTCACCGCGCCGGCTGGTGGAGGTAGGGGTCCGAGGCCAGCCGCCGCATCGCATCCCAGGCGTCCTGGTCGGCCAGGGAGAGGTCGCAGTGCGGGCCGGGGTCACGTGAGTTCCACTGGAGCGCGGCCTTCACCCCGTCCAGTTCCCTGAGGACGTCCGGCACCTCGCGGTACCAGTCCGCCTGCCGTGAGGGCCGCCGCGTGTCGTAGGCGGAGCCGAACTCGGAGAGCATCAGCGGCTTCTCGTCGGACAGGTGGGTGCGGATCCAGCGGTGCACCGACCTCTGCGTCTCCGCGAAGGACATCCACCGAGTGTCGTGGCACTTGTAGTAGTTGTACTGGTTGTAGCCGATCCAGTCGACGTAGTCGTCGCCCGGGTAGAGCTTCTCGATCAGGTCGTGGTGTCCCGGGTAACCCGTGGTGATCCACGTCCAGACGACGTTGTCCACGCCCAACTGCCGGAAGCGGTCGTGGATATGGCGCCACGCGGCGACGAACTCCCCGGCCGTGCCGCTCTCCGGGACCCGGGTGTCCATCTCCAGGTCGAAGGAGAGGAACACCTTCCGCCCGTCGCCGCCCTCGCCGTACTCCTTGATCCGGCGCGCCTGTACGTCGATCACCTCGGCGTCGTACGTCCCGGCGGCGATGTCCGCCCACCGGGGCTGCTCCGCCTTGGTGCCGCCCCAGACCTTGCTCTCCCAGGAGAGCAGCAGCATGCGGTCCTCACCGAGCTTCTGTTCCTGCTCGGTGAGCAGCTGCCCCTCCAGGCGGCCGGAGGTCACCTCGGACATGTCGTGGTACGTGTACACGATGTCCAGGCGGCGGCCGACGCGCCGCTCGTACGCCTCGACCTTCTCCCGCAGGTTCGACTTCTCGTGCGGCACGAACGCGCCGAACCAGGCGCCGCAGCGCGGCTCGAGGAGGCCGGTGGCGGGCCCGCGGCACTCCGGGCCGGTGTCGGGCCGGTCGGTGCCGGCCCTGACGGCCAGGGTGGTGAGCAGCGAGGCGCAGACCGCGGCGACGGCGAGGACGGACCACCGGCGGCGGCCGCGCGGGCCGCTCCACCGCGGCCGTGCGTGGCGTGGACCACGGGTGCCCGCCGCCCGCGCTGCCGTGGTGGCGCCCATCCCCGCGGTCGTGTCCGCAGCCGCGGTCGTGTCCGTGGCCGGGACGGCGTCGTCGGCCGGGGCGGCGTCGTCGGCCGCGGTGGTGTCGGCGGCCTGGGGTCGGGGGCGACGGGGGAACCTCACGAAACCGGCCTTCCTCGGGCATCCTCGGGTCAGGACGGGCGTGTCCTCGGGCAGTACGCGGCGAGCATGGTCATCAGGGTGAGCAGCAGCAGCACCCGCCGCCCGCTGAAGGCCTGCGCGGCCAGCAGGGTGGTGGCCGTGACGGTGACGACGGCGAGACTGACCAGCGGCACCAGGAGCAGCCGCTCCAGGAGGCCGGACCGGCCGGCGAAGCGGGGGTCCCAGCTGTCCTCCGGCCCCACGGCGGACGGGACGCTGAGCGCGGGCCACCAGATGCGCACCAGTGCGGCGCCGGGGCCGGCCGCCAGGAACACCGCCACGGCGGCGACGCGCGCCGGGGAGCCGTCGGGCAGGGTGAGCGCGCCGACGGCCAGCCAGCCCGCGAAGGGCGGCAGCATCCGTGTCAGCAGTTCCCGCGCGGTCATCGGGCGTCCTCCTCGACGGCCCGGACGTCCAGCTCGTACACGGCGCCGGCCCGGTTGTGCGCCACCCGCCGGAAGTACGGGGAGGTGGCAACGGACTTCTCGACGCGCCGCCACTCGGCATCGGTGAGCCGGCCGTTCATCTCGGCGTCGGCCCGCTGTCCCTGGGTGAGCAGGAGGTAGGCCCGGCCGGGTTCGGCGACGTCCTTCATGTCGAGGGCGAGCGTGCGGGCGGGTCGCGCGAGGATCCGCTCGACCTTCGCCCGGTCCTCCTCCAGGAACCAGTAGTGGTCGAGCCGCCAGTAGTCCCCGTACGCCCGCGGGTAGTTGCGGTTGGCGGCGGCGACCAGGGATCCGTCGGGGGCGCTCTCGACGAGGTCGCCGACCAGGGCGGCCTCGGCGGGCGGGAAGTAGCTCAGCCGGTCCTTGCCCGCGTAGCTAGGCACGAACGCGAGGGTGGTGGCCAGCACCACCGGCAGTGGCAGCCAGAGGAACCGCGCGGGTGCCGGGCGCGGCATCGTCCCGCCCGGGACGCCGGTCCGCGGCAGCAGCGCTGCGGCGGCGAAGAACGCGGCGCCGGGCAGCATGAACATCAGCACCCGGAAGATCATCTCGCTGCCGTAGCCGTTGGCGGCGATCAGCAGCGGCGGGACACCGGCGAGCAGCAGCAACGGTCGTGCGTGACGGCTCAGTTCGCGTCGGCGCAGCGCCCCGAGGAGGGCCAGCAGCAGCACCGTGCCGGACAGGGCGCGCGCCGCCCAGGAGGCGGTCACGGCTCCGGTCCCGGTGGGGGTGGTGCCGTAGCCCGTCTCGACGTTGGCGCCGATGTCGCCGACGGAGGCGAGCATCTCGGGCAGCGCGGCGGAGAGGAAGGGCAGCGAGGCGGTGAGGTTCCAGGCGGCGAAGAGGGCGACGGCGGCGAGGAACGGTAACCGGTCGCGGTGCCGGCGGGTGAGCGCGAGCACGCCGAGCGAGACGATCAGGACCACCGGCGTGAGCTGGTGGGACAGCACCACGGGGATCATGACGGTGATCAGCACCGTGGTCCACACGGCCTGCCGGGGGCCGTGCTGCCGCGCCCCGGGGAACCGGCGCAGCACCAGGGCGATCACCGTGAGGTGCAGGGTGAGGGCGAGGGACTGCGGCGAGAAGTAGTCCTGGCCGACCCAGTTGCCGACGCAGAAGATCCAGACGCCGGTCCAGATCAGCCGCCGGTCCTGGGTGAACGTGCGGTAGATCAGCACCAGCGGGGCCAGCACGAGGACGCTGGAGACCAGCGGCCACCAGCTCATCAGGGTGAGGGTGTTCTCCACGCCGGCCAGGCGGACCGCGGCGGCCTGGCCGGCGAAGAAGCCGGGCCACTGGTCGTAGACGGCCATGTCGCCGAGTTCCGCGCCGGTCCGCAGGCCGCCGTCGGTCAGCAGGTGGCCGACGACGGCGTCGTGCTTCCACGCCCAGGCGTACAGCGGGGTCGGGTAGACGAGGGCCTGGGTGGCGCGCTGCACGACCAGCAGGCCGAGCACGTACGCCAGGGACCAGCCGTCGGCGCGGTCGGGGCGGCGGACGGTGAACCAGAACCCGGCGGCGAGCACCGCGAGCCCCGCCCAGTAGGCCGGGTGCACGGCGGTGACCAGGCCGAAGTCGTCCAGCGTCGTCACGTCGGTGGCCCGTACGGCGTACGCCCACAGGGCGAGCGCGGCGGCCAGAGGGCCGGCGGGCCACACGGCGCTCCACCGGCGGCGCGCGGTGGAGCGCGGGTGGGGGCCGCCGGAGGGGCCCCGGGGGGCGGCCTGGGGCGCGCGGGGGTCCGTGCCGCCGGGCGCGGCGGCCTCCGGCGGGCCTCCGGCCCCCTCGGGGCCCCTGGCGCCTGCGGTGTCGCTGCCTCTGTCGCGTCTGTCGCCCTCGGGGCCCGGCACGGCTGTCCGGCCCGTCGTCACTGTCGGTCGCACGGTCCCCCCGGCGGCTGTCGTCGGTGCGGCTTCTGTCGGCGTGGTGCTGGTCGTGCTGGTCGGCACGTCCTTGGTCGGGCGCGGTTCCGGTGCACCGCCCGGGCCGGGCCGTTCCGCTCCGTTCCGCTCCGTTCCGGTGGCCGGCTCCCGCTGGTCGGCCTCGCTGGTGTTCCGTCCCGCCCGGTTGCGTCGATCCGGACCGGTGACGGCGGTGTGGCTCCGGGCGTCGTCCCGGACAGGTCCCGTCCGTCCGATCGACGTCGATGCCGAGCACGGTCGATTCGGTCGCCGTCGATTCCGTCGCCGTCGATTCCGTCGCCGTCGATTCGGTCGCGGGCGGTCCGGTCACGTCGGTCGCCCCCGCCGACGTGTCGGTCCCGCCCCGTGGTTCAGTCGCCGCCTCTCCCCTGCCCGGGTACGCGCGGCGCGGGCGGTCCGGTGGCCGGGGGCCTGGCGCGCGCTCCTCGACGGGCGAGGGCGCCCGCCGCGGCGAGGAGCAGCAGGGCGGCGAGGAGTGCCGGCGCCACGGGGGCGAGGGCCTGACGCACCGCCCAGGTGAGGACCGCGGCCGGCCACAGCAGCCACCAGCAGGTCTCCGCCGGCAGCCGTAGCACCCACCGCAGCACCAGCCACAGCGGAACCAGGCCGAGCACCAGGAGGGCGTACGACGCCCAGAGCACCACCTCGCCGAGGGGGCCGTCGGACGGGCCCGGCCACCAGCCGGCGCGCACCGCGGGCGGTTCCGCGCCGAGCGCCACGGGCGCGGCGTGGAGCGCGAGCACGAGGGCGGCCAGCGCGGCGGCCGCGAGCGGGCCGTCGGCGGGGGCGCGGAGGGTCAGCGCGGCGACGTACACCAGCAGCATCAGCACCGCGGCGGCCAGGGCGATGCCGGGCAGCGCGGCCAGCACCTCCCCCGCGGTGCGGTCGCCGTCGACGGTCCGGACCCGCCCGGCGCCGCGCGGGTCGTCGTCCAGCCACGGCAGGTGGCGCAGGGCGGCGGCGTAGAAGACGACGGCGGAGCCCAGCAGCCACCACAGGGCGACCCGCAGCCGCCGCTCCCCCCGCGGCCCGGACGACGACGCCGGCACCAGCGCGACGGCCCTGCGGCGGGCGACCCGCACGGCGGAGCGGGGCGCGGCGGACGGACGTTCGCCCTCCTCGCCCCGCAACGCGGCCCGCAGCCCCGGCACGCACAGCAGCGCGACCGCGGTCATGCTCAGCAGCACGCCCCAGCCGGCACCGTCGATGCCCGCCGGGGTGAGCAGCAGGGCGGCGGAGCCGAGGACCAGCACGCACATCACGCCCTGCACCAGGGCCAGCATCGCGGTGCGGCCGGCCACCCGCAGCACCCCGATGTAGAGCTCGACGGCGACCCGGGGCAGTGCGGCGGCGGCCAGCAGCCGTAGCACCGTGGAGCCCCGGTCCGCGTAGTCCGCGCCGAACGGGGCGAGCACCAGTGGCGCGAAGAGGGTGAGGACGGCCACCACCGGCACCAGCAGCACGGCCATCCTCCGCAACGCCCCCCGCACGCCGTCGGCGAGGGCGCGGGCGTCGCGGGAGGCGTGGGCGGTGAGCGAGGACGCCATGTTGATGGCGAGGAACTCCATGGTGCCGCCGACGGTGTAGGCGACGTAGAAGTAGCCGTTCTCGGCCGCGCCGAGACGCACCGCCACCATCACCGGCAGCAGGTTGATCATCAGCAGGCTGAACATGGCGCCCACGGAGTCCCCGGCGACGAACCGTCCGACGGCCCGCAGGGTGGGCGGCCGGCGGTGACCGTCGGCGGCGGCCTGTCGCGGGATCAACCGCCGGAACACCAGCCAGCCGAGCGGCACGGTGGACAGCGCGATCGCCGCGCCCCAGGAGACGAAGACGCCGAGCACCGGCATCGCCCCGGCGAGGACGACCAGCAGTACCAGTTTGCCCAGCGAGAACACCGCGTTGCCGAGCGGCACCCAGACCGCCTCGCGCAGCCCGGTGAGCACCCCGTCCTGAAGGGTGAGGATCGCCCAGGCCACGCACGAGGCGACGAAGAGAACCCCGGCCACCGGTGTGCCGAGCGGCGCGTACGAGGGCCCCCAGAGGTCGAGGGTGAGCAGGAAGACGACGCCGGCGACGGTCACCACCAGCGAACTGACGGCGTAGGCGCGCAGCACCAGCGACCCGGTGGCGCGTCCGGCGCGCGGCACGAACCGGACCACGGCGCCGATCATGGTGGTGGCGGTGATACTGGCGAGCAGGCGCATGGCGGCGACCGCGGCCGAGCCCTGGCCGACCGCCTCCTGGGAGTAGTGACGTGCCGCGACCAGCCAGAAGGCGAGGCCGAGCACGGCGGACACGCCCGTGCTGAGCATCAGGAAGTACGCGTTCCTGAACAGGGAGTCGCCGCCCGTCGCGTCGCGTTCCGGGCGCGGACGCCGCGAAGACCACCGGGTTCGGCCGGGGTCCTCCGTGACGTCGACCGCCTCCTGGATGTCAGCCACCGCCGCCCTCCGTCCCGGGGACCGCGTCACGGCGCCCTGCGGCCGGCGTCCCGGCGGGCGCCACGCCGGCCCGCCGCAGCACGGCGATCGCCTCGGCGGCGCGCAGCGGGTCCACCGGCAGCGCGTGCCGGGCGAAGCGGCGGGCGGGACCGGGCCGGGGCGAGAGACCGGTGAACTCGGAGCCCGCGTAGTCGTCCAGCGGGGGGTCGTAGAGGTACCCGGTGACGATGCCGTGGCGGGCCAGCGCGGCGACGGCGGCGTCCCGGTCGTCGACCAGCAACGGCACCCGGAACAGCGGCTGGACGGGCCCGGTCGCGGTGCGCGGGGCGGCCCACTCGGTGTCCAGGAGCCGTGCGGCGCCCTCGCGGTGGGCGTGCAGCACGTCGTCGAGGCGGCCGAATCTTCGCGTGATGCGGCGGACGCGGAGTGGGCCCGGTGCGAGGCGGTAGTCGTGCATGTCGACCCGCACCCACGAGTGGTGCGCGGTGATCCCCGGGGCTCCGGCCGCCGCCCTCGCCAGCTCCCCGGCGCGCAACGGCATCCGGATGCCGTCGCGTTCGCTCAGTCCGAGCATCCGCAGGGTGGACCGGGCCGCCCGCCGCAGGCCCAGTCCTCGCACCGCCGCCTCCGCGTACGGCCGTGCGGCGTAGGCGAGTTCGGCGGCCCAGCGGGACGGTTCCAGCAGCTCGTCGCGCGCCCGGACCAGTTCCTCGCGCAGCGCCGGGTCGTCGTCGAAGGCCAGGAAACCCCCGGCCTTCGCGCCCACGTGCTTGGAGAGGCTGAACACCGCCGCGGTGCCGAAGGACCCCACCGGCCGTCCGCCCACCTCGCTGCCGATCGCGTGCGCGGCGTCCTCGATCAGCGGGATGCCCCAACGGTCGCACCGCGCGCGGAGCGCGGGCGCCGGGTCCGGGTTCCCGTACAGGTTCGTGGTCAGCACGCCGGCCAGCCCGCGCCAGGTCTCCTCGTCGACGGCGGCCACGTCGAGGGACCCGTCGCGCGGGTCCAGCGGCGCCTGCACGGGCCGCAGTCCGGCCGCCAGCACGACGAAGAGGATGACGTCGTCGTTGACCGGCAACATCAGCAGCCTGCCTCCCGGCCGGCACCAGCGCCGCAGCGCCAGGTACAGGCCGAGACGGCACGACGGAACGTAGATGCATTCACGGCCCAGACGTCTGCGCATCGCGTCTTCCAGCAGGTCCAGCCGGACACCCGATCGCGCCCCCGTCCCGCCGACCACCCCTATGGTCATGCGCCCCCCGGCAACGTGCCGCACGGGAGACCTCCCCTGGCCCCCCTGGCACGACGCCAAGGCTCCCCCACGGGACCAACCCCGTCAAGAGCGCCCTATACGGGCAACTCAACTCTTATACGGTGCAGTTGGGGCAGTTGGAGCGGTCGGGGAACACGGGACCCCGGTGACCCCCGGCGGTCCTCTCACCCGGCGGTTCTCTCATCCGGCGGGAGGCCTCGCGGAGGCGGGCCGGGCCTCCGCGAGGCTCGGGTCACAGGGCGGAGACCCAGTACCGGTCGAAGGTGAACCGCCCGTTGCCGCCGGCGCCGTTGCGCGTGCCGGTGGTCTCACGCGCCAGGGTGTACCAGGCGTCCACGAAGTCGGCGTCGTCGGTCCAGAAGGAGGCCGGAATGGCGTCCACGACGGGGTCGACCAGCGGAACGTACGCACCCAGGTCGGCGATGGTGAGCAGGGCGGCCGCGATCGCCTTCGCCAGGGAGGAGTAGTTGGTGTCCCCGTCGTCCTCCATCATCACGACGTCGGCCAGGTTGTACTTGTACTGCGACCAGTTGACCAGGATCTGGTTCGGGTAGTACGTGGTCTCGGCGTCGTCGAGGTACGGGTGGGTCACCGTGTCGACGCGGACCTTGCCGTCGAGGCCGAAGCCGCTGACGATGCTGAAGATCTCGGCGTCGCCCTTGATCCAGGTCTCCTTGTCGTCGGCGACGTACACCGACGTGATCCTGGACGTCCAGTAGCCCGTGGCGGCGGCCGAGGCCGCCCCGGTCGCCGAGACGGCCGCCGCCGCGTCGGCCGTGGTGACGCCGGCGGCGGCGAGTTCGCGCTCCAGCACCTCCAGCCCGGCCTCGACGGCCTTCTCCCCGTCGACGCCGACGACGTACACCGGGACGTCGGGGGCCTCGGTCGCGTCCAGGGTGTGCGCCCGGCCCGCGCTGTCGTAGGCGGTGACGGGGGCGGCCTCGTCGTCGGTGGGGGCGACGGCGACCAGCGGTGCGCGGCGGGAGCCGGAGTCGCCGGCCGGAGTGACGGTGAGGAGGCCCCCCACGTCGGCGGGCAGCCCCTTCGCCGCGAGGACGGACCGGTCCGCACGCGCCACGTCGGCGGCGAGCGCGGCGCCGGCGCCGGTGCGCGAACCGGCGGCAAGGGCCTTCAGCCCGACGCCGTCACCGTCCGCGACGGCCCGGCTCATCTCGGCACGCCACGCGTCGTCGGTGAGGGAACGAGCCAACGCCCGTGCGGCGGCGTCCTCGGCGGCGCGTACGGGCGAGACCTTCGCCCCGCCGCCCGGCACGGGCGCCGCCGTCGCGATGCCCTGAGTGGTGGTGAGCACGAGGCCGGCGAGGGCCGCGCCGCACAGGACCGTGCGCACCTGCTGTCTGACAGACAAGACGTCCTCCTGAGGGAGTGGGGCACCCTGGGACTCCAGGGCACGCCAGGGAGACCGGCCGCGTGAGGGGCGACCGGCACAGCGTGCGGGTGGATCGCGACCATGATGGAACACGAGACGTCTACGCGTATAGACCGCACTGCGCCCAACTCGCCTGCACATGACGCGTGTTGACGAGGCAACCGGCACGGTTCCCGCATCGGGCCGCACGCTCACGGTCCGCGGGCCGGAGGTGTACGGGGTCCGGGGCGACGGCGAAGGCGGACTGTTCGCCAACGGGCAGCCGACACTCAATCCGGATCAATACAGAAAGCGTTCATCGCGTCCGGAAAGAGCGGAAGCCCGAATATCACCGACCACGGCCAATTCCGGATCTCCCTCGGGCGACGACGCGAAACGGCCCGCCGAAATACTTCGGCGGGCCGTCACGGAAATCAGCGCCGGGCCGTCAATTCACGGAAACCGGCACGCACTGCTCAGGCGTACCCGATCCCCCGGGCGATGTCCTGGGGCATGCCGTCGGCCCCGTCCTGGTGCCACACCTGCACCACGACCTCCTGCCCCTCAGCGATGTCGACGCCGTAACCCGCCGTCACACAGGTCCCGGCGCCGCCGGTGTTCGACGTCGTGCTCGTGCGCAGGTCGCCGTCCGGCGTGTGCCACGAGACGGCGATGACGGCACGGTCACCGTCGGCAGAGTTGTCACAGATCTGCCAGTCGTCACCGTCGTGGAGGAAGATGCCGGTGGCGACGAGCTGGGACTGGCCGTTCGCGAGCTGAACACGCGACTTGACCGTCACGTCGGTGCCGGCGAACGCCTGACCGACCCCCAGAACCGCACACGTCGCCGCGACACCGACCATGGTCGCCGCGCGCAGAGAATTCCGCTTGAATCGCTGCATTTATTCAGGTCCCCCCTGACAGGAATGCACAACACATTGTTGTTGATCTTGCAGAAGGAGCATAGGGACGCCCACTGCGGAATTCAATCTTCCCCCCCGGGCGGGGCCCATGTTGGCCGGATGTGCCCACGGGAGGCATCGCCGGGCCGGCCACCGCCTGGCCCCAAGTCCCCTACAGGCAGGCCGAGTTGATGTGTCCATGCAGTTCGCCTCCCTCGGGCCGGTGGTGAGCGCCCTCTGGCGGACATGCGTCTTCCGCCGAAGTCGGACCCACGGTATGAGGCCGAGGATTACGCGGGCCCGGCGACCGCCCGCACCCAGGTGCGGTCCTCGGTCAGGTAGCGGTCCACCCGCAGCCCCGCCTCGGCGAGCGCGCCCTCGAACTGCTCCCGTGTGAGCGGCCGGGACAGGAACGTCTGCGTCCACGTCGCGTCGGGGAACTCGTACTCCGCACGCACCGAGTTCACGCCGTCGCCCACCGGCTCCGCCGACACCATCCGCACGGTGAACCCGGCCGGGTCAACCCGCTCGCGCGGCACCCGCTCGTGCCAGTCCTCCCCCTCGCGCTGGACCAGCATGCAGCCGTCCTCCGCGAGGTGCCGGACACAGGTGCGCAGCAGTTCGCGCCGCACGTCCAGGTCGCCCGCGTGCACCAGGAACGACGCCAGCATCACCACGTCGAACCGCTCGCCCAGGTCGAGGTCCTCGATCGGGCTGCGGACCGTGCGCGCCCCGCGGACCCGGTCGAGCATGGCCTGGGACTCGTCCACCGCGGTCACGGTGAAGCCCCGCTCCACCAGCGGGTGGGTCATCCGGCCCACCCCGCAGCCCAGTTCGAGGACGCGCGCGCCCTCCGGCACGGCCCCGGCGACGATGTCCGGCTCGTCGCCGACCGGCAGCCGGCTGTACAGCTCGACCGCGCACCCGTCCGGCGTGATCGGCCCCGGCCCGGTGCCTTCGTATCCCGCTCGCATGGTCACCGTCATGCCCGTCCAACGGACGAGCGACGGTCACCGTTCCGCCACGGCCCCCACCACGGCCTTCGGCGCGTCGCCCCCTCCCCGCCGGGGCGCCCGACGGCCCGGTGACGCCACGGAGGAGAATCGGCGCATGCGCATCCTGATCGTCACCGCCGGTTCGCGGGGAGACGTCGCGCCCTTCACGGGCCTGGGACGACGACTGCGGGACGCGGGACACGAGGTCTCCCTGGCCGCCCACCCGTCCTTCGCCTCGCTGATCGACGGGTGCGGCCTCGGCCTGCGGCCCGTCCCGGGAGACCCGCAGGAACTGCTCCGCGGCTGGTCACGAGCGGCCACGCGGGACGAGGCCAGGGCCTTGACCAGGGCCTACGCGGACGGACTCGCCGAGGGCGTGGCGGATGCCGTGGCGGCCGGGACCGACCTGGTCCTCACCGCCCAGGGCCCGTCCCCGCTCAGCCGGACCGCCGGTGCGGCGTTCGGCGTGCCCGTCGTCGGCACCCACCTCGTCCCGTCCTTCGCCACGGCCGAGTTCCGGCTGCCCGGCGCTCGCGACGCCGACGGCACGGAGCCCGGGGGCAACCTCGCCGCGGGCCGGGCGGTGGAGCGGCGGACGGAGGCCGCGTTCGCGGGCGCGGTGACGCGGGTGCGCGCCCACCTGGGCCTGCCGGAGACCGGTCACGGCGCTCCGGAGGACACCGGGCCGGTCTTCCACGGCTACAGCCCGCTGGTGATTCCCCGTCCCGCCGACTGGCCGACCCGGGCCGAGGTGGTCGGCTACTGGTGGCCAGCCCGGCCGGACGACTGGCGGCCTCCGGCCGAGCTGGTCGACTTCCTCCAGGCCGGCCCGCCGCCGGTGTTCATCGGGTTCGGCAGCATGGCGCCGGGCGAGGGGGAACGGCTCGGCGAGCTGGTGACCTCGGCGGTCGAGCGGGCGGGCGTCCGCGCCGTGGTGCAGGCCGGGTGGGCCGGGCTGGGCGGCAGCGGCCCCACCGGTCCCGACGTCCTGGCCGTCGGCGACCTCCCCCACGACTGGCTGTTCCCCCGCACCGCGGCCGTCGTCCACCACGCGGGGGCCGGCACCACCGGGGCCGGGCTGCGGGCCGGAGTCCCCGCGCTGCCCGTGCCGGTTCTGACCGACCAGCCGTTCTGGGCCGCCCGCCTGCACGGCCTGGGCGTCGCCCCGCCGCCCCTGCCGTTCCAGGAACTCACCGCCGAGTCCCTCGCCGCAGGGATCACGGCCTGCCTGTCGGAGCCGTCCTACCGCCGCCGCGCCGCCGCGCTCGCCTCCCGCGTGGCCGCCGAGGACGGCGCCGGCGCGGTGGTCGCCCACGTCACCGCGCTGGAGTCGGGCCGGAGCCTCCTGCCGTGAACCATCGCCGACGGAAGAAGCTGGCGAGGCGCCTGGTCGGCGCGGCGACGTTCGGCGACGGCGTCCGCATCCGCGCCCTGCTGCGGAGCGGGGCCGACCCGGACGGCCCCGACGCCGAGGGCACCACGCCCCTGTACGCCGCGTCGGTCGCCGGAGCCGTGGACGCCGTCCTCACTCT
The DNA here is from genome assembly GCF_040295685.1 of Streptomyces sp. NPDC002734. Lineage (NCBI taxonomy): Bacteria > Bacillati > Actinomycetota > Actinomycetes > Kitasatosporales > Streptomycetaceae > Streptomyces > Streptomyces sp. NPDC002734. The sequence continues at coordinate 90,881 of NZ_JBEOVU010000026.1, forward strand.
GCTGGCAGCCGGAGCCTCCCCGAACGCGGAGAGCAGCGGCCACGGCTCCGAGGGCACGCCGCTGTGCGCGGCCGCCTGTTGGGGAGAGACCGACACGGTGCGCGCCCTGCTGGCCCACGGCGCCGACCCCGGCCTCCGCGAGGACCACGGCACGGGCCGCTCCCCGCTCGAGTGGGCGCGGGCCGGGCCCCACCCGGAGACCGTCGCGGTGCTCCTCGCCGCGGGGGCCCGGGAGTGAGCGGGGTTCGCGGCCGGGCGGCTGCCTGCGACGCGGGGGCCTCAGCGCCGGTCACTCGTCGCGCTGATCCGGCCGACGGGCCGCCAACTCCCCCACCACGGCGACATCGTGCGACTCCCCGTCCCGGCCGCCCCCGCACCGCCGGACCGGCGGACCGGTGACGCCGGCGGCTCGGGTCTCCTCTGCGTCGGTGGTCCCCGCAGGACGGGAGTGAAGGCCCGTCCTGTGCTCCGGGCAGGTCGGCCAGACCTTCCGGAGCAACTCCATGACGGTCTCCTGCGCCGCCTCCGCGACCACGGCCAGGGCCGTCGACGGGTCTTCCGGCTCCGGCGGGTCCCCCGCCTCGGGATCCCCCGCGTTCACCCGATCTCCGTGCCAACGCCCGTCCAGCAGCGCCACGTAGACGTCTTTCTGGTCGCGTCCGTCAGGGCCCGGGGGACCCCCGGACGGTGCCACCACCAGGACCAGCTCGTCCTGCCCCGGCAAGGTCGCCGACAGGTCACGGTTGACCACGGCGAGGGCGGCCTCCAGCACGGGCCACCGGCCGGACTCGGCCCGCCGGGGCTCCACGGCACGCTGCCGCTCATGCCCAGGTCCGGCACCGGCGCCCGAGGAGTGGTTCACGGAGCCATCGTCCCAGCGGGGCGGACAAGACGTGCGGCGGGGCTCCCGCGTCACCAGTCCCGCGTGGCGATCAGTTCTTCCACGTCCGCGTCAGTGAACCCGTAGGCCGAGGCGACGAACCAGAAGTCCTCGGCGATCACTTCGCGTGCGATGGTCTCGATCTCGCTCCCGGCTGCCGTGAACTCCTCCTCCAGCACGTTGAATTCCTCCGTCGCGGCATGAGTGAGCGCGTACAGCGCGGCCAGGTCGGACGGTCGCTCCACCTCGATCCGCTCACACAGCCGCCGCAGGACCGCCCTGCCCTTGTCCACGACGGGCTGCGGGTAGTACGGGTCCGTCATCTGCGCGAGAAACGCATGACCCGCCACCTGTTGGTTCCCGATCGGCATGACGCCGCACTCCCTCCGTCGAGTTGACGCGCTGATCCTGCCCCGCGCCACTGACAACGGCTCCGCTCCGCCTACTTGGCGGCGGACTTGGCGGCGGATGGCGCGGGCAGGGCCGCCGCGTCTGCCGTGTCCGCCCCGGTCACCGTTCGCGGCAGCCGCGACGCGGCCAGGAGGCCGAGGGCGGTGAGGGCCGCCAGGAGCAGGAGCGTGGAGCTCAGTGAGGAGAACGCCGTCCCGGCGACCCCGGCGGCGACGGCGATCCCGAGCGTGGGCCCGACGTTCATGGCTGTCTGCTTCAGCCCGCCCACCACCCCGGCGTACCCGGGCGGCGCGCCGGCGACCACGGTTCCGGTCGCGGTGACCATCACGGTGGCGCACCCGGCCCCGACCGCCGCGAAGGGCACGGCCATGCCCGCCCAGGTGCCCGCCGGACCGAGCACGGACAGCGCCGCTATCCCCGCGACGACCAGCCCGGAGCCGGCGACCGCGGTGCCGCGCACCCCGAACCGCCGCATGGCGGCACTCGCCACGGGGGCGCCCAGGATCATGCACGCGGTCAACGGCACCAGCCGGAGCCCGGTGACGAGCGGGTCGAGACGGAGTTCGTCCTGCAGGTGGAACGTGGCCCGGAAGAGCGTCCCGAACAGACCGGTGTTGGTGACGAGCAGCAACGCGAGCGAGGCCGTCACCGGCACGGACCGCAGCACGGCAGGCGGCACGACGGGATCGGCCACCCGGCGTTCGTGCCGCGCGAACACCGCACCCACCCCGCAGGCGGCGAGGAGTTCGAGCAGCGTCGGGGCGGCCCACCACCCCCGCTCGGGCACCCCGGCCAGGGCGTGGACCAGGACCGCGAGGGCGACGGCGAGCAGCCCGGCCCCGGCCAGGTCCAGCCGCTCCGTCCGAGCCCGGTCCGGCGCCGACGTCGGCTTCGGCAGCGGCACCGGCACCGGCGTGCGCACGGCGAGGACCAGGGCGGCGATGAGGAGCGCGACCGGCACGTTGATCCAGAACACCGACCGCCAGCCCAGGTGGGCCACCAGGACACCCCCCAGGAGCGGTCCGGCCCCCGCGGCGACGGCGATGGCGCTGGTGCGGATCGCGATGGGCGTGCCGAGCCGGTCCGGCGGGTAGCTCAGCCGCAGCAGCGCGAGCGTCGCGGGCTGCAACAGCGCGCCGCAGACGCCCTGCACCACGCGCAGGGCGATCACCCCGTTCACGCCCGGCACCAGCGCGATGCCCGCCGAGGCGGCCCCGAATCCGAGCACCCCCGCCAGCAGCAGGCGCCGGTGACCGTACCGGTCCCCCAGCCGCCCCGCGACGACCAGGAGGGCGGCCACCGCCACGAGGTAGCCGGTGCTGGTCCACTGGACCTGCGCCACGCTCGCACCGAGGTCCGCCGCCAGGCTCGGCTGCGCGACGAGCAGGACGCTGCCGTCGAGTGCGACGATCATCGCCCCGGCCACGCTGACCGCCAGAGCGAGCCGCCGCCGCAGCGGCGTGGTCACCGCCGTCACGAGGTCACCGGTCCGAGGTGGGCGTCCAGCACCGCCATGACCAGCCGGTCGCGCTCCTCGGCCGCCAACCCTTCCTGGTCGAGCACGAGTTGCAGGCTCCCCCATGCCCAGAGCTGCGCGACGCCGTGCAGGTTGGCCCACAGGGCGGCCGCGGTCACCTCGGCCTCCTGCCCCGGGCGGCACGAGGCGACCATCCGCGTGAAGTGCTGGAACATCGGCAGGGTCGCCTCGCGCAGCCGCGGCTGTTCCCCGGCCGCCTGCTGCAACGTGCTGTCCAGCAGTTCGTGGCGGAACATCAGCTCGAACATGCCGCGCCGCTCGAGCGCGTACCTGACGTAGGTCCGCGCGATCGCCTCCAACTGAGCGCGCGGCGTGGGCTCGTCGGCCGCCGCCGCCACGAACCAGGCGCCCAGGTCCTCGAAGCCGCGTCGGGCGATCGCCGACAACAAGGCGTGATGCGTGGGGAACCAGCGGCGCGGCACACCGTGCGACACCCCCGCCCGGCGCGCGATCTCCCGCAGCCCCACGGACGCGGACCCCTCGGCCAGCACCAGGTCCACCCCGGCGTCGATCAACCGCTCCCGCAAGGAGCCCTCACCAGACATGGACAGTGTCTACCACCGCCGCGTAGACACTGTCTACCTCGCGTGGTGAGGCGCCGCGCGAGGAGTGGGCGGCGCCGGTCCGGTCCGGTCCGGTTCAGGCGGACGCGGCGAGGCGGCGGCGCAGCTCGGCCTCCGGTACGTCCTCCTGGTGGGTCAGGAACACCCACAGGTGACCGGACGGATCCCGCAGGATGACCGTGCGGTCGCCGTGGAACATGTCGGTCGGCGGCTGGAGGATCTCGGCCCCGGCTGCCTCCGCGCGTTGCGCCAGGCTGTCGACGTCCGGCACGAAGACGTGCAGCGTGACGGACGTGCCCCCGCCCAGCGAGGCGGGTGCGGCGAAGGACGCGGTCTCCGCCTCCTCCACACTGGCGTCGCCCAGCATCAGGGTGGACGGTCCGATGCTGATCTCGGCGTGCAGGACGCCGCCGCCCGGGGCGTCGATCCGGAAGTCCTCCCTGGCCCCGAAGGCCCGCCGGTAGAAGTCGATCGCCGCGGCGGCGTCGTCGACCATGATGTGCGGGATCACGGCATGGCGGTAACGGTCGGGAATCTCGGCGGAGTCGCTGCGCTCGGTCATGGCGGACCTCCTGGACGTGGACGCCACCGGCGGGTGCCCGCGGCGCAGTCACGAACCTAGGAACCCAAGCGCGCTTGAGGTCAAGCGGGCGGGGTGGCGACGGCCGCGGACGAGTCGTCGTGACGCGCCCCGCCGCCGCCCCGCTAGCCCGTTTGTCCTCGTGCTGGTGCACGCGCGGAGGGCGTCGGTGACGCTGTCGGAAGTGGACCTCGGCGACGGGATGTCGCTGCTCAGGGGTGTGCCGACGGAGGAGCCGACACATGATGCACCGGATCGTTGCCCTTGCCGTGGCGAGTGTCGTGGCCGCGGCGGTCTCGGCCACGGCGGCCCCGACGGCCTCGGTACGGGCGCCCGGAGGAGCGGAGCCCCCGCCCCCCGGGCGGACCGCGCCACCCGGGCCCGCTCCTCACCCGCGCCCCTCGCCGCACGACCACCACCCCGAGCCGCCCCAGCACCACAAGCCCTCGCACCACAAGCCGCATCGCCCCAAGCCCTCGCACCACGGGCCGCCCCATCCCAAGCCCCCGCACCACAAGCCGCCCCACCACCCGAGGCCGCCCCACTCGCCGAGCCCGACGCCTCCTCCCGGTGGCGGCGGACCCGGTGGCGATGCCTGGGCGTGGACCCAGCTGACCAGCCACGGCACCCAGGTCCGTTACGTGTCCACCGACCCGAGCCAGACGTGTCCCACCCTGCGCTACACCCTGGGCGCCCAGGTGACCGTCACGCTGCGGCGGGTGAGCACTCCCACGGGGTCGCACTTCCCCACCACGGTCTGCGAGTCGGGCGCGCAGACACCGGTGCCCCTCGGGGCGGGCAACGCGCAGCTCGACCTGACGACGGTGCAGGCGGCGACGCTCCATCCGGCGGGCGGTCGCCTGCCGCTGCCGAGGTGGACCGCGACCACCCGTCCCCGCACGGTCGACGTCATCGGTGACACCGGCTGCGAACTGCCGGTGAACACGGCGGAGCCGGCACAGTCTTGCGCGACCGCCTGGCCCTTCACCCCGATCGCGAACAGCATCGCCCGTGGAGCACCCGACCTCGTGGTCCACACCGGGGACTACCTCTACCGCAACGACCCGAGCCGCGCGGACGACAAGGCCAGGAACCCGGGGTGCACACTGCGCGCCGAGGCGGCGAGCTGGGCCTGTGTGGTGGCGGACTTCTTCCGGCCCGCCGAGGCCCTGCTGGCCGCCGCCCCCGTCGTGCTGGCCCGGGGCAACCACGAGGACTGCACGGGACAGGCCGGGGGCGCCGGAGACGCCTGGTTCCGGTACCTCGCCGACGAACTGCGCTCCAACGGGTCGTGCAGCCGCTTCCCGCCGCCCGCCACGATCCGTGCCGGTCTGCTGAACCTCGTCTCCGTGGACACCTCGTTCGCCGACCCGAACGACACCGGCAGCACGGCGCAGGTGAACACCTTCGTCCCGCAGTTCCAGGCCGTGAACCAGGCCGCGCGGCAGCGTCCGGCCGAGGACTTCTTCCTGCTCACCCACAAGCCGGTGTGGATGGTGAAGGCGGCGGGGCAGGCCCCCGGCGCGGTGAACTGGCTGACCCATGTCCTCGACGCGGCGGTGGCCGGCACCACCCAGCACCGCCTGGCGGACAACGTGCGCCTGGTGCTGTCGGGGCACGTCCACCTCTACCAGATGCTCGACTTCGACACCGTCCGCCCGCCCCAGCTGACCGTGGGCTCCTCGGGCTCACCGCTGGACAGCGGACCGATCGACGGCAACGTCACGGGCCAGCCGATCGGCACGCCCCCGCAGCCCGTCCACCGGTCGATCACCCAGGTGGTGAACCCATCGAACCCTCCGGCGGGACTGGAGGGGGTCCACGGCTACGGTCAGCTCCAGCACGTCAACGGCACCTGGGACCTGACCTTCCACCGGACGGACGGTGGGGTGCGGGGCCAGGTCTGCACGCTGAGCACGAGCCTCGCCAACAAGTCCTTCAGCTGCCACTGAGCCCCTCGTCGGCGAGGGGACCTGCCCGCGCGTGGCTCTCCGGCCTCCGGTTCTCAGCGCAGGTCGGCGGTGGTGAAGTGCTGCTGGTAACGCACGCCGTCGTCGGTGCCCCGCATCACCCAGAACGCGTCGACGTCCCTGCTCTTCGGGTTCAGGAAGCCGGCGGAGCCGAACACGACGTCCAGGTGCCGGTCGCCGTCGGTGTCGATGAGATCGATGACGGAGATGCGGTTGCGGGTCGGGCCACGGCCGGGGGCCGGGGTGTCGCTGCCCGGTACACCGGGGCTGTCGAGGGTGACCGCCTGCACCGTCGAGGCGTCCCCCTCCAGGAAGTTCGGGACCAGCCACACCACCCCGTTGTTGTCGTTGGCGCCGGTCGCCGACGTGACCAGGTCGGGCTTGCCGTCGCCGGTGACGTCGCCGAGGGCTGAGCCGCCCATGCCGGAGTAGTGCAGTCCCGCCTTCAGGCCGGGCGGCGGCGCGGCGCTCACCCCGTCCTGCTTCCCGGTCTCGGGCCCGGAGCGGGTGCTGAGCCAGTAGCTCGCGCCCAGGACCTTCCGGGTCGGATCGAAGCGTGCGGAGAACAGGTCGTCGGTCCCGTCACCGTCCACGTCGGCGGGGGTCCCCCGGAAGCCGATCTCCGGACGCTCGCGACGCTCGGCGAGCTTCAGCCCGCCGGGGCCGCCCTTCAGGTACTGCAGACCGCTGACCTGTACGTCGCCGTCGCCCTCCGACTCGAGGTCGAGCGCGTGGAACGTCAGGGCCAGGTCGGTCGCCTTGTCACCGTCGAAGTCCCCTGCCACGGCCCCGGCCGGAATCGAGTCCGGCCAGTGCCCGTTCTTGAGCTCCTGCGTGCGGGCCGGTTCCCCTCCGCGCCCGACCGGACCGAACCACACGATGCCCTCGGGCCCCTCGGCCCCGCCCGGAAGGAACAGATCGTCGTGGCCGTCCCCGTCGAAGTCCCCGACGGCCGTGAGGCTCTTCGCGGCCCCGGCCAGCGGCTTCGGGGCACCGAGGCCCCGCGAACCGCCCCACAGCACGTCAGGCCTGCCCATCTGCTCCATCGCCGGGACCCGCAACAGATCGGTGAAGCCGTCGCTGTCGAGATCCGCGCGGAACAGCTGGACGGGCCAGTACCCCAGCGTGGAGGTCCAGTCGGGCGACCTCGGCACCACCGTGCGCCGACCCGGGTCCAGCCCCTTCGCCGAGCCGTCGACGATCACCACGGTGCCGTCCTCCACCACCGCGGCGAGGTCGTCGTAGCCGTCGCCGTTGAAGTCGTCGGGCCGGGCCGCCCCGGAGGGGTTCGCTGCCGAAGGCTGCGCCCCCTTCCCGCTCCCGCCCGCCGCCGGACTCCGCGTCCCGCCCCGCTGCCCGGCGGCAGGGTCCTTCCCGGCGTCCTTCCCGACGCCGCACCCCGCCGCCAGCAGCACGGCGGCCAGAGCGGCGGCGGCCAGACCGAACGGACGCCCGGCCCCACGCCCCGCCCCCGCTCGCGGCGTCGACGGCACCTGTGTCCGTGTCGCACGCCCCATGCGTCCTCACCCATCCCTTTAGGCAACCTGAACCACACCCTGGACTCCCGAGGAAGCGAAAGGGTTGTGGCCCTGAGAGAGCCGCCCCGCGCCACCTTGGCACTCCTGGCCGCCCCATCCGCCCTCGGTCGTAGGCCAACGGACATGGATGGTGAAACATGCTGGACGACCGTGCGCCGACGCGGGAGGACGGTGGGGTCGGCCGCACGCGATGGTTCCTGGCAGTCCGGGTCCAGGCAGAGGAAGCGCAAGCCCCTGCCCGCTGTGCCGCAACCGAGCTTCTCGTGGCCGGAGCCGAGACAGGCCAAGCCGCACACCGTTCGGCGTGCGGTGCTCCACCGGCTGCCCGAGGAAGGGCTGCGCAGGCCCGCCGCGTTCGTGGCCTACCGATTGAACGCACCTGCCGGTCCCGATGCCGGTGCGCACTCCGCCGCTCGCCGCAGAACGGCTGCCTGAGCGGCACCCGCTGCTCAACTGCGAGCAGAGCGACCTTCTACGAACGCGTCCGGATTGAGACGAAGCAACCCCCGGAATCGGAAAAGCGGCTCCGCAGGACTGTGTCCGACCTGAAGGGAACCGCTGCCGCGCAGAGGGCCGAGATCACGGCGCTCCGGCACCAGGTCACTCAGCTCGCGCTCGCGAACGCCGTCCTCACTCGTCAGGGCCACCATCTGAGCGAGAGCTCGGCGGAGGCAGCAGCCAATGTCGTGCCTCTCCGGCCGAGGAGAACGACCAGACGGGCACCTGCGACCGCAGGTCCGGGCCACCTGTCCACCGACAGCACCCGGGCATCGAAATCCAGGAGCCATTCGGTGACGTTCCAGGCAGGATGCCTCCGTGAACCATGTTCTGTGCGGGCTTGCCGCCAACGTAAGCCTGCCGTCCGAGCTGGTCGACCGGCTGATCGCGGTCGCGGACGCCGAGATCGCTGCGGACCTCGCGCATCGGGCCGACCTCAGCCACGCGCAGGCGATGGTGCTGGCCTCGCGTGTCGGGGAAAGCGCTGTGTTGCTTGCGTACGCGGGCCTGCTGACCGCCGCAGACGTTGATCCCGCGACGCAGCCGGACGCCGCGCTCGCCCTGCTTGCCCTGCTTGCCCTGCTTGCCGAGCGTGCGGGACGCCCGGAGTGGGCGCGTCTCCTCGCGGAAGATCCAGTCGTCGAGCGCCGGGAGAAGCTGGCCGCCTGCTCCGGCCTTCCGCTCGATGTGGTGGAGATGCTGGCCACCGACTCGGACGTTCAGGTCGTCGCGGAGCTCGCGTTGTGGACGACACCGGAGACGGCCACCAGACTCGCGGCGCATCCGCATGCCGAGGTACGTCGCGCGGTGGCGGCCAACGAGGCGACCCCACCGGCCGTACTGGCGGCGCTGCTCACCGGCGAGGGCCTGCCACCCGCACAGCGGTGCCTGGTCTGCGACCGTGAAGAGGCGCCGTTCGTGCACGATCCGCAATGCTCGCGACTCGACTGCGATCTGCCGTCCGGTGCCTCCTGCGACGGCTCCCACGAGTCCACCAGACACGACATGCAGCAGATGGCGATTCGGAACCCGGCCACACCCACTGAAGCCGTCATCGGCTTCGTCGACCACCCTTCGCTGCTGCTGCGCTGGGCGCTCGCCGGCCGCCCCGATCTGCCATCGGAGATCTGCACTCGGCTCGCCGTGGATTCGAATCCCGGAGTTCGAGCCGACCTCGCCGAGAATCCGGCGATCGACGACGCCGTGATCCGCGTACTGGCCACCGATCGTGACCACGAAGTGCGGCGCAGGCTCGCCCACAACCCACACGTACCGCTCGACGTGCTGACCCACCTGGCCGGCGCTACCAGGGTCGGCGCCACTCTGCTGCCGCGGATCGCCTCGGCATCCCCTGACGAGGTCGAGAAGCTCGCCGCATCACCGAACCCAGCCGCGCGGATGCTTGTAGCCCAGCGCCGCGATGTGCCACCCGCTACCCGCGACGCGCTGGCCGCCGACTCCGACGCAAAGGTAGTCAAGTCCATCGCTCCACACCCGGGCCTCTCGGAAGGCCAGCTGCGCACCATGCTCGACCGGCACGGAGTCCGGGTCGTCGCCAAGGTGGCTTCCAATCCGGACGCGACTCCGGCACTTCTGGAAGACCTTGCCCGGCACGAACCATCGGTGCAGAAGGCGTTCCGCGAGATCGCCCGGCATCGCAATGCGTCGGCACCGGCGCTGCTCGCCTGCCTGGCAGACGCACAGGCGAGGCCTATAGCCGCCAGTCATGCGGCACTTCCGCCGCCGATCATCGAAGAGCTTCTCACCGACGCCGACTGGCAGGTGGTGGAGGCGGCAGCCGCCAATCCTTCGCTGCCGCTCGCTGTCATGTCGGATCTGATATCGCGGCTGTCAGCCCTGGCCGCCAACTGAGCTCTCTGCCCCGCCGGTCACATCCTGGGAGGCCCTTCGAAGGACCTCTTACTCGTGAACACAAGAACTCGACTGGGAACATGACGCGAGCATCCCATGATCATCGCCGCGGCCCGGCCGGTGTCGCCTCCGGCGCGCGGCGACCGCGAGCCAGCCGACCGACGCGCCGACGACGTACCAGAACAGGTCCGGCGCGTTGAAGGTCGAGCCGAGGACGAGGCGGGCGGCGACGCTGTGCCGGGAGAGCTCCGCGGGCACGCCGGTGAGCTGGGAGAACTCGACGGCCCAGCTGACGGCCAGGGCGACCGTGGCGGCCTTCCACGGGCTCGTCCGGGGCGCGGCCAGGACGACGAGCGCGAGGACCAGCAGGGTGTAGAGGGTGTCCCCGCCGTACTTGGCGAGGTCGCCCGTCGCGACGGCTCTGAGGCCCAGGCCGGCGGCGACGATCACCGGAACGGCCACGGCGGCCAGGAGGCGTGTCCGGGCCGGGTCCCGACGCCCTGACGAGGGCCGGTGGGCCGGCCGTCGCCCCTCCACCCGTTGCCGCCGCACTGCGCACCGCCCGTCCCTCGGCCCCGTCCACGGGCTTTGCCCGACACCGGGCCAGGACGCGGGTGGCGAGCCTCCGGTTCCGCGTCGCTCCACGCAGCCGACGAGGCGACGCGGCCGACGCGGCCGACGCGGCCGACATGCAGCGACCGGCGCACCCGGGCCAGGGTTCGCCGGTCGGAGCGGGCGGGCGGGCGCGCCGGGACGACGACCGTCAGGCCGCCGGGTCGGGGCCCTCCGGGACGGACCCGAGCGCCGCCCCCAGGTCCGAGAGGTCGGCGTTGAGGGCCGCCATCAGCTCCTCCATCTGCTGGAGCAGGCCCGCCGGCTGTTGCGGCACGCCCTGCGTCCCCGACCCGCCCGGAACGAACTGCGGCGGCGGCACGGTCTCTTCCGACATCGATGTCTCCCAGCCCCGAGGGGCGCACACGGACGGACGCCCCGGCGGATGGTCCCCGGCGCGGGAGCCGGGTCGGCCCGGCTCCGCACCGGACAACGAACTCCGCAGGTGGCGGTAACTGCATGGGACATCGAACGGTCGCCAGGTTGACGCTTTTTCACTCTGGCGATGATCACGGCGAACGTGGGACCGGAGAGACACCGAAGAAGAACGGGAGAGGAACGGGAGAGAGGCCGCCGGAGAGGCGGGCGTGCTCCGCACCTGGGTTTCGGTGCAGGATGGGGGCATGGACCTGCGAATCTTCACCGAGCCCCAGCAGGGGGCTACGTACGACACCCTGCTCACGGTCGCGAAGGCCACCGAGGACCTCGGCTTCGACGCGTTCTTCCGTTCCGACCACTACCTCCACATGGGCGACGTCAGCGGCCTGCCCGGGCCGACCGACGCGTGGATCACGCTGGCGGGCCTGGCCCGGGAGACCAAGCGGATCCGGCTCGGCACGCTGATGACGGCCGGTACCTTCCGTCTGCCCGGCGTGCTCGCCATCCAGGTCGCGCAGGTCGACCAGATGTCCGGCGGGCGCGTCGAGCTGGGCCTGGGCGCGGGCTGGTACGAGGAGGAGCACAAGGCGTACGGCATCCCCTTCCCGAAGGAGAAGCTCGCCCGCCTGGAGGAGCAGCTCGAGATCGTCACCGGGATGTGGGCCACCGAGGTCGGCAAGACCTTCAGCCACCACGGGACCTACTACGACCTGACGGACTCCCCCGCGCTGCCGAAGCCCGCGCAGAGCAAGGTACCGGTGCTCATCGGCGGTCAGGGCGCCAAGCGGACGCCGCGGCTGGCCGCGCGGTACGCGGACGAGTTCAACATGCCGTTCTCCTCGATCGAGGACACCAAGGCGCAGTTCGAGCGGGTGCGCGCCGCGGCCGTGGAGGCCGGGCGGTCAGCGGACGACCTCGTGTACTCCAACGCGCTGGTGGCGTGCGTGGGCCGCGACGACGCCGAGGTGGCCCGCCGGGCGGAGAAGATCGGGCGTGAGGTGGACGAGCTGAAGGAGAACGGTCTCGCGGGCTCCCCCGCCGAGGTCGTCGAGAAGATCGGCCGGTACGCGGAGGAGGCCGGGTCGCAGCGGATCTACCTGCAGATCCTCGACCTGGACGACCTGGACCACCTGGAGCTGATCTCCTCCGAGGTCCAGAGCCGGCTCGGCTGACCCCGCCGCCGACACGTCGGTCGACACCGCCGCGTCGGCGGGACGCCGCGTCGGCGCGGACCGTCGCCGCGATAAACAAGGGCGCAGGTCGGGCGCGTTGTGCGATCGTGAGCGGCGTCGTCCTGCGAAGCCCCCGGGACAGGTGTCCTGGGGGCTTCGCATGTCCGTCCCACCGGCCGTGCCGCGAGCGGCTCCAGGAGAATGAGGAGAGGTGTCCGGATGTTCCTGACCATCACCACGACCGGTACGCCGGAGAACCCCGCCACCGATCTCGGGTTCCTGTTGCACAAGCATCCCGACAAGGCGCAGCCCTTCTCCACCTCCTACGGCACGGCGTACGTGTTCTACCCGCAGGCCACCGAGGAGCGCTGCACGGCGGCGCTGCTGCTGGAGGTCGACCCGGTGGCGCTGGTGCGCCGCGGGCGGGGCAAGGGCCGGGGCGGGGCGCCGGACTCGGCGCTCGCGCAGTACGTCAACGACCGGCCGTACGCGGCCTCGTCGCTGGTGGCGGTCGCGCTGAGCGCCGTGTTCTCGACGGCGATGAAGGGGCAGTGCAACGCCCGTCCCGAGCTGCCCGGGCGGCCGCTGCCGCTACGGGTGGAGATCCCGTCGCTGCCGGCCCGCGGCGGCCCGGAGCTGGTGACCAAGCTGTTCGAGCCGCTGGGCTGGACGGTGGACGTGCGCCCGGTGCCGCTGGACACCGCGTTCCCCGAGTGGGGCGACTCCCGGTACGTCTCGCTGACCCTGGAGTCCGAGGCCCTGACCGTGGCGCAGGCGCTGCGCCACCTGTACGTGCTGCTGCCGGTGCTGGACGACGCCAAGCACTACTACGTCTCCGCCGACGAGGTCGACAAGCTGCTGCGGGCGGGTGAGAGCTGGCTGGCCGGTCACCCGGAGCACAAGCTGATCACCAACCGGTACCTGTCGCGGCGCTGGTCGCTGGCGCAGAAGGCGATGGACCGGCTGGAGAACGAGCGCGAGGAGCTGGCCCGGCTGGCGGCGGCCGACGACACCGCGGTCGAGGAGATCGACAACGCGGTGGACCCGGACACCGACACCGAGGAGCGCCCGGTGCCGCTGGCGGTGCGGCGGCGCGAGGCGATCCTGGACGCGCTGCGGGACCGGCGCGCCGCCCGGGTGCTCGATCTCGGTTGCGGGCAGGGCCAGTTGGTGCAGGCGCTGCTGAAGGACACCCGCTACCGCGAGGTCGTCGGGGTGGACGTGTCGATGCGCGCCCTGACCGTCGCCTCGCGTCGGCTGCGGCTGGAGCGGATGGGTGAGCGGCAGGCGTCGCGGGTGCGGCTGCTCCAGGGCTCGCTGGTGTACACCGACAACCGGCTCAAGGGGTACGACGCGGCGGTGCTCAGCGAGGTGATCGAGCACCTGGACCTGCCGCGGCTGCCGGCGCTGGAGTACTCGGTGTTCGGCTCGGCGCGGCCGCGCACCGTGGTCGTCACCACTCCGAACGTCGAGTACAACGTGCGCTGGGAGTCGCTGCCCGCCGGTCACTCCCGGCACGGCGACCACCGGTTCGAGTGGACGCGGGAGGAGTTCCGCGCCTGGGCGGACTCGGTGGCGGCGCGCTACGGCTACGACGTCGAGTACCGGCCCGTCGGACCGGAGGACCCCGAGGTGGGCCCGCCGACCCAGCTGGCACTGTTCACCCTGTGCGCGGAGAACGGCGGAGAGATGCACGCGGGCTCCGCCACCGCCCCTGCGACTGCCCCTGCCCGTGCCGAAGAGAGCGACGACGAGAACCGTAAGGAGGCCGCGGCATGAGCGACGCAGCTGTCATCGAGGAGGCCCGGCCCGCCGGGCGCGTGCTGCCCGTCACCGATCTGTCCCTGGTGGTGCTGGTCGGCGCCTCCGGCTCCGGCAAGTCCACGTTCGCCCGGCGGCTGTTCAGGCCGACCGAGGTGATCTCCTCGGACTTCTGCCGCGGGCTGGTGTCCGACGACGAGAACGACCAGAGCGCCACCCGGGACGCGTTCGACGTGCTCCACTACATCGCCGGCAAGCGCCTCGCGGCCGGCCGGCGGACCGTGGTGGACGCCACCAACGTGCAGCCGGAGGCACGGCGGCAGCTGATCCAGCTGGCACGGGAGCACGACGTGCTGCCCATCGCGATCGTGCTGGACGTGCCGGAGTCGGTGTGCGCGGAGCGCAACGCCGCCCGGGTGGACCGGGCGGACATGCCGCGCCGGGTCGTCCAGCGGCACGTCCGTGAACTCAAGCGTTCGCTGCGCCACCTGGAGCGCGAGGGCTTCCGCAAGGTCCACGTGCTGCGCGGGGTGGCGGAGGTGGAGGGCGCCACCGTCGTCACCGAGAAGCGGTTCAACGACCTGACGCACCTGACCGGTCCGTTCGACATCGTCGGCGACATCCACGGCTGCTCCTCCGAACTGGAGTCTCTGCTCGGCAAGTTGGGCTACGTCGACGGGGTGCACCCGGAGGGCCGCACCGCCGTGTTCGTCGGCGACCTGGTGGACCGCGGGCCCGACTCGCCGGGCGTGCTGCGGCGGGTGATGTCGATGGTGGAGTCCGGCAGCGCGCTGTGCGTGCCGGGCAACCACGAGAACAAGTTCGGCCGCCACCTGCGGGGCCGCCAGGTCCAGCACACCCACGGCCTGGCCGAGACGATCGCCCAGATGGACGGCGAGAGCGAGGAGTTCAAGGAGCGGGTCCGGAAGTTCATCGACGGCCTGGTCAGCCACTACGTGCTGGACGAGGGCCGGCTGGTGGTCTGCCACGCGGGCCTGCCGGAGAAGTACCACGGCCGCACCTCGGGCCGGGTGCGCTCGCACGCCCTGTACGGCGACACCACCGGGGAGACCGACGAGTTCGGGCTGCCGGTCCGCTACCCGTGGGCGGAGGACTACCGGGGCCGCGCCGCGGTGGTCTACGGCCACACCCCGGTGCCGACGGCCACGTGGCTCAACAACACCATTTGCCTGGACACCGGCGTCGTCTTCGGCGGCAAGCTGACCGCGCTGCGCTACCCGGAGCGGGAACTGGTCGAGGTACCGGCCGAGCGGGTCTGGTACGAGCCGGTGAAGCCGCTGGTCGGCGAGGCGCCGGGCGGTCACCAGGGCCGTCCGCTGGACCTGAACGACGTGCACGGCAAGCGGATCGTGGAGACCCGGCACGCCGGGCGGATCTCGGTCCGCGAGGAGAACGCGGCGGCGGCGCTGGAGGTGGTCAGCCGGTTCGCGGTGGACCCGCGGCTGCTGCCGTACCTGCCGCCGACCATGGCGCCGACGGCCACCTCCAAGGAGGAGGGCTACCTCGAGCACCCCGCGGAGGCGTTCGCGCAGTACGCGGCGGCCGGGGTGGAGCGGGTCGTGTGCGAGGAGAAGCACATGGGCTCGCGGGCGGTGGCCCTGGTCTGCCGGGACGCGGCCGTGGCGCGGGAGCGGTTCGGCGTGGACGGTCCGACGGGGTCGCTGTACACCCGCACCGGGCGGCCGTTCTTCGACGACGAGCACGTCACCGAGGAGGTCCTCGGCCGGCTGCGGTCGGCGATCGACGCCGCGGGGCTGTGGGAGGAGCTGGACACCGACTGGCTGCTGCTCGACGGTGAGCTGCTGCCCTGGTCGCTGAAGGCGGGCGGGCTGCTGCGCCACCAGTACGCGGCGGTCGGCGCGGCCTCCGGGGCGGTCTTCCCGGGCGCGCTGTCCGCGCTGGAGACCGCCGGGTCGCGGGGCGTGGACGTGGCCGGGCTGCTGGCCCGGCAGCGCGAACGGGCCGCCGACGCGGGGAAGTTCACGGAGGCGTACCGGCGTTACTGCTGGAGCACCGAGGGCCTGGACGGGGTGCGGTTCGCTCCGTTCCAGCTGCTCGCCGGGCAGGGCCGGAGCCTGGCCGGCGTGCCGCACGACGCGCAGCTGGCGTGGCTGGACCGGCTGGTGGAGGCCGACGGCAGCGGGCTGCTGCGGAGCACCGGCCGGCTGCTGGTGAACACCGGCGACCCGGCCTCGGTGGCCGCGGGCGTCGAGTGGTGGCTGGAGCTGACCGGGCAGGGCGGCGAGGGCATGGTCGTCAAGCCGCTCGGCGCGATGGTGCGGGACGCGGAGGGCCGCCTGGTGCAGCCCGGCGTCAAGTGCCGGGGCCGGGAGTACCTGCGGATCATCTACGGCCCGGAGTACACCCGGCCGGACCACCTGGAGCGGCTGCGGCAGCGCCACCTCGGCCACAAGCGGTCGCTGGCGCTGCGGGAGTACGCGCTGGGCCTGGAGGCGCTGGACCGCCTGGCCGAGGGCGAACCGCTGTGGCGCGTCCACGAGGCCGTCTTCGCGGTCCTGTCCCTGGAGTCCGAGCCGGTGGACCCGCGGCTGTAGTCCCGCGTGCGGACGCCGGCGCAAGTCCGAGAGACCCAGTCAACGCCACTGCATTCTGTGTCCGTGGCGGGAGTTGTGGTGCGCGAGGACGGACGGCTACTGGCGATC
>NZ_JBEOVU010000027.1:0-106212 GCF_040295685.1 Streptomyces sp. NPDC002734
GCCGGCCGGAAGTCCTTCCAGCGTCGCGACGAGTGCGGGTCCGTGGGACTCCCCCGCGGTCAGCCAGCGCAACCTGCTCAACGGTGCTCCTCCTGTCCACCGATGCGAGCGCCGTGCAGCCACTCGACCTTGTCGTACAACTCGTCGACCGTGAGGGAGGACAGCATGGCGTTGCGGGCGACCGCGGCGTGACCGGCCGGATGGTAGAGCTGCTCACCCATCGCCCGTGCCACCATCTGCGTCCTGGCGGCACGCTCGTACCGCTCCGCGTTGTACTTCTCCAGGCGCTGGGGGACGTCCGCAGTGGCCCCCGCGAGCAGTTGACCGATGAGGACGGCGTCCTCCAGAGCCATGCAGGCGCCCTGTGCCGCGTACTGGAGCATGGGGTGCGCGGCATCGCCCAGGAGGGCGACGCGGCCGTCCGTCCAGCGGTCGGCCGGGTCACGGTCGCACAGGACCCATTGCTTCCAGTCGGTGCCGAGCTCCAGCAACTGTCGGGCGGTGTCGCCGAGTTCTGGGAACTCGGACAGGACGTGCCTCCGGTCGGCGGGCCTGCCGACCACCGCCTCCCGGGCACCGTCGTCGCGGGTGGCCGCGAGGTTGAGAAATGTGCCGCCGGCGATCGGGTAGTGGACGAAGTGCCACTTCGGCCCGGCCCACAGGGTGACGGTGTTCCAGCGCAGTTCCCGCGGCACTTGTTCCATAGGGATGACGGACCGGTAGATGGTGTGGCCGGACACCCGCGGCGGACCGTCGTCGAGGAGCTGCCGGCGCACGGCGGAGCGGATGCCGTCGGCCCCGATGAGCACCTCGCCCGTGTGGCGCTGCCCGGCGCCGGTGATGGTGGTGACGCCGTCCTCGTCCTGCTCGTAGCGTTCCACGGAGGAGTGGGTGTGCAGCGTGACGCGGGGCTCCGCGACGCATGCGTCGAGAAGCGCCTGGTAGAGGTCACCGCGGTGCACGACGGCATACGGGTTGCCGAAGCGGGTGCGATAGGCCCCGGTGAGCGGCATGCTCGCGACCCGCCGTCCGGTGGTCCCGTCCATGAACCGCAGTTCGTCGATGTGGACGGCACGTTCGCGCACTTCCGCGCCGACACCGAGACGGTCCAGGGCGTGGAAGGCGTTCGGCCCCAGCTGGATGCCGGCACCCAGTTCGGCGAACGTGTCCCTTCGCTCCAGCACGGCGACCTGATGGCCGCGTCGCGCGATGCCGAGCGCTGCCGCGAGGCCGCCGATGCCGCCCCCCGCGATGAGTGTCTTCATGTCTGCTCCTTGTCACTGTCGAGAAACGGATGGGGCGGCCGGGGGAAAGAGCCGGCGCAGTTCCTCGTGGAATCCTGGGAAGGTCTTCCCGACGCAGGAGGGGTCGTCGAGCGTGATGCCGGGGACGCGAAGACCCAGGACGGAGAAGGCCATGCCCAGCCGGTGGTCACGCCGGCAGGCCACTCGGGCGCCGCGGGGGGAGCCGGGGTGAACGGTGATCCGGTCGTGGCCCTCTTCGGTGCCGACGCCGAGGGCCCGCAGGTTCTCCGCCACGGCGGCCACGCGGTCCGACTCCTTGAGCCGGGCGTGGGCCACGCCCCGGATGGTGATGGGCGCGTCGGCGAGCGGTGCGACGGCTGCCAGCGTCATGAAGGTGTCGGAGATCTCGCCCATGTCGACGTCGAAGCCGCCACGCAGGCGGCCGGTGCCGGTGACCGTGGTGCCGGTCCCGGTGACCTCGACCCGTGCCCCCAGCCGCCGCAACACCTCCACGAAACGCAGGTCGCCCTGGAGGCTGCCGTGGCCCAGCCCGGGCACGGTGACGGACTCGCCGGTGACCGCGGCGGCGGCGAAGACGTACGAGGCGGTGGAGGCGTCCGGCTCGACGGTGAGGTCGACGGGACCGTAGCCCCCCGGCCGCACCTCGATGACGTCACCGGGCCCCTGGGAGACCTCTGCGCCGAACCGGCGCATCAACGCCAGCGTCATGGTGATGTAGGGGCGGCTGACCAGGCTGTCGACGGCGAAGATCACCGGCGTGCGCATCAGAGGGGCCGCCATCAGCAGCCCGGACAGGAACTGACTGCTCATCGAGGAGTGCACGGTGACCGCACCACCCTCGAGTCCGCCGGTCTCCACGGTCATGGGCAGCGCGCCGCCCGGAGCGGTCCGGACGAGGGCTCCCAGAGCGGTGAGGGCGTCCGCCAAGGGCCGTAGCGGCCGGGCTCGGAGCTGGGCGCTCCCGTCGAAGGCGAACCGTCCGCTCCCGGCGGCCGCGAAGGGCGGGAGGAACCGGGCGGCCGTCCCGGCGTCCTCGCACCAGATCTCGGACTTCCCGGTGGGGCCGCGCCCCGTGCCGGTGACCTCCCAGACCACGTCGCCCTCCGGCGCGTCGACGCGGAAGCCGAGTTCCACCAGCGCTCGGCGAAACGCGACGGTGTCCGCGCTGACCAGCGGCAGCCGCAACCGGGAGGTGCCCGTCGCGGCCGCCGCCAGCAGCAGGGCCCGGTTGGTGATGCTCTTGGAGCCGGGGACACGAGCGGTTCTCCCGGCGCGACGCGGAGCCGCGTCCGTCATGATCCTCCTCCAGCACGCAGGTCGTCGGGGCGGTGCGGACTCAGCCCGTGAAGGCGAGGCCGAGGCGGGCCAGGCCGGCGGTGTCGTACAGGCCCTCGGCGGTCGCCTCCACGTCGAAGGCGTGCCTCACGGTGGGCGGGCGGCCGATGAGTTCCGCCGCTCTGGCCGGGACGGGAGCCTCCGCGGCCTGCTCCGACTCCCACAGGAAGACGGCGCCCCACCGGTCGGCGCTCCGGTCCGAGATCCACACCTTGAGGCGCAGTCCCGGCACCTGGGAGAACCGGTCCACGGCCTCGTCGCGCAGGAAGTCCCGGAGCGAGGTGATGGTCTGTCCGGAGCCTTCGAGGTCCCACCAGGCGATCACCACGCGCATCGGCGCAGCACCCCCGCCAGCGCGTCGCCGACGATGCGCATCCCGTCCGGGGTGAGCACCGACTCGGCGTGGAACTGCATCGAGGCGAAGCCAGGCCCGCGCAGCGCGTGCACCTCTCCGGAGTCGCGGTCCCTGCTCACCTCGACGGTGCCCGCACCGGGAACCGTCAGGGCGTCCGCCGGGCAGCGGGCCGCGAACGTGTTGTAGAAACCGACCCGTTCACGAGCGCCGAACAGGTCGATCTCCCGCTGCGCCCCTTGGTTGGGGACGGGCCGGCGCACCAGCTCCAGGCCGAGGAGGGTGCTGAGCACCTGGTGGCTCAGGCAGACCGCGAGGAACGGCCGGCGCTGGTCCAGGAGCGTCCGGACGGCGGACCGCAGGTGCGAGATCTTCGGATGGTCGACGGCGCGCGGATCGCCCGGTCCGGGTCCCATGACGACCAGGTCGTGCCCTTCGAAGCTGTAGGGCTCGTCGAAACGCCTGACCGTGGGGCTGAGCCCCAGCGCGCGCATCTGGTGACCGATCATGGAGGTGAAGGTGTCCTCCGCATCCACCACCAGGACGCTGCGGCCGGCGAGTTCCGGCCGCGCTCGGCCCGAATTGGCCGGTCCGTCGATCCAGAACCCCGCGAGGGAGCTGTTGCGTTGCTCGAGGGCCTCGCGCACCCGTGGGTGGCCGGCGAGGCCGCGAGGGTTGTCCGCGCCCAGCGCGGAGAGCAGGCCGGCCGCCTTAGCCCGGGTCTCGTCGACCTCGGAGGCCGGGTCGGAGTGCCGGACCAGGGTGGCGCCGACGCCGATGCTCAGCCGTCCCGCCCCGTCGATGTCGGCGGTGCGGATGAGGATGGACGAGTCGAGCGTGCGCCGCCCCTGCCCGTCCCGCCCGATCAGCGCCAGGACCCCGCTGTAGTAGCCCCGCCCGTGCGGCTCGTAGCGGTTGATCACCTGGCAGGCGCTCTCCAGTGGACTGCCCGTCACCGTGGGTGCGAAAAGGGTCTCCCGCAGGATGCTGCGGGGATCGTGGTCGCTCAGCCCCTCGATGAAGTACTCGGTGTGGGCGAGCCGCGCCATCTCCTTCAGATAGGGCCCCACGACCCGCGGAGCGGGGTCGCAGATCCGGGACATCATCTTGAGTTCCTCGTCGACGACCATGTACAGCTCGTCGGCCTCCTTGCGGTCGGCGAGGAAATCCATCACCCCTTGCAGGGTGGGGCCGGAGGGCGGGTAGCGGTAGGTGCCGCTGATGGGGTTCATGACCGCCCTGCCGGCCAGCAGGCTCACGTGCCGCTCGGGCGTGGCGCCGACGAAGGTCCGGTCGCCGGTGTGCACGACGAAGGTCCAGTAGGCTCCCTGCTCGCGCTCCAGCAGTCGCCGGAAGAACGCCAGGGCGCTGCGCACCGTGTAGTGGGAGATGTCGGCGACGAACGACCGCTTGATGACGAAGTTCGCCCCCTCGCCGGTACCGATCTCGTCGTTGATCACCTTGCGCACGATCCCGGCGTACTCGTCGTCGTCCACGTCGAAGGCGCCACCGCTGAGCACGACCGCCTCGCCGGGCAGTCGCCGCAGCGCGTCGCTCACGGCGACGCTCGTCTGCTCCTCGACCGACATCACGATCAGCGGTTCGCCGTCGTCGGTGCAGGCGTATCCGCGCTCGGTGATCTGACGGAAGGGGACCACCGCCAGGACTTCCTGGCGGGCGCCCGCCCCGGCGACGGGCGTCCCGTTCACGGGTATCCGGTCCACCGTGTCGACCGTCGACGTCGTGCCGGCGAGGACTTCGAGGGCCCCCGGATCGCCGGCCTCGGGCCGGTGCAGCAGGGCGAAGGCGGACGCCTGCGACCGGAGCACCCGGTCGAGCAGGTCGTGCGTCGGGTCGGGCCTCTCCTCGCTCACCGGCCCAGCTCCTCGACGACGGACTTCGTCGTGGTCACCAGGGCGCAGCGTTCGGCCGCGTAGTCCAGGGCCAGCCGGTGGTACGCCTCGGTGAAGTCGGCGACGGCGTCGGCGACCAGGAAGGTCTGGATGTCGTTGGTGAAGGCCTCCACCGCGGTCGACAGCACACCGATGTGCGCGTACACGCCGCAGAGGATGAGCTGGTCGCGCCCGCGGGTCCGCATCCGCTCCAGCAGGTCGGAGCGGAAGAAGGCGCTGTAGCGCCACTTGGTGAGGACCCAGTCCTCGGGGCCCGGGGTGAGCGGTTCGACGATCTCCCGGTCGGCCGGGTCGACCCGCATGCCCGGCCCCCAGAAGTCCTGGAGCAGACCCCGCTGTTCTTCGGTCATGCCACCCGGCTGAGCGGTGTACGCCACGGGCATGCCGGACGCGACCGCCTGTTCGCGCAGCCGGACCGCGTTCCGCACGAGGTCTCCACCGGGCGCCTCTCCTTCGGGGAAGTTCCGGAGGAAGAACCGTTGCATGTCGTGGACGAGAAGAACGGCGCGGTCCGGATCGGCCTGCCATGTGGCCGTGTTGTCCGGCAGGTCACCGGCCTGGGGCATCGGATAGGGCTGGATGGAAGGTATCCCTGGCATGGTCTTCCTCGTGTGGGGATGGGGTGGTCAGACGCCGAGGGTCGCGCCGCCGTCAACGGTGAGGGAATGCATCGTGATGTGGGAGGCGCGGTCGGAGAGGAGGAACACCACGGCCTCCGCCACGTCCGACGGACGGGCCAGCTTGCCCAGTGGTATGCCGACCCGGTAGGCGCCCGGTGAGCCCTCCAGGGTCGCGGTGCGTCCCTGCTCGTCCTTCCACATGGACGTGAGCATCGGAGTCTCGGTGGAACCGGGGGCGACCACGTTGCAGCGGATGCCGTACTCGGCGGCCTCGAGACCGAGGCACTTGGTGAACATGGCGGCCGCGGCCTTGGACGCCGAGTAGGCGGCCATGTCCGCACGTGCCGTGCCCGCGGCGTTGGAGGCGATGGTGACGACGGCCCCCGACCGCCGGGGAATCATCCGCCTGACCACCGCGCGCGACATGAAGAACGCACCCGTGACGTTGACCGCGAAGGTCTCCGCCCAGTCCCGGTCGGTGAGTTCCCACGCCTTCGCCAGGCGCAGCACACCCGCCCCGTTGACGAGGTGACCGAGGGGGCCCACGGTGTCCTCGACGTCCGCGACCAGCCGCTCGGCCCCGTCACCGGTGGTGACATCGGCCGGGAACGCCCGTACAGGCAGTCCCTCGGCAGTCAGCTTGCCGACCACCTCCTCCAGCCTGGCGGCGTCCTTGTCCACCGCGGCCACGGTGACCCCGAGGCCGCCCAGCGCGCGGACGACCGCCTCTCCTATTCCTCCGGCGGCTCCGGTGACCAGTGCCGTCCTGTCCCGCATCATCGGATCGTGCCCGCCTTTCATCGACGCCAGGAGGAAGCGACCTCCGCGGCCTGGACCGGATTGAGCCGCGGGTCGCAGAAGCTTGTGTACTTGTCGCCGACCGAATCGAGGGAGGAACGGTCGGCCACGCATTCCGTGACCGGATCGGGCGTGGTTTCCAGGTGCAGGCCGCCGAGAATTCCTCCGGCCGCTGCGACAGATTTCTGAAATTCCTCGAGTTCGCGCACGACGCTCGTCACGAAACGTGTTTTGAGGCCGTCGGGTCCACATTCGGTGTTGCCGTGCATCGGATCGCACAGCCAGATCGCGGGGTGTCCGGCCTCCCTTACCGCGGCGGCGAGCGCGGGGAGCTTCCCGGGCCCCACGCCGGCCCCCATGCGCGAGATGAGCGTCAGCCGTCCCGGGACGCGATCCGGGTCGAGCCGCTCGCACAGGCGCAGCAGTTCGTCAGGATCCATGGTCGGGCCCACCTTGCAGGCCACCGGGTTGCGCACGGCCGCGAGCAACGCCACATGGGCGCCGTCCACCTGCCTGGTGCGCTCGCCGATCCACGGCCAGTGGGTCGAGGCGAGCAGCAGGCCGCCGTCCTCCTGCCGGCGCACCATGGGCAGTTCGTAGTCGAGCAGGAGCGCCTCGTGGCTGGTCCACACGGGAGCCTGCGCGCGGGGGACCCGGCTGCCCCAGCCGAGGTGCCGCACGACTTCGCTCGCGGCGTGGTATCCGGTCAGCAGGCGGCGCGGGTCGGGCTGCCGCAGGACCGGGTCCGGATTGGGGTCGTTCACCATGTGACCGCGGTAGACGGGCAGTTCCACGCCTTGGACCACTTCGGTGGGCCGGGACCGTGGCTTGGCGTACTGGCCGGCGAGCCGCCCCACGCGTACCACGGGCCTGCCCGTGCTGACGCGCATGACGCCCGCCAGCAGATCGAGCACCGCGGCCTTGCGCTCGACGTCCACGGGGCTGTTCTCGGCCCAGTCCTCGGCGCAGTCGCCGGCCTGGATGACCTGGGCCTTGCCTTCGGCGACCGCCCGGAGGTGGTCGTGCAGCCCGGCCACGTCCGCGGCGTCGACGAGCGGCGGCAGCGCACCGAGTTCCCGTCTCACCCGCTCCGTCTGCGGATTCCCTTGCCAATCGGGTTGCTGGAGTGCGGGCGAGGACTCGATGTGAGCTAGCTCGCTGTTCAACTTTTTTCCTCTCGTGGGCGTGATGAAGGACTTCTTCAGCTGAACACGTGAGTTGCTGTGCTTGATTCTGCGGAATTGCGGAACTCCAGTGAAGAGAGGAATCGTTACTTCGTCAGGTTCCGCGATGAGGGCGTGAATTACCGCAAGAGACGGCAGGGGTTCTCGGGTCGTTTTCCGGAGAGCAGAAGAAAAAACGCGTCCCGGTCGCGTGGACCTCTCGGGTCCACGCGACCGGGACGTATGCGCGCGGTGATGGGGACGGTCAGCGGATCAGCTGGTGACCCCGCCGTCGACGACGAGGTCCTGACCGACCACGAAGCTCGACTCGTCGGAGGCCAGCCACAGCACCGCGTTGACGATCTCGTCCGTCGTCGCCACGCGGCCGATCGGGACCGTGGTGGCCAGCCGGGCCGCGCGGTCGGCGTCGGTCTCCCCGGGCCGCAGGGACATGTTGGTGTCGGTCGCCCCGGGGCTCACCGCGTTGATGCGCACGCCATCCTTGATGTGGTCCAGCGCTGCGACCCGCGTGAGGGTGCTCACGGCGGCCTTCGACGCGGCGTAGGCGGCCATCCCGGGACGGCGGCCGTGATAGCCGATGTTGGAGGCCGTGTTGACGATGACACCACCGCCGTGCGCCCGCATGTGCGCGATCTCCTGCTGCATGCTGTGCAGGACGCCGTCCAGGTTGACGTCCAGCACCGACCGCCACAGGGACAGGGGCAGATCGCCGACCGGGGTGGGCCGGCCGAAGACGCCGGCGTTGTTGTGCGCGACGTGGAGACCGCCGTGGCGCTCCACCGTGGTGCGCACCAGGCGCTCGATGTCCTCCGGCCGGGTGACGTCGGCGACCACGGCCTCGGCGTCGCCGCCCTCGTCCACGACGAGCCGTACGGTCTCCTCGATGGACTCGTGCCTCGCTCCCGAGGCGACGACGGTGGCCCCCTCGCGCGCGAAGGCCCTGGCACTGGCCCGGCCGATACCGGATCCGGCCCCGGTGACGATGACGACCTTGTCCTTGAATCGGGCAGACATGGGGGTACTCCTTGCAGCGTGTGTAGTGGGATGAGACTTCCGCCGGCTCGCACGGCGGAGGCGTGCGGTCCTCAGGTGCCGTCGTGGGGCGTCCGAGGACGAAGGAGGAAGCCCGCGCAGACCGCGGCGACGGCGAACACCACCGCCGCGACGGTGAAGGCGAAGCCGTACCCATCGGTCTGGGCGGACGACGCGCTCGCGCCGGCGTGCTCCAGCCGCGTGGCGTGCCCCGTGGCCAGGGTCACCAGCACGGCGAGACCGATGGCCGGCCCGGCTTCCAGCGCGGTGTTGACCACGGCGCCGGCCAGTCCGGCCTGTTCCCGCGGAACGTCCGTCGTCGCCGTCACGGTGGAGGAGGCGAACACCAGGGCCACGCCGGCGGGGAAGAGCACCAGCCCCGCCAGCACCGCGCCGGCATAGGGCGTGTCCGTGCCGATCAGGCCCAGCGCCGCCAGCCCCAGACCGGAGAGCGTCAGCCCCGTGACCAGGACCACGCGCGGTCCGAAACGCTGCACCAGCCTGCCCACGCACATGCCGCTGAGGACCAGCGTCAGACCGAAGGGCAGGAAGGCGGCCGAGGTCTCCAGTGCGGAATAGCCCCTGACCTGCTGGAAGTACAGGGCGAGCATGAAGAAGATCGTGGTGATGCCGGCGGCGCCCAGGAAGACCGCCAGCAGCGCCACGGCCCTGCGGCCCGACGCGGGGAACGCCAGCGGCAGCAGCGGCTGCGGCACCCGTGCCTCGACGACGACGAAGCCCAGGAGCAGTGCGACACCGCCGGCCAGCGGACCGAGCGCCGCGGGGGACGTCCATCCGCGCTCCGGGGCCTCCACCAGGCCGTAGCTGAGAAGAGCGATGCCCGCGGTGACGAGAACCGCTCCCAGGAGGTCCAGCCGTTCGCTCCGCGAGACCGGGCCCTCGGGAATCAGCCGCGGGGCGGCGGCCAGGGCGACCACCGCCACCACGACCGGGACGACGAAGACCCAGCGCCAGGAGTCCGACGCGGCCACCACGCCGGAGAGGATCATGCCCGCCGTGCCCCCGGAAGCCGCGAGCCCGCCCCAGACCGCCATGGCACGGGCGTGCCGCGCGGGCTCGGGGTGCACGACACGTACCAGGGCCATGGCGGCCGGCACCGCCAGAGCGGCGCCGGCTCCCTGGAGGAAGCGTGCCGTCAACAACGTCCACAGCCCCGGGGAGATCCCCGCGAGGGCCGAACTGGCGCCGAACACCAAGGTGCCGACGAGGAACATCCGACGGTTCCCGTACAGGTCCGACAGCCGCCCGCCCAGCAGCAGCAACCCGCTGAACGACATTCCGTAGGACGCGGAGAGCAGGGCGAGTTCGGGGCGGTCGAGCCCGAACTCACGCTGGATGTCGGGCAGAACCACGTTGAGCACGCTCATCGCGAGGATGAGGACGAACTGGACGGACGCCAACAGGGCGAAGGCCAGGCCCCTTCTCCCGCCGGGCGCCGCCGGGGCAGCCGAGCCGGCCGGAACCACCGGTTTCGACGCGGTGACATCACGCTGCTGCACGGCTCGCCTCACGTGTGGTCGGGAAGGGTGACGGACTGGGAGTGCCGGAAGACGTTCCGAGGGTCGTAAGCGGCCTTGATCCGCTGCAGACGGGGGTAGTTGCCCTTGTAGTACAGCGTGTGCCAGGGCACCCCGGTCGTGTTCACCCTGGTGTCGGTGATGTCGGCGTCCGGGTAATTGATGTAGCAGCCGTCGGTCGCCGCACCCGGCACCGGGTAGCCGCCGGTGGCCGAGAAGACCTCGCCGAACACATCACGCGTCCAGCCGATGTTCTCGGCGTCGCCCTCCGCGCCGGACCAGAAGCTCTGGAACAGTCCCTTGAAGATCGAGTCGCGCTGCGCCGCCGCGGTGTCGCCGGACCCCACCGTGTTGATCTTCCCGCCGTACGAGAGCAGGACGACCATGGACTGAGGATTCGGGTGGTCGGCGCGTGTCAGGTGACGGTACATCGCGGCCGCCTGTCCGTCGCTGACGTTCTTGCGCAGGTAGGCGGACTTGTGGTGACCGCGCAGCGTCGGATTGGTCAGGGTGGGGTTGCTGGTACCCAGCAACTTGACCGAGTGCAGCCAGGGAAGGCGCTGCGGCGTGAACAGGGCGGGCAGCGGCCCCAGTTCGCCGACCGGTTCGGACATCGGTCGCACGGCGGCGTCGGACAGCGGCGAGGTGACCTCGGTGAGGAAGTCCTGCAGCACCTGCTGCGCGTCCGGAACGGTGGCGTCGATCTGGGTGAGCAGGCCGATGCTTCCGTTCGCCTGGTGGTTCATCATCAGGAAGCTGCACAGTGAGGCGGCGGAGGTGCCGGTCCCGGCGTTCCTCTCGTGCCAGGCGCCGAACTTCTGCACCATGGCGGTGAAAGAGGACTTGTCCAGCTCGCTCCACGGGAGGGCGATCGCGCTGACGAGCACCTCCTTCGGAGGCCTGGGCAGCAGTGCGGAGGGGTTGGCGCCGGTGGCCCCCGGGCTGCGGAACCAGTAGCGGGTGACGACCCCGAAGTTGCCCCCTCCGCCCCCGGTGTGGGCCCACCACAGGTCGCGGTGGGGGTCGGCGGCCTCCCGCGTGGCCACCACGCTGCGCGCCTTGCCGCTCGCGTCCACGACGACGACCTCCACGGCGTAGAGGTGGTCCACCGTCAGGCCGTGCCGGCGCGACAGCATCCCGTACCCGCCGCCGCTGATGTGACCACCGGCTCCCACGGAGTAGCACATGCCGCCGGGAATGGTGACCCCCCACCCCTTGAAGAGCGCTTCGTAGATATGGAGGAGCGTGGCTCCCGCTCCCACCTCGAAGGCGTTGAGCCTCTCGTCGAAGGCCACCCTGGTGAGCAGGGAGGTGTCGATGACCACCTTGACGTCGGCGTTGAAGACGAAGTCGGCGTAACAATGGCCGCCGCTGCGGACCGAGATCCGCTTGTTCCCGTCCACGGCTTCCTGCACGGCCTGCACCACCTGCTCGGTGGTGCGCACCAGGCGGACGGCGTCGGGTTGTGCGACCCAGCGCGCGTTGTTCCCGACGACGAGATCGGCGTAACGGGGGTCGCTCGGAAGGACGGTGACGGCGCCGGCGGCCGTGGCGTCGGCGGCGGCCGTCGCGACCGTCGCGGAGGGACCGGCCTCCAGGGCCGTGGCGGCTATCGCGGCGGCAGTGCCGGTCAGGACGCTTCGTCTTCTCATCGGCTCGCGTTCTCTTTCTGCTTCGGTGCCATCTTGGGCTGCTCGGGTATCGCGTATCTGCGAAGTCAGGAGCGGTCACTCACCCCAGACGACGCCGAGGCTGAGTTTCTCCGCGAAGTCCACGGTGCGGTCGACCGACCACGATGCGCCGACCGGGGCGGACGTCCCCGTCCGGACCGGGTAGCCGGCCTCCGAGAAAAACCTCTCGAACCCGCCAGGAGTGGTGATGACGTAAAAACGCGCGGTCTCGCTCTCCACAAGATAGGAATGCGGAATTCCTCGCGGAAGGAACAGCACGCCGGCGCCCTCCACCACCTCGGTGCGCTCTCCGGCGGTGAGGCGGATCTGCCCGCCCTCGACAATGAATATCTCGTCCTCGAGGGTGTGGGTGTGGCGTGGCGCCCGTTCTCCGGCGACGGCGCTGAAGTGCGTGACACCCAGCAGACCACCGGTCTCCCGGGCGGAGAGTTTGGTCGTGACGACCGATCCCTTCCCCCAGAGCCGGGAAGTCCCCTCGCCGTCACGCCGGATCACCGGCGACCGTCCATCGGGCGTTGCGGTCAAGTCCCCTCCCGGGAGCGCTGCGATTTCCCCATTCACCATTCGGCCGGGAGCCTCACACGCGGTCGCCGCCCCCCGCAACGCGTCGCCCTTATTTTGTCAGGTCGCCGGATCGCGCTCCGGAACACATGACGGGCCGTAGCGCAACCGCTCCGGCATTCTTTGTCAGGTGTCCCGGTCGCGTCCCCACTCGGACCCCGTCGTCGAAGTTGTGTGGACGAATGGGTGAAGCCCGGACCTAGAATCAGCACTTCCTCTGTCTCGTTCGGCTGCCTGAGCGGAGCATTCATTGATCACCTGGCCGGGATCGGAACGCGGAAATGACGTCCTGGAACAACTCTCGGCGGAGGGAGTGGCGCTCTGGCTGGAAGATTTCCATCGCGGCCGACTGGCCGACGGCAGCCTCGAGAGACTGGTGGCCGACGGACTGGTCGTCGGCGTCGTCTCCCGGCCCGCGGCGATCGCGCGTGCGATGGCGGACAGCTCCGTCTATCAGGACCAGCTCACCGGCCTTTCGGCAACGTCCTCCTCGGCCGAGGAACGTGTCCGCCACGTCGTCTCGCAGGACGCCCGTGACGCGTGCGCCGTACTGGAACCGGTGTTCCGGGGGACGAACGGGATGCAGGGCTGGGTCTCTCTCGCGGTCGCCTCGCCGGCCGGGGACGCGCAGGCGTTGACCGCACACGTACGAGGCGTCGTGGAGATGGTCGGCCGCCCCAATCTGCTGATCCGGCTCCCGGCCGTGGACGGGGGTCTGGCAGCCGCCGCGGACCTGCTCGCCGACGGGATCGCCGTGCACGTCACCTCCGTGTTCTCCGTTCGGCGGTACGCGCAGGCGGTCGACGCCTACTTCCGCGGGCTGGAGCGGTTCGTGGCCGACGGCCGGCACCCGGCAGGCGTCACCTCGGTCGTGTCCATGGACGTCGACCACCTGGACGCCGCCGTGGACGCGCTGCTGGAGGGGGCGGCCGCTCCCCGCGCCACAGCCCTGCGAGGGCAGGCGGGAGTGGCCACCGCCCGGCTGCTCTACCGTCGGTACGAGGAGAGTCTCGGCCGCCCCCGCTGGCGCTCCCTGGTGGCGGCGGGCGCCCGGCCGCAGCGTCTGCTCTGGACTTCGGAGAACGCACAGGACCACTCTCCGGCCGCGTTGGACCGCGTCCGGCGACTGGTCGCCTGGATGACCCTGCACGCACTGCCGCAGCCGGCGCTGGAGGCGTTGTCCCGGCACGAGGGGTTCCGCGGCGACACGCTCTCCGGTCAGCAGGACTCGGCCCGCCGGGTGACGGACGCGCTCGGGCGGGCGGGCGTCGTCCTCGACTCGCTCGGCCGCGACCTCGAGGTCGCGGCCGAGCAGAGGGAACGCGCGGCGTGGGAACACCTGCTCAGGGCGGTCCAGGGATGGTGAGCGGGATGGACAGGCTCGGCGGGGACCCGGGAGGCCGGGGGGTCCGCCGGGACTGGACGGGCGGACCCGCCGGACGCGCCGTGTGGCCCGGTGGGAGTGCCGCGCGGCCCGCGGATCGGCCGGACCGGCGATTCCGCTCGGCGTCGGTCCCGGGCTACGCCGACTCGCCGGGAAGAATGCCGATGAGGTAGTGCTCGATCACCTCGCCCCGATCGAGGACGGCATGCTTGCGGTGCACCTCCAGCCGGCGCCCCGTCTCGTCGGCGATCCGGTGCAGTCCTTCCATGTCCCCTCTGCTGCTGAAGTGCAGGAGTGCCCGGCCTCCGTCGGTGACCCTGTGCGGTGCCTCGGCCAGGTACCTGCGGTGTGCCGCGTATCCGGGGTCCACATAGGCGCGTTCCAGGTCGACGCCGAACCGGTAGCCCTCCGGAGCGCGGACGTACGGCGAGCTCCAGACGATGGTGTCGAATCGCTGTCCCGCAGGCAGTTCCCGGAAGAGGTCGCTGTGCACGGTGAGGACCCGGTCGTCGACCCCGTGCCGTCGGGCGTTCAGCGCGGCGTTCGCCACGGCCTGGGCGTTGATGTCCGTGGCGACGACCTCCTCGTATCCCGCGAGGGCCGCGGTCACGGCCACCACTCCGGTTCCGCAGCCCATCTCGAGGAAGGAGCCGCCCCGTCCTGCGGCCCCGGCGTCGAAGAGGCCCAGCAGGTCCAGGACGATCTCGGTGGTGCCCGCGTGCAGAGGGGCGAACACCCCTTCCAGCAGGTCCCAGTCCCTCCCCCGCAGAGCGAAGACCCTGGGACGGTGCTCGGGCCGCATCGAGTCACGACTGCGCTCGAGCGAACGTAGATAGCTGCTGATCTCGGACATCCCCCTCGGGCTTCCCCTCCTGCTCACCGGCGCCGCCCCTCCGGGCACTCCCGGTGGGCCGTGCGTCGTCCTGCTCGTGTACGGCTTCGAGCATGTCTCAGCGTATCGGGCCGATGACAGGTGGTCAGGTCACACAGGTGGCCGGTCGATGGGGTGGCCTGGCCACCAGGGGCGTCGGCGCCGGGTTTTCGCACATGCCTGCGTCGGTTGCCGCCCGAGGTTCGCGACCTTACGCTTCCCAGGGCCGATTTGATCGATCACGGCGATGTACGGGGGAACTGATGACGGGCGTACCGGACTTGGCCTCACCGGATGTGATGGCGGTACTGGAACTGCTGGCCGCCGGCGCGCCGACCGCACGGTTCGAGGAACTGCGGCGCGTCGCCAGGCGCGGGGCGGCCTCCGAGGCCGCTCTCGTGGAACTCGACGAGGCGGTGCAGCTGGCCTCTCGCGTCCAGGCCCGGATCGGGCACGCACAGCAGCGCGAGGCAGGACTCGCCGCACTCGTCGATGCCGCCCACGACCTCACGCTGGTGGACGGCGTGGACGATCTCCTGCACGAGACCGTGCGGCGGGCGCGCAGGCTCCTCAACCTCGACATGACGTACATCGGTCTGCGCGACGCGGACGGGAAGGGCACGGCTTCCTTCATCCGCACGGCGGAAGGCGATACGACATCGCACAGCGTCGGCCTGAAGACCACCGAGGACTCAGGTCTCGGCAGCCTGGTCCAGCGGAGCGGGGCGCCTGCCTGGACTCCCGACTACCTGGCGGACAACGACATCCCGCACGGCCCCGACATCGACGCCGTGGTGCGGGCGGAAGGGCTGCACGCCATTGTGGCGGTGCCCCTGGGGCACGGCAGCAGGATCTTCGGCACCCTCTACGGCGCCGACCGGAAGGTACGGCACTTCACTCCGGACGAAATCAGCCTCCTGCGCTCGCTGGGCAGACTGGCCGGCGTGGCGATCGAGCACATGCGGCTGCTGGAGGCGACCCGCGCCGAGGTGACCGAACTCGAAAGGGACAGCTCCCGGGCAAGAAGCAGTCTGGACGCACAGCGGCGCGTGGAGAAGGCCTACATCCGACTGATCGACCTGGTGCTCAGCGGCTGTGACCCGCAGACCCTCGCCGAAGCGGCGGTCAAGGAGCTCTCCGGGTCACTGATCGTCAGGGACTGCGTCGGACGCGCGGTCGTCGTGACCGGCACGCCGCCCCGGTTCGAGGAGGACGACGTCCGCAGGTGGACCTACGACGCCCACGCCGCCGGCTGCCCGGTGTCCATGCCCCAGGGCGGCTGGGTCGCGCCGGTCACCGCCGGCGGGGAGAACCTCGGGGCGATCGTGCTGGCGCCGGACGAGCCGCTCACCGAGGGCTTCGGGGTGCGGCTGCTGCAGGTCACGGCGCGGGCGGTCGCACTGATTCTGTTGCTGCAGCGCACCTCGGTCGTCGCACACGACCAGATACGCGACGAACTGCTGGAGGAGCTCCTCAGCGACATCCGGCCGCAGCCGCCCCAGCTGATCGCGAGGGCCCGTCGGCTCGGCATCGCCGTCGACGAACCCCACGTGATGGTGGTCGCCCGTTCCGAAGGAGGCTCGGAGGGCCGTGCCGCGGCCTGGGCCTCGTCGTACGCCCATCGTACGTCCGGGCTGATGCGGGTCGTCGACCGCTGTGTGACGCTGCTGGTCCCGGGTGAGGACCCGCTCGCCGCCGGCAACGCCGTGTCCGCGGAGCTCGCTCCACTGCTCGGACACACGGTGACGGTCGGGGCGGCCGGGCCGGTCTCCGGCCCGGAGGCTGTGGCCAGGGCACACCGCGAAGCCCTCAGCTGCCTGGAGGCGCTCACCGAGCTGGGCAACCTGGGCTGTGTCGCCACCCCTCAGCAGATGGGCTTCCTGGGAGTCCTGCTCTCCGAGACCCATGGCGTCGGCAATTACATCGAATCCGTGATCGGCCCGGTAATCGACTACGACAGCCAGCGGTTCACCGAGTTCACGCGCACACTCGAGGCGTACTTCGCCTCCTCCTCCAGCCCGACGCGCGCCGCGTCGAAGCTCCACGTCCATCCCAACACGGTCTCCAGGAGGCTGGAGCGCATCACGGAGCTCCTCGGGCCCGCCTGGCAGACCCCTGAACGCGCCCTCGAGATCCAGCTCGCCCTCCGGCTGCACCGCACGCGGCGGACCCTGCAGCACCGGGACGCCACCGACCGCCAGGCCCGTGGCGCGGTTTCCGGCCGTCCGGATCAGGCGCAGATCTGACGCGTCCGAGCGTCCAGCGCGTCGGGCCGCTCCAGCGCCGACACCGAGTGGGCGACCGAGGCCAAGGTCATGTGACGGTGCCAGCCTCGGAACGAGCGCCCCTCGAAGTC
Organism: Streptomyces sp. NPDC002734; assembly: GCF_040295685.1. Lineage (NCBI taxonomy): Bacteria > Bacillati > Actinomycetota > Actinomycetes > Kitasatosporales > Streptomycetaceae > Streptomyces > Streptomyces sp. NPDC002734. Next base: position 16,901 of record NZ_JBEOVU010000027.1, read on the forward strand.
CCGCAGGCCCACCTGTTGGCCGATCTGCTTCTCGTCCCGCGCGACCCTCCCGGCCAGCCGGGTGGCCCGGACCATGTCACCGTCCGTCGCTCCCGACGGAGCCGACAGCCACAGCGCGGTCGGCGTCCGCCCGTCGTCGTGCCACTCACCGATCAGCAGCAGTTCGGTCGGGAACCCCGACTCGGCGAGTCGCACCCTGACCGTCGACACGAGGGCAAGCGGGTGAACGGGCCCCGTGGCGGTCCCCAGCGGACGGCGCAGGCTCCGCACCGATTCCAGGATGCGGTGAGCGGGGATCGCTCCCGCCCGGTGTCCGGGCACCGCCGGGTCCGCCACGATCAGCCGGGTGCCCGCCCGCACCCGGGTGAGTAGGGGGACCCCCGCCGCGACGAACGGCCGCACGAGCCGGCTGAGGCCGCTCACCCGGGCGTCCAGAAGGACGGGGCGCCCCATCTCCCTCCACCGGCGCAGCGCGGTCAGCGCCGTCGTCGTCGCGCACTCGTCCGGCGTCTCCGCCTCGGCGTCGTCGGGTATCTCCGCCCGGCGGCGCCTGCGCGGGTCCTCCAGCCAGGATTCGGGCAGACGCAGTCGCCACCGGACCGGGACTGCGGCCTTCTCGCCCACCGCCCAGGTGCCGAAGGCCAGCTGTCCGTTGGCCTCCTGCCCGAGCTCCGGGACGAGCTGTCGCTCCACCCCCACCGAGTGGTCTCCGGCCTTGGGGATGAACAGCGGCCGCACCACCCAGGCCCGCGGCGCAAGAACCTGCTCGACCTGCTCGACGAGTGCCGCACGGATGGGCGACCAGTCCCAGGTGGAGCTGCTGATGAAGTGGTGCAGGCTCTGTTCCACCGCAGCCCCGCCGGTGAGAGTGGCGATGTTGCGGATCGACTTGCGCCCCTGGGCCGCCAGCAGGCCGCCCAGATACTGCCGGGCCCTCAGCCTCTGATCACTGCGGCGCAACGACGAGAAGAGCACCGCACCCAAGTCGTCGCGCCCATGGCCGACCAGGTGGACGTCTTCGCGCGTCCGGTGGCTGGCGACGACTTGCGCGTTCACGGTCTTCCTCCGCTCTCCGACGTCAACGGCCTCGCCACCACACTGGCCGCTCGGGGCGCGGGAAGGGGAGGTGCTCCGGGAACACACCTGTGCCGGTGGGCGGTCGTCGGGCCCCCGAACGGTGACCGATGCGCAGGTCGCCGCAGTGGTCACCAGCGCGCTGGAGTCGGCGCCGAAGAGCTCTGCGCACCAGCCGCACCGGTCGGAGACGTTCGAGCTGTCGACCCGTCCGGGTCTGCGTGGGCATCGCATCGTCTCCGACTGCGCCATGGCCGGGTCGAGGTCGATCACGGTCGCCCCGAACAAGGTGCAGGAAGCGGTCGGAGCAGGTGGACAAGTGGTGACTCCCGGGTCGTCGGTCCGGCGGGAGCCCGCGGCGAACTTCCCACGCCGGACGGGGTTTTGGGGGCGCCGGGGACACACGCGCCACCGCGGGCCGCGGTCGCGCCCGCGGCCCGACCCGTTTCCTCGCTCTCGGCCGCCTCGTTGGGCATGCGTCGAAGAAGCCCGGGCGGACGAGGCTTCGGAGGCGGTCGGCGGGGACGAGGGCTCGTGTTCGCCGTCGGGAGCCGGGCCGGTGAACGGGCCGACGCGAGGTTCCGCCTTCTCCGCCCCCTACGAAGGGAAACGCCCCGGTGCGAGTGACCGACATTCAGCGGTGCGACGTGCGCCCCGGACTGCTCGTCGAATGGACGCTCAGTCCGGACACGGTCGAGGCGGCCGCCGGCCTGCCGGAGGACTCCCGGCCACCCGCCTACGTGCAGGAGTCGCACATCAGGACGGCGCGGTCGGTGCGGGAGGACGGCCTGTTCGTGCCGACCTGGGTCGGCGCGGCGTTCGACATCCCCGGCACGGTCGACCTGGAGGCACTGCAACGGGCGCTGCACGACTGGACGTTGCGGCACGAGACGCTGCGCAGCGGGTTCCGCTGGGACCAGGGCGTGATGCGGCGGTTCACCCTCGGGGCCGGGGCGGTGCGACTGCGCCGCGAGGTGGTGGGCGCCTTCGACGACGCGCAGCGGCTCGTCGCCCACCTGCAGGACCGGTTCGACGTCGCCGCGGACGCCCTGGACTGGCCGAACTTCCTCTACGCGGCGGTGGTCCGGCCGGACTGCACCAGTGTGTACATGGCCTTCGACCACAGCAACGTGGACGCCTACTCGCTGCACCGGATCCCGGCCGAGGTCCACGAGTTCTACGCCGCGGCCGTCGAGGGCCGGACGGTGGCACAGCCTCCGGCGGGCAGCTACGTGGACTTCTGCGAGGCCGAGCGGGCGGACGCGGACCGGGTCGACGACGGTCACGAGATCGTGGCGCGGTGGCGCGAGTTCGTCTCGCGGTGCGACGGGCAGCTGCCCAACTTCCCGGTGGACCTCGGCCTGGACGCCGTGGAGGGCAAGCTCCCGACGCAGAAGCTGCTGCAGGACACACTGGTCGGGGCGGAGGACGCGGCGGGGTTCGAGGCGTACTGCCGGCCGTTCGGCGGAAGCCTGGTGGGCGTGCTGGCCGCGACGGCGGTGCTGGTGCGGGAGATCGCGGGCACGTCGGTGTACCGGACGGTGGTGCCCTTCCACACCCGGGCGCAGTCGCGGTGGCAGGACTCCGTGGGCTGGTACGTGGGCGGGGTGCCCATCGAGGTCGACCTCTCCGACGGGGCCGGGTTCGAGGAGGCGCTGCGGCGGGTGCGGGCGGCGCTGCGGGGGAACCGGAAGCTGGCGCGGATGCCGATCGCCCGGGTGCTGCGGCTGCTGGGCGCGGAGTTCCGGCCGCGTTCCCCCGACCTGTACTCGATCGTGTCGTTCGTCGACGGGCGTGGGGTGCCGGGCTCGGAGAGGTGGGACGAGCTGCACGCGTACGGGCTGCTGCGGGTGTCGTACGGGGATCAGGTGTGCGTGTGGGTGAGCCGCGTGCACGAGGGGCTGCAGTTCGCCGCGCGGTATCCGGACACCGGGCCGGCGCTGCGGAGCATGGAGCGGTACCTGGAGGGACTGCGGGAGACCGTCTCGCGGGTGGCCCGAGCGGGCGGCGCGTAGGGGCACGGCGCGTGGGGCGGGCGGGGCGTGAGGCGGGCGGCTGAGGCCGCGGGCGCCGAGGCGGAGGGCCCCGACCGCGCGTGGGGCAGGCGCCCCGGTGCGCGGCGCGGAGAGGTCCTGGTCCGCGGCGGACAGGGGCATGGTGCGCGGTGGGAAGGGGCCCTGGTGCGCGGCGGGCGGTCACCCGGATAGGGTGAGGGCCACTTCCCGTGGTGCAGGAACCCGGTGCGATTCCGGGGCGGTTCCGCCACTGTGACGTTCCCCGTTCGGGGACGCAGCCAGACACTGGCCACGGGTCGTCCGACCGTCGTACGGGGCGAGAACCCCGAGGGAGGATCACGGCCTTGACCGTGCCTGTTGCGCTGCTGTCCACGTCCGACACCGATCTGCTCTCCGCGCGGGCCAGTGGCGCCGCGTACGTGTGGGCCAATCCGTCCCGGGCCTCCGACGAGGAACTCTCCGCCGTGGTCGACGGCGCCGCCCTGGTGGTGGTGCGGCTGCTGGGGTCTCCGCACGACCTGTGGCCGGGGCTCGCGGCCGTCCGTGAGCGGGGTACGCCGCTGGTGGTGCTGGGCGGTGAGCTCCAGCCGAGCGCCGAGCTGATGGAACACTCGACGGTGCCGGTCGGCGTGGCGGCCGACGCCCACCGGTATCTCGCGGAGGGCGGGCCGGCCAATCTGCGACGGCTGCACGCGTTCCTCTCCGACACCGTGCTGCTCACCGGCGAGGGCTTCGAGCCTCCGGAGGCGGTGCCGCTGTGGGGGTTCGCGGCGCGGGAGGGCCGGGGCACGGCGACCGGCGACGGTCCTCTGCCCAAGGTCGGGATCCTCTACTACCGGGCCCATGAGGCGGGCGGCAACGCGGCGTTCGCGCACACCCTGGCCGACGCGGTGGACGCCACCGGTCGTGCCGTGGGCGTGCCGGTGTTCGCCGGCTCGCTGCGGTCGGCGCCGGACGAGCTGTACGAGGCGCTGGCCGGTTTCGACGCGCTGGTGGTGACGGTGCTGGCGGCGGGCGGCAGCGTCCCGGCGTCGGCGAGTGCGGGCGGCGACGACGAGGCCTGGGACGTGGAGCGGATGGCCGCCCTGGACGTCCCGGTGTTGCAAGGGCTGTGCCTGACGAGTTCCCGTGAGGAGTGGGCGGCGTCGGAGGACGGCGTCACGCCGCTGGACTCGGCGAGCCAGATCGCCATCCCGGAGTTCGACGGGCGGATCATCACGGTGCCGTTCTCCTTCAAGGAGATCGACCGGGACGGCCTGCCGCGTTACGTCGCGGACCCCGAGCGGTGCGCTCGGCTGGCGGACATCGCGGTCAACCACGCCCGGCTGCGGCACGTGCCGAACGGGGAGAAGCGCGTCGCCGTGGTGCTGTCGGCCTACCCGACCAAGCACTCCCGCATCGGCAACGCGGTCGGTCTCGACACCCCCCGCTCCGCGGTGCGGCTGCTGCGGCGGCTGCGGGCGGAGGGTTACGACCTGGGCGCGGAGGGCGACCTGCCGGGCCTCGACCTGCCCGACGACCAGGAGGCCGGGGACGCGCTGATCCACGCGGTGATCGCCGCCGGCGGCCAGGACGAGGAGTGGCTGACCTCCGGCCAGCTCACCGACGCCCACGTGCGGATCACCGCCGAGGAGTACGCGGCGTGGACGGCCGGCGTGCCGTCCGTGCTGCGGGACGCGATGACCGAGGCCTGGGGCCCGGCTCCGGGCCGGCTGTTCGTCAACGAGGCCGGGGAGATCGTGCTGGCCGCGCTGCGGGCGGGCAACGTGGTGGTGCTGGTGCAGCCGCCGCGCGGCTTCGGGGAGAACCCGGTGGCGATCTACCACGACCCGTCGCTGCCGCCGAGTCATCACTACCTGGCCGCGTACCGCTGGCTGGAGAACGGTTTCGGCGCGGACGCCGTCGTCCACCTGGGCAAGCACGGGTCGCTGGAGTGGCTGCCGGGCAAGAACGCCGCGCTGTCGGCGGCCTGCGCCACCGACGCCGCGCTGGGCGGGATGCCGTTGGTCTACCCGTTCCTGGTGAACGACCCGGGAGAGGGCGCGCAGGCCAAGCGGCGTGCGCACGCCACCGTCGTGGACCACCTGATCCCGCCGATGGCGCGCGCCGAGTCCTACGGCGACATCGCGCGCCTGGAGCAGCTGTTGGACGAGCACGCGAACATCGCGAGCATGGACCCGGCGAAGCTGCCGGCGGTGCGGGGCGAGATCTGGTCGCTGATGCGCGCGGCGGAACTGCACCGCGACCTGGGTCTGGAACAGCGCCCGGACGACGAGGAGTTCGACGACTTCCTGCTCCACGTCGACGGCTGGCTCTGCGAGATCAAGGACGCGCAGATCCGCGACGGCCTGCATGTGCTGGGCGAGGCCCCGGCCGGTGAGGCCCGGGTCAACCTGGTGCTGGCGATCCTGCGGGCGGCCCAGGTGTGGGGCGGCGTCGGCGGTGCCGTGCCGGGACTGCGGGCGGCGCTGGGCCTCAAGGGCGACGACGCCTCGGCCGTGGTCGACGGCGTCGAGGCGCGGGCCCGGGAGCTGGTGGAGCGGATGGAGGCCGCGGGCTGGGACCCGGCGGCCGCCGCGGCCCTGCACTACGACCCGGAGGTGCGGCGGGTGCTGGAGTTCGCCGCCGAGCAGGTCGTGCCGCGACTGGCCCGTACCACCGAGGAGTTGGACCACGTGGTGCACGCCCTCGCGGGCGGGTTCGTGCCGGCCGGGCCGTCGGGTTCGCCGCTGCGCGGGCTGGTGAACGTGCTGCCGACCGGACGCAACTTCTACACCGTGGACCCGCGGGCGGTGCCGTCGCGGCTGGCCTGGCAGACCGGTCAGGCGATGGCGCGCTCGCTGGTGGAGCGGCACCTGGCGGACACCGGGAGCTACCCGGAGTCGGTGGGCCTGTCGGTGTGGGGCACGTCGGCGATGCGGACCTCGGGCGACGACGTGGCGGAGGTGCTGGCGCTGCTGGGCGTGCGGCCCGAGTGGGACGAGGCGTCCCGTCGCGTGTCGCGGCTCGAGGTGGTGCCCCTGGAGGAGCTGGGGCGTCCCCGGATCGACGTCACGGTCCGCATCTCCGGCTTCTTCCGCGACGCCTTCCCGCACGTGGTGGCGATGCTGGACGACGCGGTGCGGATGGTCGCCGTGCTGGACGAGCCGGAGGAGCGCAACTTCGTGCGGGCGCACGCCCGGGCGGACCTGGCGGTGCACGGTGACGAGCGCCGGGCCACCACCCGCATCTTCGGCTCGAAGCCGGGATCCTACGGCGCCGGGATCCTGCAGCTCGTGGAGTCGGGCAGCTGGCGCGACGACCGCGATCTCGCCGAGGTGTACACGGCGTGGGGCGGCTTCGCCTACGGCCGCGGCCTGGACGGCGTGCCGGCGGCGGACGACATGCGGGCCAACTACCGCCGGATCAAGGTGGCGGCGAAGAACATCGACAGCGCCGAGCACGACATCGCGGACTCCGACGACTACTTCCAGTACCACGGCGGCATGATCGCCACGGTCCGGGCGCTGACCGGCTCCGACCCCAGGGCGTACGTGGGCGACTCGACCACGCCGGACGCGGTGCGCACCCGGACGCTGGCCGAGGAGACGGCCCGGGTGTTCCGCGCCCGGGTGGTCAACCCGCGGTGGATCGCGGCGATGCGGCGCCACGGCTACAAGGGCGCGTTCGAGCTGGCGGCGACGGTCGACTACCTCTTCGGGTTCGACGCGACGGCCGGCGTGGTGCACGACTGGATGTACGAGAAGCTGGCCGCCGAGTACGTCCTGGACGAGGAGACGCAGGAGTTCCTGCGGCGCTCCAACCCGTGGGCGCTGCACGGCATAGTGGAGCGGCTGCACGAGGCGGCGGACCGCGGCCTGTGGGCGGAGCCGGATCCGGAGACGTTGCGGGCGATGGCCGAGGTGTACCTGGAGGTCGAGGGCGAGCTGGAGGAGCGGTCCGAGTGAGCGCCGCGGTGAGGGTGCGGATCCTGGGCATCGGCATGGGGCCGCGGCACCTGACCGCCGAGGTCGTCGAGGCCCTGCGGGGCTGCGACTACGCGGTGGCCGCCCGCAAGGCGGAGGACGACGGGCTGCTGGAGGCGCGCCGCGTGGTGTGCGAGGCGCACGGCGTGGAGCTGGTGGAGGTGCCGGACCCGGAGCGTGACCGGCGTGACCCGAAGGACTATCCGGGGGCGGTGGCGGCCTGGCACGAGGCGCGGGTCGCCGCCTACGAGGGGGTGCTGGCCGCGCGCGGGGGGACGGCGGCCTTCCTGGTGTGGGGCGATCCCTCGCTGTACGACTCCACGGTGCGGATCGTGGAGCGGATCGCCGCGCGCGGCGTGGTGCCGGTGGAGTACGACGTACTGCCCGGGGTGAGCGCGCCGCAGCTGCTGGCGGCGCGCCATCGCATGGTGCTGCACGAGGTGGGGCGGCCGGTGCATGTGACGACGGCCCGCCGGCTGGCGGCCGCGGTCGCGGAGGGTCAGGAGAACATCGTGGTGATGCTGGGCGCTCAGCCGCGGTTCGAGGGGCTGGCGGACTGGTCCGTGTGGTGGGGGGCCAATCTCGGCGCGGACGGCGAGGAGCTGGTGGCCGGGCGGGTCGGGGAGGTGCTGCCAGAGATCCTGCGGGCGCGGGAGCGGGCGCGTCGGGCGGCCGGGTGGGTGATGGACGTGTGTCTGCTGAGGAAGGGCGCGGTGGCGTGAGCGGGCTGCTGGTGGCGGGAACCACCTCGGACGCCGGGAAGAGCGTGGTGACGACGGCGCTGTGCCGGGCGTTCGCCCGGCGGGGGCTGCGGGTGGCGCCGTACAAGGCCCAGAACATGTCGAACAACTCGATGGTGTGCCGGGGCCGGGACGGGGCGACGGCCGAGATCGGGCGCGCCCAGTGGGTGCAGGCGGTGGCGGCGCGGGCGGTGCCCGAGCCGGCCATGAACCCGGTGCTGCTGAAGCCGGGCACCGACCGGCGTAGCCATGTGGTGCTGATGGGGCAGCCGGCCGGGAACGTCTCCTCGTCGAACTGGGAGGCGGGGCGCCGTCATCTGGCGCGGGCGGCGCACGCCGCCTACGACGACCTGGCCGCCCGGTACGACGTGGTGGTGGCCGAGGGCGCGGGGAGCCCCGCCGAGATCAACCTGCGGGCCGGCGACTACGTGAACATGGGGCTGGCGCGGCACGCCGGGCTGCCGGTGGTGGTGGTCGGCGACATCGACCGGGGCGGGGTGTTCGCCTCGATGTACGGGACGGTGGGGCTGCTGGAGCCGGCCGACCAGGCGCTGATGGCCGGGTTCGTGGTCAACAAGTTCCGCGGTGACGTGGGTCTGCTGCGGCCGGGGCTTGAGGACCTGGAACGGCTCACCGGGCGCCGGGTGTTCGGTGTGCTGCCGTGGGACCCGGGACTGTGGCTGGACTCGGAGGACGCCCTCGACCTGGAGGGCCGCCGGGCGCGCGGGGACGCGGTGCGGCGGGTGGCCGTGGTGCGGCTGCCGCGGGTCAGCAACTTCACCGACGTGGACGCGCTCGGCCTGGAGCCGGACCTGGACGTGGTGTTCGCGTCGGGGCCCGGGGACCTGTCGGACGCCGACCTGGTGGTGCTGCCGGGGACCCGCTCGACGCTGGCGGACCTGGCGTGGCTGCGCTCGCGTGGCCTGGACCGGGCGGTGGTGGAGCACGTCCGGCGGGGGCGGCCGGTGCTGGGGGTCTGCGGGGGCTTCCAGATGCTGGGGCGGGTCGTCGCCGACCCGGAGGGCGTCGAGGCGGAGCCGGGCGCGTCCGCGGAGGGGCTGGGGCTGCTCGACGTGCGGACGGACTTCTCGGCGGAGAAGACGCTGCGGCTGCCGGAGGGTTCGGCGCTGGGGGCGCCGGCGTCCGGCTACGAGATCCACCACGGTCGGATCACCGTGGGCGACGGGGCCGAGGAGTTCCTGGGTGGGGCCCGGGCGGGCAACGTGTTCGGGACGATGTGGCACGGCAGCCTGGAGGGCGACGCCTTCCGGTCGGCGTTCCTCGGCGCGGCGCTGGGGTGCGCGCCCTCGGGCGTGCGGTTCGCGAAGGCGCGGGAGGCCCGGATCGAGGGCCTGGCCGACCTGGCGGAGGAGCACCTGGACGTCGACGCGCTGGTCGCGCTGGCCCGCGACGGGGCTCCGGCCTCGCTTCCGGTGCTGCCGCCCGGAGGTGTGCGGTGAGGCTGCTGCTGCTGGGCGGGACCTCGGAGGCGCGGGAGCTGGCAGCGCTGCTGGTGGACGCCGGGATCGACGTGACGACCTCGCTGGCGGGCCGGGTGGCCCGGCCCCGGCTGCCGGTGGGCGAGGTGCGGATCGGCGGCTTCGGCGGCGTGCCCGGGCTGCGGTCGGCGCTCGCCGGCTTCGACGCGGTGGTCGACGCGACGCATCCGTTCGCACAGGGGATGAGCGCCAACGCCGAGGCGGCGTGCGGGAGTTCGAGGGTGCCGCTGCTGCGGCTCGAGCGGCCGGGGTGGGAGCCGGATCCGGCGTGGTCGTACGTCTCCTCGCACGAGGAGGCCGCGGGGTGTGCGGCTCGGCTGGGGGTGCGGCCCTTCGTGACGGTGGGGCGGCAGGAGCTGCGCCGGTTCGTGCCGACTCTGGCGTCGACTGCCGTGCTGGCGCGGGTCGTTGACGTCCCGGACCTCGAACTGCCTCCCGCGTGGCGGTTGGTGACCAGCCGGGGCCCCTACTCCCTTGACGGTGAGCGGGAGTTGTTCCGTGAGCACGGCGCGGACGTGCTGGTGACCAAGGACTCCGGGGGCACGTACACCTGGCCGAAGATGGAGGCCGCGCGCGAGCTCGGCGTGCCCGTGGTGGTCGTCAGGCGGCCACCGGGCGCGGCGGGTGTGCCGGTGGTCCACGACGTGGCCGAGGCGTTCGCCTGGGTTCGTGCGGCGGCCGGCTGACCGGTCCTGCGCTCACGCCTCCCCGGCCGCGGGCACCGCGTAGCCGGGGACGGAGGGCCAGCGCACGGTGAGCACCACCGACTCCTCCTCCGCGACCCAGGAGTGGTCCACGCCCTCGCCCCACACGACGTAGTCCCCCTGCCGCTCCAGCACGACGCTGCGGTGGGGGAACTCGACCCGGAACCGCCCGCTGACGAGCACCTGCAGTGCGGTGCGCTTCTCGCCGCGCACCCACTGGGCCCGCCGGTCGCCCCGGGGGTGGACGCCCCACTTGATCTCCAGGGCCTCGCTGTGTCGCGGGTCGCCCGGCTCCTTGAAGTGCCCGAGCAGCCAGCCCCGGTCGAGGGCCGCGTCCTGGCCGGCGTTGCCCGTGTACACGCTGTCGTCCATGGCTTCGGACGTTAGCAGCCGCCCGGCCCGGACCCGCGGCGCGGGGGCGTGGCGTCCCCCGGCCGCCCGGTCCGTGCCGGACGGTCGGCGTCACGCTCCCGGCGCAGGTCCCTGCCCGGGTCGATCACCCAGTGGTTGGTCCTGAGGACCCGTCCCGCGAAGCTGATGTCGGCCTCACGGAGGTGGCGGAACCCGACGGAGCGGCAGATGCCGTTGGACGCCGCGTTGTCCACGGCCGGGAAGGCGTGCACCGGGCCCCAGCGGTTCTGGTCCCTGGCCTCTTCCAGCAGGGCGCGGACGGCTCGCTTGCCGAGGCCCTGGCCCTGCCATTCGGGCAGGACCATCCAGCCGATCTCGGACATCGGCCCGTCGCCACTCTCGTGGGACCAGATGGTCACGGTCCCGGCCACCACTTCGGGACCGGCCCCGTCAGGGACGATCATCTTCAGCCACGCGATGTCGTCCGCCGCCTCCCGGGCGTCGCGACGGACCTTGTCCGCCATCCCCTCCCGCGGCAGGGGGCCGCCCAGGTCCGCCATCATGACGGGATCGCAGCGCATCCTGATGTACGCGCCGAGGTCGTCCGGTGCGACGTCGCGCAACCGCATCTGCTTCTCCTCGGTACCGGTCACGCCCGGGTCGGCGAGTCGCTCGTGCTCTCGCGTCGGGCAGAGGTCCGTGCCGCCGCGAATGCCGCCGCGGCGAGGGCGGCGCTGAGGCCGACGCGGCGGGCCAGGGTGGTGGCGCGGGGGATGTCGGGTGGGGTGGGGGGTGCGCCGTCGCCCATGGTCGGGCGGTGTTCGGTGCCGGAGGCGTAGTGGTTGGTGCCGCCGAGGGTGAGGCCGAGGGCGCCGGCGAAGGAGGCCTCGACGACGCCCGCGTTGGGGCTGGGGTGGCCGGCGGCGTCGCGGCGCCAGGCAACCAGGGGCGCGGTGGGGCCGTTGGGCGAGGTGGCGGCGGTGAGCAGGCCGGCCAGGCGGGCGCCGGGCAGGTTGAGGAGGTCGTCGAGGCGGGCGGAGGCCCAGCCGAAGCGCACGTGGCGGGGGGTGCGGTGGCCGACCATGGCGTCGAGGGTGTTGGCGGCCCGGTAGGCGATCAGGCCGGGGACGCCGGCCAGGGCGCCCCAGACGAGGGGGGCGACCACGGCGTCGGAGGTGTTCTCGGCGACGGACTCGACGACGGCCCGGGCGACCTGTCCCTCGTCCAGGGTGGTGGTGTCGCGGCCCACCAGGGATCGGAGCCGGCGGCGGGCGGCGGGCAGGTCGGGGGCGGCGAGGCGGGCGTGGACCGCGGACGCCTCGCGTTCCAGGGAGCGTCCGCCGAGGACGGCCCAGGTGGCCAGGGCGGTGACGGCCACGTGGGTCACGGGACGGCGGGCGGCGGCCCGTTCGGCGGCGACGCCGAGGGCCGCGGCGCCGCCGACCAGCAGCGCGGTGTAGGCGGCGCCCCGGGCGCGGGAGTCGGCGTGCAGGCGCCGTTCGAGGGCCCCGGCGACGGTGCCGAAGCCGGCGACCGGGTGGAAACGGCGCGGGTCGCCCAGGAACCGGTCGGCGGCGTGCCCCAGGAGGAGACCGGCCGCGCGGGTGCTCGCCGGGGAGGCGGTCACGCGGGAGCGGCGCATGCCCGCACCTCCGCGAGGGCGTCGAGGAAGCGGCGGGTGGTCTCCGGCGGCCGGACCGCGAGGCGGATCCAGGAGGCGTCCAGGCCGGGGAAGGTGTCGGCGCGCCGGGCGGCGACGCCGTGCTCGCGAAGCAGGCCGTGCAGCCCCTCCCCCGGCCGGGCGAGGACGAAGGGGCCGCTGGAGGGGGTGAACGGCACCCCGGCGGCGGCCAGCCCGTCCTGGAGGAACTCCCGCCACACGGCGAGCTGTTCGGCCCGGGCACGGGCCTCGGGGAGCGCCTCAGGGGCGGTGCAGGCGACGGTGGCGGCGACGGCGGGCGACGACAGCGACCAGGGGGTCTGGGCGCGGGCCAGTTCCCGCACGACGGCCGGGTCGCCGACGACGTAGCCGGCGCGTATGCCGGGGATCGACCAGTGCTTGGTGAGGCTGCGGATCACCAGCAGCCCTTCGGCGCGCTCGTCGGCGAGGGACTCCGGCTCGCCGGGGACGGCGTCCATGAAGGCCTCGTCGACGACGATCAGGCGGCCACGGCGGCGCAGCGCACGCAGCGTGGCCGCCGGGTGGAGGGCGCCGGTGGGGTTGGTGGGGTTACCGATGACGACGAGGTCGGCGTCCTCGGGGACTGCGGCCGCATCGAGGGCGAAGCCGTCCTCGGGGCGGCAGAACACGCTGGTGACGGTGTGTCCGGCCTGTTCGAGGGCGGCGTGGGGCTCGGTGAACTGCGGGTGGACGACCACCGGGCGCCGCCAGGGGCGCAGGCGGGCGACGAGGGTGAACGCCTCGGCGGCGCCCGCGGTGGGCAGCGCCTCCTGCGGGGGCCGGTGGTGGCGGCGGGCGACGGCCCGGCGGGCGGGTTCGGCGTCGGGGTAGGCGGCGGCGTCGGCGATGCTGTCGTGCAGCGCGCGGTCGAGCCAGTCGGGGCGCTCGCCCGGGTAGACGTTGACGGCGAGGTCGAGAAGTCCGCCGCGGGCCTCGGAGTCGCCGTGGTGACGCAGTGGGTCCCAGGCGGCAGGGCCGCCGGGTCGCGGGGCGGCGGACGCGCCCGCGCGGTGGACGGCGTCGGCGAACCGCTGGGCGAGCCGGGGGTGTCCGGCCCAGTGGACGTGCAGGTAGGAGGCGTGCAGCGTCGGTGAGGCGAAGCCCTCGGGGCGGCCGTCGATCTCCCAGGCGGGAGTGGTGGCGCAGGCGCCGGGGGCGGTGCGGGTGCGGTGGAACTCGTGCCCGGTGACCCGCTCCCCCGCCCTGGTCAGGAGGGTGTCGCCGGGCGAGGTCGCGTGCGGGTAGCGCAGGGTGAGGCGTCCGGTCATCGCGGCCTGGGCGGGGAGCACGCCGGCCATGGGGATGTCGTCGAGGGTCTCGGTGAGGTAGAGCAGGCCTGCGCATTCGGCCACCGTGGGCAGGCCGTCCCGGACAGCCTGCCGGACGGAAGTCAACAAAGCCGCGTTGGCGGCGAGTTCGGCGGCGTACACCTCGGGGAAGCCGCCGCCGAGGTAGAGGCCACGGGTGCCGGGGGGCAGGGCGGGGTCGGTCAGCGGGTCGAAGGCGACGACCTCGCAGCCCGCGGCGGTCAGGAGTTCCTCGGTCTCGGTGTAGCGGAAGGTGAAGGCGCGGCCGCCGGCCACGGCGACGACGGGGCGTTCGCCGCCGGGCGGCGCGGTGACCTCGTCGGCCGGGTTCCAGGCCACGGCGTCCAGCGGCGGTGCGCTGCGGGCCAGGGCGAGGACGGCGTCGACGTCGACGTCCCGGGCGATCCGCTCGCCGAGCCGGCGGACGGCGCGGGCCGAGTCCTCGCGTTCGGCGGCGGGGACGAGCCCGAGGTGGCGGGAGGGCGCGCCGATCTCCTCGTCGCGGTGCACGACGCCGAGCACAGGCAGCCGCAGGGAGCGGCGTATCTCGGCGACGTTGCGCTCGGAGCCGGCCTTGTTGAGGATGACGCCGACGACGTCGACGGCGGGGTCCCAGGAGGCCATGCCTTCGACGATCGCCGCGGCCGAGCGGGACATCCGGGAGACGTCGACGACCAGGACGACCGGCGTGTGGGTGAGGGCGGCGACGTGGGCGGTGGAGGCGAAGCCGTCCGTGCCGATCCGCCCGTCGTGCAGGCCCATCACGCCCTCGACCACGGCGACGTCGGCGCCGCGGGCTCCGTGCAGCAGGAGCGGCGCGACGCGCTCCTCCCCCACCAGGTGGGGGTCGAGGTTGCGGCCGGGGCGGCCGGTGGCGAGGGCGTGGTAGCCGGGGTCGATGTAGTCGGGGCCGGTCTTGTGACCGCTGACGGTGTGGCCCGCGGCGCGCAGCGCGGCCATCAGGCCGGTGGCGACGGTGGTCTTGCCCTGACCGGTCATCGGGGCGGCGATCATGATCCGGGGCAGCGGCACGGGCGGGGTGCCGTGCGGGGCCGGCGAGGGTCCGGGCCGGGCGTGCGTCACCATTCGATGCCTCGCTGGCCCTTCTGCCCCGCGTCCATGGGGTGCTTGACCTTGGTCATCTCGGTGACCAGGTCGGCGGCCTCGAGCAGTTGCGGGGCGGCCCGGCGTCCGGTGATCACCACGTGCTGGCGGCCGGGGCGCTCGCGCAGGGCGGTGACGACGTCCTCGACGTCGATCCAGCCCCAGGCGAGGGGGTAGGTGAACTCGTCGAGGACCAGCAGGTCGTGCGTCTGCTCGGCCAGGCGCCGCTTGATCTCGGCCCAGCCCTCGGCGGCGGCCGTGGCGTGGTCCTCGGCGTCGCCGTGCTTGCGGGTCCAGGACCAGCCGGAGCCCATCTTGTGCCACTCGACGGGACCGCCCTCGCCGGTCTCCGCGTGGAGCCGGCCCAAGCGCTCCAAGACCGTCTGCTCGCCGATGCGCCACTTGGCGGACTTGACGAACTGGAAGACCCCGATGTTCCAGCCCTGGTTCCAGCCGCGCAGGGCGAGGCCGAAGGCGGCGGTGGACTTGCCCTTGCCGTCGCCGGTGTGGACGACCAGGAGGGGCTTGTTACGGCGCTGGCGGGTGGTGAGTCCGTCGTCGGGCACGACGGTCGGCTGTCCCTGGGGCATCAGGCGGCCCTCTCTCGGACGGCGGTGCTCAGCGCGTCGGCGCTGACCTCGCGGACGGGCAGGTGGTCGGCGTGCAGGCGGGCGGCCAGGCCGGCGGCCAGGCCGAGCCGCAGGGGGCCGGACTCGCTGTCGACCACCACGGCGCTGACGCCGAGGGAGGCGACCTGGTCGGCGGCCCGCAGCGAGCGGGCGACGGCGTCCTTGCCACCGGTGGCGCGGCCGTCGGTGACGACGACCAGCAGGGGACGCAACCGCGGGTGGCGCCGGCGTTCGCGGGCGACGACGCGGGCGGCCTCCAGCAGTCCCTCGGCGAGGGGCGTGCGGCCGCCGGCCGGAAGGTCGTCGAGGCGGGCGGCGGCGATGTCCACCGAGTGGGTGGGGGGCAGGGCGAGTTCGGCGTGCTGCCCGCGGAAGGTGATCAGGCCGACCTTGTCGCGGCGGCGGTAGGCGTCGAGGAGCAGGGAGAGGACGGCGGTCTTGACCTGGCTCATGCGCTTGCGGGCCGCCATGGAACCGGAGGCGTCGACGCAGAAGAGGATCAGGTTGGCCTCGCGGCCCTCCCTGACGGCGGTGCGCAGGTCCTCGCCGCGCAGCCGCAGCGGGCCGTCGGCGCGGCCGGTCCGGGTGCGGGCCGCCGCCGCGCGCACCGTCTCGACCAGGTGCAGGGAGCCCCCGGCGTCCTGGCCGGGCCGGGCGACGCCGACCCGGCGGCCCCGGCTTCCCAGGGCGCGGCTGCGGCGGCCGTCGGTGCCCTCGCCGGTGCCCCGGACGGTGAGCAGTCGCGGGCGGTAGGGGGCGGTGGCCTTGACGGTGGTGTCCTGCGCGGCTCCCCGGCCGGGGGGTGCGGCAGGCGTCCGGTCGGCGTCCGCGTCCGGGGAGTCGTCCGGTCCGGCGGCGGGCTCCGGGGCCTTCGGGGTGGCGTCGTCGGGGGCCTGACCGCCTTCGGCGCCGCCTCCTGTCGCCCCCGGTTCGCGCGCGTCGTTCTCCCCGGGTGCGTCCTCCCCGAGTCCGTCGTCGCCTGGTCCGTCGTCGCCCGCCCCGTCCGGGCCCTCGTCGGCCGGGGGCTGGGAGGGCGGCGGGTCCGGTGGGAGTTCGTCGTCGCCCAGGATCCGGTCGAGCAGGTCCTCGTCGAGCCCGGGCGCGTCGAAGGGGTTGCGGCGGCGCCGGTGCGGCAGGGCGAGCCGGGCGGCGCGGCGGATGTCGGCGCGGGTCACGGTGGTCCGGCCGGCCCAGGCGGCGTGGGCCACCGCGGTGCGGGCGGTGACGATGTCGGCGCGCAGCCCGTCCACGTCGAACGCGGCGCATATCTCGGCGATCTTGGTGAGCGCGGTGTCCGGGAGGAGGACTTGGCCGAGCCGCTCGCGGGCCGCGGCCACCCGGGCCGCCAGGGCCTGTTCGGCGGGACGGTGGCGCGCCGCGAAGCCGGCCGGGTCGGCGTCGTAGGCCATCCGCCGCCGCACCACCTCGGCACGGGGCGCGGGATCGCGAGGCGCGGCGACCTCGACGGTGAGGCCGAACCGGTCGAGGAGCTGCGGCCGCAGCTCGCCCTCCTCGGGGTTCATGGTGCCGATGAGCAGGAACCGGGCGGAGTGCTCCACGGAGAACCCGTCGCGTTCGACGGTGACCCGCCCGGTGGCGGCGGCGTCCAGCAGCAGGTCGACCAGGTGGTCGGGGAGGAGGTTGACCTCGTCGGCGTACAGGATGCCGCGGTGGGCGCGGGCCAGCAGACCGGGCTCGTAGGCCACCTTGCCGTGCGCGAGGGCCTTCTCGAGGTGCAGGGAGCCGAGGACGCGGTCCTCGGTGGCGCCCACGGGGAGTTCGACGAGCCGCACCGGGCGGCTCTCCACCGGGGCGCCAGCCGCGAAGGGGCCGTCCGGCGAGGCGTCGTCGGGGTCGGCGGGGTCCGTGGAGAAGCGGTCCTCGGGGTGGACGTCCACGGGCGGCAGCAGGGCGGCCAGCGCGCGGGCGGCGGTCGACTTGGCGGTGCCCTTCTCGCCGCGGACGAGGACGCCGCCGATCGCGGGCGAGATGCCGGTCAGGACCAGGGAGAGGCCGAGGTCGTCGAGTTCGCCGGCGTCGCAGCCGACGATCGCGGAAAAGGGGTAGTGCGAACGCACCAATGGCATGTGAGGCTCCCGCTCGTTTCGCCATCCGTATGGGGGCGGGCGCGAGGCCGGTCTTCGGACTTGCCGAGTCCTCGTGAGCGAGGCTCGGTTCACCGCAGCGGGCCTGTGCCGGAATCTCACCGGGCTTCCCAGATTCTCCCCGCCGGCCGTCCTCACCGTTTCCGATGGCTGGGCCGTAGGGGCACCTCGTGCCTGTGATGGACCACGATAGCGTCACCGGCATGACGATCGGCACGCCCCCTCCCCCTGCCTCCACGAACACCGCCTCCACGAACACCGTCTCCCAGGCCGCCGCTTCCCGGATCACCGTCGTCGGCGTGACCGCCGACGGCTGGCCCTCGCTGCCCGAGCGGCTGCGACGCACGGTGCTGGAGGCGGAGGTGGTGCTGGGCGGGCGGCGGCATCTGGCGATGCTGCCGGAGGTGACCGGGCAGCGCCGTGAGGCGTGGCCCTCGCCACTGCGCGAGGGCCTGCCCCCGCTGCTGGCGTCGCTGGGCGGGGCGCGGGTGGTGGCGCTGGCCTCGGGCGACCCGCTGGTGTCCGGTATCGGCACGACCCTCGTCGATCTGCTGGGAGTCGGCTCGGTGGACGTCGAACCGGCGGTTTCCTCGGTGGCGTTGGCGCGGGCCCGCATGGGCTGGCCGTCGGAGCGGTGCGCCGTGGTGACGCTGGTGGGCCGTGATCCGCGGTTGCTGCTGCGGGAGTTGGCGCCCGGGCACCGGGTGCTGGTGCTGTCCTCCGACGCTGCGACCCCGACCGCGGTGGCGGCGCTGCTGGCGGGCGCGGGATACGGGCGGAGCGTGGTGACGGTGCTCGGCGACCTGGGCACGGACCTCGAGTCGCGGTTGTCGGGCACGGCCGACGACTGGCTGGCCTCGCCACCCGGCGAGGCGCCGGCCCTGAACGTGCTGGCTCTGGAGCTCGCGGGGCCGCCGGCCCACGGTCTGGTGGCGGGGCTGCCGGACGACGCGTTCGAGAACGACGGCCAGCTGACCCGGCGTGACCTTCGGGCCTCGGCGTTGGCACGGCTGGCGCCCGCGCCGGGACAGCACCTGTGGGACGTGGGCGCGGGCGCCGGATCGGTGGGCATCGAGTGGATGCGGGCGCACCCCACCTGTGTCACCACCGCCGTGGAGGCGGACGCCGGACGCGCCGCCCGCGTCGCCCGTAACGCGGGCCGGCTGGGCGTGCCGGGGCTGCGGGTGGTGACCGGGCGGGCCCCGGACGCGCTGGCCGGACTGGCCGCGCCGGACGCGGTGTTCATCGGTGGCGGGGCCACCCGGCCAGGCGTCCTGGAGGCATGTCTGGGGGCGCTGCGGCCGGGCGGCCGGCTGGTGGTGCACGGGGTGACGCTGGAGACGGAGACGCTGCTCGCGGACGCCTACCGCCGCCACGGCGGGGAGTTGACCCGCCTGGCGGTGGAGACGACGGCGCCCATCGGTTCGTTCACCGGCTGGACGCCGGCGCGGACGGTCACCCAGTGGAGCCTGACGGTGGGCTGAGGCGAGGGCGGGCCGGGTCGTAGAGGAACGACTCGCCGCCGGGGGCCGGGTCGAGCGCCCGGCCCACCAGGATGACGGCGGCCTGCCGCAGGCCGGCCGTCTCCACCGCGTCGGCGATGTCCGCGACGGTGCCGCGCAGCACCGACTCCTGCGGCTGGCTGGCCCGGTGGACCACCACCACCGGACAGTCGGGGCCGTACTCGGGCGTCAGCTCCTCCATCAGTTCGCGGATCCGGGTGATGGCCAGGTGCAGCACCAGGGTGGCCCGGGTGGCGGCGAACGCGGCCAGCGACTCGGTCGCGGGCATCGCGGTCGACCGGGCCCGGGTGCGGGTGAGGACCACGGACTGGGCGAGCAGCGGGACGGTCAGCTCCCGCCCCGCCACGGCCGCGGCGGCGGCGTAGGCGGGGACGCCGGGGGTGACGTCCCAGGGGACGCCGTGGGCGTCCAGGCGGCGGGTCTGCTCGGCGAGCGCCGAGTACAGCGAGGGATCGCCGGAGGTCAGGCGGACGACCTCCTGGCCCTGCCGGTGGGCGTCGACCAGGTGCTCGGTGATCCGGTCCAGGTCGAGCCGCTGGGTGTCGACCAGTTCGGCGCCGGGCGCGCAGTGGTCGAGGACCAGCGGGTCCAGGTAGGTGCCGGGGTAGAGCACCGTTCCGGCCGCGGCGAGCAGGCGCACCGCCCGGACGGTGAGCAGGTCCGCGGCGCCGGGGCCGGCGCCGACGAAGTGGACGGTCACGGCTTCACCCACCTCGGTGTCCAGACCCGGCCCGACGCCGAGACGCGGGTGCCGGAGGCGCCGACGATCAGCAGGCAGCGCATGTCGATGGTCGCGGGGTCGAGTTCGCCGAGCGTGGTGACGGTGAGCGACTCGCCGGGCCGTCCGACGCCCCGGCCGACCACGACGACGGTCTCCGGCGCGCGGTGCTCCAGCAGGACGCGGCGCGCAGTGGCGATCTGTTCCGTGCGGGAGCGGGAGGCGGGGTTGTACACGGCCAGCGCCAGGTCGGCCTCGGCGACGGCGTGCAGGCGGCGTTCGACGACGTCCCACGGCTTGAGCCGGTCGGAGAGGCTGACGACCGCGAAGTCGCCGCCCACGGGCGCGCCGGCCCGTGCGGCGACGGCCTGGACGGCGCTGACACCGGGCAGCACCCGCACCGGCACGTGCCGCAGGTCCGGGTCCTCGGCGGCCTCGAAGACGGCGGTGGCCATGCCGAAGACCCCGGCGTCCCCGCCGGAGACCACCGCGACGCGCTCGCCCCGTGCGGCCAACTCCAAGGCCAGGCGTGCGCGTTCGAGCTCCACGGTGTTACCGGAGGCGTGTCTGGTCAGGCCGGCACGCTGGGGGACCCGGTCGACGTAGGGGCCGTAGCCGACGACGTGGTCGACCTCGGCGAGCGCGGCGGACGCCTCGGGGGTCAGCCAGGCATCGGGGCCGGGGCCCAGGCCGACGACCAGCAACTCGGCCGCCGAGGTTGCCGAGGCCGGCGAGGCCGGCGTCGCGGAGACGACACCGTCCGGTGCGGATCCCGTGAGGGACGCGGCCTGTTCCCCGGGGGTGCGTGAGCGGGCCCCGTTGCGGCTGTCGCCGGTGACGAGGATCAGCGAGAAGTACGGCACGGTGGACGGGTCCACCTCGGCCACGGGCAGGCGCCGTTCGCCCTCCATCGAGGCGCGTTCGACGTAGACCGCGTGGTCGAGCCGCCCCGCCGCCTCCAGCGCGCGGCGCACGGCCGGGAAGGTGCGTCCCAGCTTCATCACGACGGCGGCGTCGGTGTCGGCGAGCCTGCGGGCGAGCTCCGGTTCGGGCAGGGTGCCCGGGAGCACGGTGAGCACGTCGGTCTGCCGGGAGAGCGGGGCCGCGGCGGCGGCCGCGGCGGCGGCGAACGCCGGGACGCCGGGCACGATCTGCGTCTCGAACCGCTCGGCGAGCCGGTCGTGCATGTACATGTACGACCCGTAGAACAGCGGGTCGCCCTCGGAGAGCAGCACGACGTCGCGTCCGGCCTCGAGGTGGGCGGCGAGCCGGGTGGCGGACTCCTCGTAGAAGTCGGCCAGGGCGCCCGTGTAACCCCCGGGGTGATCGGTGGCGCCGGTGGTGACCGGATAGGTCAGCCGCTCCTCGACCGCGGTGTCCGGGATGAGCGAGGCCGCGATGCGGCGGGCGTTGGACTCCTTGCCGCGGCCCGCGTGATAGGCGACCACGTCGGCGGAGGCGATCAGCCGGGCCGCCTTGAGAGTGATCAGTTCGGGGTCGCCGGGGCCGACGCCGACTCCGTGGAAACGTCCGGTCACTCCTCCTCCTTGGCGAGTGCGTTGAGGGCCGACGACGTCATGGCGGAGCCGCCGCGGCGGCCGTGGACGGTGACGTACGGGATGTCGATGCCGTGGGTTCCGGCGAGTTCGGTGAGGGCCTGCTTGGACTCGGCGGCGCCGATGAAGCCGACCGGGCAGCCCACGATCGCCGCGGGGCGGGGCGCCCCGTCGACGAGCATCTCCAGCAGGTGGAACAGGGCGGTGGGCGCGTTGCCGACGGCGACCACGGCGCCCTCCATCAGCGGTTCCCAGAGGGAGACGGCGGCGGCGGTGCGGGTGGTGCCCCAGCGGCGGGCGAGAGCGGGCACCCGCTCGTCGCCGAGCAGGCAGACGACATCGTTGTCGCGTGGGAGTCTGCCGCGGGTGACTCCGGTGGCGACCATGGTGACGTCGCAGAGGATGGGCGCGCCCGAGCGCAGGGCGGTGCGCGCGGCGGGCACCAGTTCGGGGTGGATCACCAGGTCGTCGGCGAGGTCGACCTGGCCGGCGCCGTGGATCATCCGCACGGCGAGACGTTCCGCCTCGGCGGGGACGTGGTCCAGGCGGGCCTCGCGGCGGATGGTGGCGAAGGAGTCGACGTAGATGGCCGGGCCGTCGGCGAGGTAGTCGTAGTGCCGGCCGGGCCTGCGGGGCTCGACGGGGCGCCCGGATGCGGTGGTGGCGCTCATGCGGCGGCTCCCGGGACGATCACGCCGCGCCAGGGGGTGACGGTGAGTTCGGTGGCGCCCGCCGCGTGGGCCTCCTCGACGAGCCGGGCGACGTCCTCGGAGCCGAGCCCGGATTCGGGTACGGGCACGTGCCGTCCTCCCTCGGGCAGCGGGCCTGGTGGCAGGGGTGGTTCGGGGCTCGGCAGTCCTGGGTCCGGGGCGGCCGACTCGCCGAGGGGTTCGGGCAGTTCGACGACGTGCCAGGGGGCGGTGGGGCCGATGCCCCGGGCGTCCATGAAGCGCCGGGCGAGCCCGGTCAGGGCCGGCGCGGCCTCGGACAGCGGGACGCGGGCGCCCCAGCCGTCGCCGACGCGCAGCTGCGCGGTGCCGTCGTCCAGGGCCACCAGGCCGAGGTCGCAGGTGCGGGTGATCAGGTCGCCCCGGCCGTCGTCGAGGACGAACAGGAAGCGTGCGGGCAGACCGGCCAGGCAGGGCTCGGCGCACAGCAGCCGGTCGAGTTCGGCCGCCACCGGGCCGAGGTCGGCGCGCCCGCCTTTGACACCGGTGCGGGGGGAGACCATGACGTTCCTGACGAGTTCGTGGGTGCGCGAGGGCAGCAGGCCGGTGGCTTCGACGGCGTCGAGGACGGCGCTGCCGAGGCGGCCCTGGTTGCTGGGCAGGGCCCGTATCTGGAGGTTGGCGCGGCCCGTGACGTGGACGCGGCCGTCTCCGTGGCGTTCGGCGACGGCGGTGAGGGCGGTGAGGGACTCCGTGGGCAGGCGGCCGCCGATGAGGCGCAGCCGGACCAGGAGACCGTCCTCGGCCTGCCAGGGGCGCAGCACGCCCGGGCAGCGGTCGCGCCGGGCACGCCGGGCACGCCGGGCGGACAGGAAGGCGGAATCCATCGGGGACATACGAGTCCTTCGAGGTCAGGGGCCCGTTCGCGGGGTCCTCGGTCGACCTGGCGGCCCGTCACCGCCAGCGCCAGCAGGTCTTCGGACTCGGGTTCCTCCGGTTCGGGCGCCTTCCCGGAGCGTCGCTCCAGTGGCTGCGCGGCGCCTGTTGCGCCCGCACGTGCCCGACCGTCACCCTCACCGCTGCGCGTCAGTCCCGGAATCTCACCGGGTTCCCTGACCCCACCTCGTGGAGTTCGACTGGCGCGACGAGCCTACCGTGCCGGACGGACGGCGTGGGTGGGGGCCTCGAAGCGGGGGGTTAAGGTCCGGCCATGACTTTCTCGATCGCTGCGCGCAGTGCGGACGGGACCTGTTTCGGGGTCGCCGTCGCGTCGAAGTTCCTCGCCGTGGGGGCGGCCGTTCCGGGGGCGCGGGCCGGGGCGGGCGCGGTCGCCACGCAGGCGCTGGCCAACCTCGCCTACCGCCCGGACGGCTTGGGCCTGCTGGCCGAGGGCCGCTCCGCCGGGGACACGCTGGAGGCGCTGATCGCCGCCGACGAGCGGCGCGACGACCGGCAGGTCGGGGTCGTCGACCGGGAGGGCGGCTCGGCGTCCTGGACCGGGCGGGCCTGCATGACGTGGGCGGGCGGCGCGTCCGGGCCGAACTACGCGATCCAGGGCAACATCCTGCCGGCCCAGAGGTGGTGCGGGCCATGGAGGAGGCCTGGCTGGCGGCGGACGAGGAGCTTCCGCTGGCGAGGCGCCTGCACGCCGCGCTGCTGGCGGGCGACCGTGCCGGCGGGGACAGCCGGGGGCGGCAGAGCGCCGCCCTGCTGGTGGTGTCGCCGGGCGGCGGCTACGGCGGCGGCAGCGACGTGCTGGTGGACCTGCGGGTCGACGACCACGCCGATCCGTCGGCGGAACTGGGCCGGCTGCTGGAGCTGCACGACCTCTACTTCGGCCGGCCGGACCCGGGCACGTTGCTGCCGCTCGACGGTGAGCTGGCCGAGGAGGTGGCCGGGCGGCTGGACGCGCTGGGGCACCGCGGGGTGGAGCTGGAGGTGGCGCTGTCGGAGTGGGCGGGGATCGCCAACCTCGAGGAGCGGCTGGTCGACGGGGCGATCGATCCGCTGGTCCTGGAGCAGCTGCGGGCGGCCGGGGAGGACGCGGGGGCGTAACCGCCGGGTGCGGCGGTGGGCCTCGGGCGACGCGGTTGCGAACGCCCCCTCGGGCGACGTGTCCCGACCGGGCCACGCCCGCACCGGCGGGTGCCGGGCCCCTGCCCCGGCCCCTGCTCCTCCGCCGGCACACGCCGCTCGGCCCGGCGGCGAGGTACGGCCTGGCCGCCCGGCGTCGCGGCACGAACCGGTAGCCCGGCAGGGCGGCACGAACCGGCCGCTCGCCGGCGCGGCATCGGACCGGTAGCCCGGTGGGGCCGCGCGGGCCGTCCCGGGCCGAGGGCCCCTCGCGTGCCGCGCGGCCGCGGAGGTCAGCGGGCGTCGAGGAACGCGGACAGTTCGGCCACGAAGGCCGGGTCGCGGACAGCGCCGAGGTGGTCGCCGCGCAGCATCCGCAGGGTGGCTTCGGGGAGGGCGTCGGCGAGCACCTCGGGCCGGGCGGCGAGCGGGTCCTCGCCGCCGGCCAGGAGCAGGGTGGGAGCGGTGACCTCGGCCAGGGGTATCGGTCGCTGGTGGATCGCCCGGGCGTGCGCGGCCAGGGCGAGCCGGTCGCCGCCGACGGCGTCGACGAAGGCGCGGAACGCGGCCGCGGCCGGGTCCTTCACGGTCGCCGGGTCGTCGACGGTCAGGGCGTCCACCAGGACGTCGCCGCCGATCACCCGGCTGTCCACTCCCCCGAGTTCGACCACGGCGGCTCCCACGCCGCCGATCACCAGGCGGCGGACCCGGCGGTCCTGTGCGGCCGTCAGCAGGCTGACCACGGCGCCCATGGAGTAGCCGACGAGGTCGTAGGCGCTCTCCCCGAGATGGTCCATCAGTTCGCGCAGGTCCTCGGACATGCGGGCCTCGCCGTAGCGTGCCGGGTCGTGGGGCTTGGCGCTGCGTCCGTGGCCGCGGGCGTCGAGGGCCAGGACCCGGCGACCCGCCTCGTTGAGGAGCCGTACGACGCCGGGGGCGACCCACTCGATGTCGGAGTCGGCGATGAAGCCGTGGTGCAGGACGATCGGCGGCAGGTCGGACTCCGCCTCCCAGAGCTGGTAGTGGATCTCGAGGTCGTCGGAGGTCTTGAGGAAGGGCATGCCGGTGCTCCGTTCCGGTCGGGGGCAGGGGTGTCTCGGACTGTCGCGTGGCGGCCGGGGCGGGTCAGCCGTCGCGGTGACGGACGTGGACGTGGCCGGGGTCGGGGAACTGCGGTGGCCAGGGCGGCAGGACGCGGCCGAGGGCGTAGCCGCAGCGTGCGGCGACCCGGCAGGAGGCGTGGTTGGACTCCTGGTGGGTGAGCTCCAGGGCGGTCAGCCCGTCGAAGGAGGCGAACGCCCAGCCGGTGAGCGCCTCGAGGGCGCGCGGGGCCACCCGACGGCCGCGGGCCCACGCGGCGGTCCAGTAGCCGACCTCGCCGACAGGGGCACCGGGGTGCGGGAGACGCAGCACCACCTGGCCCACGAGGTCGCCGACCGCCTTCAGGTCCGCGGCCGCCGCGGGGTCTCCGGCTCGCTCGCCCAGGCCCTGCCCCTCCCCCAGGACGGCCCGCTCGTCCCTGTCGGCGCCCTCCTCCACGACCACGAAGGAGAACCGCTCGCCGCGCCCGGCCGCCTCCTCCTGCGCGTCGATCCACCCGCGGGCCGCGGCCACGTCGTCGATTGGATCGGTCAGCCACCGGCGCATGGCCTCGTCCCGGTGGGCCTCGACCAGGGCGGCGGCGTCCGCCGGACGCCAGGGACGCAGGTGGAGGCCGTGGGCCGGGGCGGGGGAACGAGGGGCGGGGTACGTCGCACGCATGACCGAAGCCTCACACGGCGTCGCGGGCTCGCGCGGCCGTTTCGGTCAGATCGGCCGGTCCGCGGCGGGCCGGTTCTCCAGCAGGGTGCGCAGCCGGTCGCCGGAGCCCTCCTTCGGCAGGACGGCGAGGCAGGACTGGGCCCGGTCGGCTCCGATCAGCAGGAACAGGCGCTCCGTCTCCAGGTGGCGGGCGATCTCCGTCCAGGCGTACCGCCGCTGCTCGCCGCCCTCGGTGACGCGTACGCCGTCGGCGTCGACGCGGACCCGCTGCCCGCCGTTCTCCGCGGCCCGGGCGGCGGCCCGGCCGGCCTGCGCCCTGGGCAGGAAGACCAGGGCGAAGAAGAGGTAGGCGACGCCCATCACCAGGGACAGCACGGTGACCGAGCCGCCGCGGACGCCCACCGCCATGACCGCGACGGTCAGCGCGAGGGTGAGGGCGAGCCGGAGACGGCCGGCCCGGGTGGAGCGCGCGTGGGCGCGGTGCGCTTCGCGGAAGTCGCGGGCGGTCGGGGTGCTCCGGAGGTCGATCCGGTCCGTCCGGGTGTTCTTCTGCCGGTTGTCGGTGGTCACGTGCGTTCGGCTGCCTGTTCTGTCGTGCGGGGGTGGCCCGGGGCGGGGGTGCCGCCCCGGGGAACCGACGGCGGGGATGCCGCCGGGGGGACCGGTGGAGTGAGACATGCCCGCCCGAGGGTACAAAAGGGGCACTTGCGGCCCACCCTCTCCTAGTGTGCCCGTGTGAGCGAGTCCAATCCCCCGCCCGTCGCGCCAGGGCCCGCACGTCGCCTCGACCGGCTCTCGGTGGCCGGCCGGGCGACCCTCGCGGGCACCGTGGCGGCCGTCCTGCTGATCCTGGCCATCGTGTTCGGCAGCAGACTGCTGCGGGACTTCGACTCCGCGTTGCTGCCCTACGCGGCCGCCTCCGTCTTCCTCGTCTTCGGGCTGACGTACCGGTACACCGTGTGGGTCTCCTCGCCGGCCGCCCGCCGCCTCTTCCAGAAGGGCTGGCGTGCCTTCTTCTCCGTGGAGAACTTCCGCCGGGCACCCACCGCGGTGCCCCGGATGATCGCCACCTACCTCGGCTTCCAGAAGTTCCTGGGCGCCCGCTCGCACGGCCGCTGGGCCGCTCACCAGCTGATCTTCTGGGGCTGTGTGCTGGCCGCCGTGATCACTTTCCCGCTGACCTGGGGCTGGTTCACCTTCACCTCCCCCACCGGCTCCGGTCCGGCGTACGAGTGGCGGATGTGGGGGGTGAAGCTGATGACGTTCGACTCGCTGAGCGTCTTCGGCTGGCTGCTCTTCCACGGCCTGGACATCGCGGCGGTGCTGGTGATCCCGGGCGCCGCGTACTTCCTGTGGCGGCGGATGCGTGACCGCGGGGCGATGACGGGTCAGCGGTTCGCCTACGACCTGCTGCCGCTGATCGCCCTGGTGGTGATCTCGGTGACGGGGCTGCTGCTGACCTTCTCGGCGATCTTCCTGCACGGTCAGGGCTACGAGTTCCTGATGGTGCTCCACATGATCGCGGTGGTGTTCACCCTGATCTACCTGCCGTTCGGCAAGTTCTTCCACATCGTCCAGCGCCCGGCGGCCGTGGGCATGCAGCTGTTCAAGTACACCGACCGGCAGGACGAGAAGGTGTTCGCCTGCCGCCGCTGCGGTACCACCGTGGACACCGCCGCCTACGTGGAGAACCTCCGCGGCACCATGCGCGACCTGCGGCTCGAGTTCGACGAGTGGACCGAGTACTGCCCGCGCTGCAAGCGGGTGCTGCGCGGGTCCGCCTATCTCGAGAACGTGAAGAAGGGCTACCAGTGAACCGGCCGACCGTTCCGCTCGACCCCACGTCGGCGCCTCCGGGGGCGCAGTCCTTCCGTGACGCGGGCGGCATTCCCGCCGACCGGTGGCACGCGGACCAGCGGGGCGAGACGCTTGTCCCCACCCACTGCTGCTTCTGCGGCGTGCAGTGCGGCATGTACCTGCGGGTGAACGAGGCGGGCCGGGTCTTCGGCATGGAGCCCCGCAACCACGACATCAACCGGATGCGGCTGTGCCCCAAGGGCGTCAACGCCTACCAGCAGATCAACCACCCGGAGCGGCTGACCGCTCCGCTGATCCGGAGCTCGCGCGACGAGCCGTTCCGGGAGGCGAGCTGGGAGGAGGCGCTGGACTTCACCGCCGGTGAGATCCGGCGCGTCCAGGAGACCTACGGCGCCGACGCCTTCGGGATGCTGGGCGGGGCCAGCCTGTTCACCGAGAAGACCTATCTGGTCGGCAAGTTCGCCCGGGTGGCGCTGACGACGCGGCACGTGGACTACAACGGCCGGCTGTGCATGGTGTCGGCGGCCGCCGCCAACAAGGCGGTGTTCGGCATCGACCGGGCCGGCAACCCCTTCGCCGACATGCTGGTGACCGACTGCCTGCTGGTGGCGGGCGGCAACATCGCCGAGTGCTTCCCGGTGCTCACCCAGTACGTGTGGGGCGGGCGCGACCGCGGCGCGAAGCTGATCATCGTGGACCCGCGGGAGACGGCCATCGCGCGGACGGCGGACATCCACGTCGCGCTGCGCCCGGGCACCGACTCGGTGTTCTTCAACGCCGTGCTGCACGTGATCGTCGAAGAGGGGCTGGTGGACGAGGAGTTCGTCGCCGCGCACGCCACCGGCTGGGACGAGGTTGTGCGCTGCGTGCGGAACTATCCGCCCTCGCGGGCCGCGGAGGTCTGTGGGATCCCCGAGTCCCAGGTGTACGAGGTGGCCCGCATGTTCGCGGGCGCGGGCAACGCGATGGCCTGTCACGCCCGGGGCATCGAGCACCAGACGCAGGGCGTGGAGAACTGCCTGAGCGTGGTCAACCTGATCGTGGCGACCGGCAACGTGGGCCGCCCGGGCGCGGGTTACGGCACGCTGACGGGCCAGGGCAACGGGCAGGGCGGCCGGGAGCACGGCCAGAAGTCGGACATGCTGCCCGGCGGCCGGGACCTGAAGAATCCGGAGCACCGCCGGCAGATCTGCGAGATCTGGGGCATCGACGAGGCCGATCTGCCGGGTGTGGGCACGTCGATGATGGAGATGGTCTGGCAGATGCAGCGCGGCGAGATCCGCGGGCTGCTGGGCGTGTGCAACAACCCGCTGGTCTCGCTGCCCAACCACGCGACCGTGCAGGACGGTTACGACCGGCTGGAGTTCCACGTCCAGCTCGACTTCTTCCTCTCCGAGACGGCCGCCAACGCGCACGTGGTGCTGCCGGTGACGGTGTGGGCGGAGGACGAGGGGGTGACGGCGAACGCCGAGGCCCGGGTGGTGAAGCACAACAAGGCGCAGGAGCCGCCGCCGGGTGTGCGCACCGACACCTGGGTGCTGTGCGAGCTGGCGCGGCGGCTGGGCGTCGGGGACAAGTTCGCCTTCTCGGGGTCGCGGGACGTCTTCGAGGAGCTGCGGGTGGCGACGGCCGGGGCGCTGGTCGACTACTCGGGCATCACGTACGAGCGGCTGGAGGAGACCGGCGGCATCTGCTGGCCGTGCCCGTCGACCGACCATCCGGGGACGCCGCGGCTCTTCGAGGACCTGCGCACCTACCACCCGGACGGCAGGATGCACCTGCAGACCGTGGAGTGGCACCCGCCGGCGGACGTCTACACCGCCGAGTACCCGCTGACCCTGACCACCGGCCGGACGGTGGCGCACTTCCTGTCGGGCACGCAGACGCGCCGGCTCGGCGGTCTGGTGGAGCAGACGCCGCGGCCCTGGGTCGAGGTGCACCCCGCGCAGGGTTTCCGCAACGGCGACCCGGTGCGGGTGGTGACCCGGCGCGGCAGCGCGGTGTTCCCGGCGCTGGTGACCGAGGCGATCCGGCCGGACACCGTGTTCGTGCCCTACCACTGGCCCTCGCCGGCGTCCGCCAACGTGCTCACGGTGGACGCGCTGGACCCGCGTTCACGGATCCCGGAGTACAAGGTGGCCGCCGCCCGGCTGGAGCTCGCGGAGCGGCTCGACGAGGTGCCGCTGCCGCCGGTTCCGCCCGGCCGGGCCTCCTACGAGGAGGTCCAGGTCTCCCTGTCCGACCCGTTGCCGCCGTCCGCGTCGCAGGGCCGCGGTACCGCGGAGAGGAGCTGACGCCAGTCATGATGGGCCGCACCATCTTCATCGATCCGGGCCGCTGCATCGGCTGTCAGGCCTGCGTCTCGGCCTGCCGCGAGTGCGACTCGCACCGTGGCAAGTCCCTGATCCACCTGGACTATCCGCAGGAGGGCCTGTCGACGGCGGCGCTGCCGACGGTCTGCATGCACTGCGAGGACCCGGTGGCGCCGTGCGCCGAGGTGTGTCCGGCCGACGCGATCCTGGTGACGGCCGACGGGGTCGTGCAGGAGGCGGACACCACGCGCTGCATCGGCTGCGCGAACTGCGTCAACGCCTGCCCGTTCGGCGTCCCCAAGATCGACCTGACGGCGAAGCTGCAGCTCAAGTGCAACCTCTGTTACGACCGCACGGCGTTCGGCCTGGCCCCGATGTGCGCCACCGTCTGCCCGACGGGCGCGCTGTTCTACGGGACGGTGGAGGAACTGCGCGAGGAGCGGCCGGGCGTGCAGGTGGTGGACGAGTTCACGTTCGGGCAGAGCACGGTGCGCACGGGGGTGGCCATGGTGGTGCCCGCCGAGCGGGCCCGGTGGCCGGTCCCGGGCGGCCTGCCGGTCGTCGAGGTGAACGGGGTGGACGTGCGATGAGCGTGACCGAGCAGGGTCCCGGGCCTGATCGGGGCGCGGGGCCGGACGACGGGGACGGCGGTGGGCGGCCGGGCGGGGAGCAGGGCCACGACGCGGCGCAGGAGGCGATGCGGGAGCGGATCGCCGCGCACTCGCTGACCACCCGGCGGGACTGCCTGCGGCTGGTGGCGACCGTCTCCGGCGGCCTGGCGGTGGGCGGGGTCGCGGTGGCGGCGGGCGTGCTGCACCGGCACGGGGACAGCGGCGGGGAGCAGCCGCCGCGGGTGCGGATCGCGGACCGGATCGAGCCGGGGCAGTCGGTGGCGTTCCGGTACCCGGAGGAGGACGACCGGGCGGTGGCCGTCCGGCTGGGCGACGGGACGCTGGTCGGCTATTCGTCGGTGTGCACCCATCTGGCCTGCGGGGTGATGTGGCGGGCGGACCGGGGCGACGAGGGCGAGCTGTACTGCCCGTGCCACGAGGGAGTGTTCGACGCGCGGACCGGCGAGGTGACGGCGGGCCCGCCGCCGCGGCCGCTGCCGCGGGTGTACCTGACCGAGGAGCAGGACGGCAGCGTGTGGGCGTTCGCCACGGCCCGGTCGGGCGAGAACGTGACCGACGCGCTGTGCCGGCAGTTCCACCAGCCTGAGCTGCGGCGGCAGCTGGGCTGTCCGGGAGAGGGTGAGGACGGATGAGCGAGGACGCCTCCAGGCGCCGTTCGATCGGCTTCGGCAGCGCGGGGTACCGGCCGGCCGCGGACCGGCGGCTCAACCGTCCGCTGGACGAGCGCTATCCGCAGATCCGGCCCACCAGCGGCTACGGCGACGGGCGGATCCGTCACACGGGCCCCGGCCCGGGCGCCGGCAGCGAGCAGGAGCCGGAGCGGGCCTCGAAGCTGTCGGCGCGCCTGGTGCTCGCCTTCTCGGTGCTGGCGGGCCAGTTGTGGGGGCTGACGGTGGTGGTCAACACCTGGATGTCGGGGCAGGTCGGGACCGCCTGGTGGGGTGCGGCCTTCCTGGTGCTGTCGTTCCTGGTGGTGCTGGGGCTGTGGTGGCTCGACCCGAAGGACCGGTGAACGGCCTCCGGGCGCGAGCGGCGCGTCCGGTTCGGGCGGGGGTCGTGGGGGTGGCGGGGCCCGAATGAGGGGCCGCCGTCCGGAGTAGTCCGCCGGGCGGGCGCCCTGGCCGCTTCCTAGCGTGGAACCGTGAATCGACCACAGGGGTCCGCGGCGGACGCGGCGACGACGGCGGACGCCGACCGGGTGCCCGGGGCGGCGTACCGGAATCTGCTCACGGCGACGGTCGGGTTCGCGCTCACCTTCTGGGCGTGGAACCTGATCTCGCCGCTGGCGGGCGACTTCGGGCAGCGGCTGTCGCTGAGTTCGTTCCAGCAGTCGTTCCTGGTGGCGGTGCCGGTGCTGGTCGGCTCGCTGGGCCGGATCCCCGTGGGCGCGCTGACCGACCGGTACGGGGCCAAGCTGATGTTCTCGCTGGTCTCGGCCCTGACCATCGTGCCGGTGCTGCTGGTGATCCCGGCGCGCGACTCCTTCGGCCTGATGATCGTGGTGGGCTTCCTGCTGGGTCTGGGCGGCACCACCTTCGCCATCGGCATTCCGCTGGTCAACTCGTGGTTCCCGCCGTCGCGCCGAGGGCTGGCGCTGGGCATCTTCGGCATGGGCATGGGCGGTGTCGCCCTGTCCGGCTACTTCACCCCGCGGATCGCCAAGCACGGGGAGACGCTGCCGTTCCTGGTGGTGGCGGTCGCGCTCGCCGTGTACGCGGTGGCCGCGTTCTTCCTCATCAGCGACCGGCCGGACCGGACCGTGCCGACGGCCTCACTGGCCTCCCGGCTGGGGCGGGCCGCCCGGCTGCGGGTCACCTGGGAGCTCTCCGCGCTCTACGCGATCGGGTTCGGCGGCGTGGTGGCGTTCGGCGTCTACCTGCCGTCCTACCTGAAGACCTGGTACGAGCTGAGCCCGACGGACGCCGGCACCAAGGCGGCGGGCTTCGCGCTGGTGACGGTGATCTTCCGGCCGCTCGGCGGCTGGCTGTCCGACCGGATCCACCCGGCGATCGTGACGGCCTGTGCGCTGGCCGTGGTGGCGTTGTTCGCCGTCGTCCAGGCCTTCGACCCGCACCTCTACCCCATGGGGACGATCTGCCTGCTGGTGATGGCGGCGGGGCTCGGCACCACCAGCGGCAGCGTGTTCGCGCTGGTCTCCCAGGTGACGCCGCAGCAGCAGGTCGGCTCGGTGACCGGTGTGGTGGGCGCGATGGGCGGGCTCGGCGGCTTCGTCCCCCCGCTGCTGATGGGCGCCATCTACAGCTCCAAGGGCTCCTACTCGATCGGCTTCATGCTGCTGTCGGACCTGGCGCTGGCCGGGTGCGTGTACGCGTACGGGCGGATGCGCAACGTCAAGCCGGCGGCGTGAGCGGCGGGCGGCGGGCGGCGGGCGGCGGGCGGCGGGCGGCGGGCGGCGGCGTGAGCGTCAGGCGGCCTCGTCCTCGAGGAGGGCGAGGAGGGTCGAGCGGGCCAGGTCGGACATGACCGGGTTGGTCTCCCGGTAGTACCAGAGGCAGCCGATGGCCTGGGCGAAGGCCCAGCCCTTGCCCCGGTCCCAGGCCGCGTCGTCGGCGCCGAGCGCGAGCCGGAAGGCTTCGCGGGCGGTGGGGTCGAAATGGTTCCAGGCGGGCTGGAGGTCGAGGGCGGGATCGGCCACGTCCGCCTGCCCGACGTCGATCACTCCGGCCAGCCGGCCTCCGTCCGCGAGGAGGTTGCCGGGCATGAGGTCCCCGTGCGTCCACGTGTCGGGCTCGGTGCGGGGCGTGCCGCGCAGACGCTCCCACAGGCGGGCCAGAGCGTGCGTGTCGATCAACTCCCGGCTCCGGTCGAGCCCTTGGGCGACGTAGTCGTCGTATGCGGTGAGGACGCCCCCGCGGCCCCGGCCCCGGAACGTCCTGCCCTCGGTGTCCTGGGCGCGGACCTGTAGGACGAACTGGGCCAGGTCCTCGGCGAAGGCGGTGGAGTCGTGGACGTCTGCCGCCGTGGCGGTGGTGCCGGGGATCCAGTGGTAGACGCTCCACGGCAGCGGGTAGTGCGGTCCGGGTTCGCCGAGGGCGGCGAACCGCGGGGTGGGGACGCGCGTGGCGCCCTCGATCCTCCGCGCGGCGTCGATCTCCCGCCGGATCTCCTGGCGCTTGGCGTCCGCGTCGTCGCCGAGGAGCGGGAGCCGGGCGACCAGGTCGTCGCCGATGCGGAAGAGCGCGTTCTCGGTGCCGTCCGAGGGGCAGGCACGGACCGGGAGTTCCTTCCACCGGGGGAACTGTGCGGCCACCAGGGCCGCCGTCTGCTCCTCGGTGACCAGGAGTTGACCGGGATGCATGGGTGAGGAGGTCGGCATGGCCGCATTCTGCCCCCGAGGGCGTCCGACGCACCCGCGGATTTCCGGGGAGGGGACGGTGGAGGGACGGGGACTGCGGCGGGCGGGGTGACTGAGGCCCCGCCCGCCGCGTTGCCGTGACCATGATCCGGGTTGCCCGCGGCGCGGCCGCCAAACGGATGAGCCCACGCGAGGGCACCGGGTGCGGGGGCCGTTAGCGGTGCCGTGGCGGGGGTACCGGTGACCGGTTCGTCGGTCCGAGGCAGGAGGCAGCCGCATGGACGAGACGGTGGACCGGATCGCGCTTCCGTGGGGCGGGCGGACACCCTACGACCGGCACGGGGTGTGGCCGGAGCGGGTGGACGCGTTCCTGGAGGACGGGGTGGACCCCGCCTCGGTGGAACGGTGGGTGCAGACGGCCTCGATCCTCCACTCGGACGGGGACGCCATGGACGTCGCGGTCCGCGACGGTCGCATCGTCGGCGTGCGCGGCCGGGCCGTGGACCGGGTGAACCGCGGCCGGCTCGGACCCAAGGACCTCTTCGGCTGGCAGGCCAACGCCTCCGCCGACCGGCTGACCCGTCCGCTGGTCCGCGAGGGCGGGGAGCTGGTGGAGTGCGACTGGGACACCGCCATGGAGCGGGTGGTGCGCCGCTCCCGTGAGCTGCTGGACGAACGCGGCCCGGGATCGATCGGCTTCTACACCTCCGGGCAGCTGTTCCTGGAGGAGTACTACACGCTCGCCGTCCTCGCCCGCGCGGGGATCGGGACCAACCATCTCGACGGCAACACCCGCCTGTGCACCTCCACCGCGGCGGAGGCGCTGAAGGAGTCGTTCGGCTGCGACGGCCAGCCCGGCACCTACGACGACATCGACCACGCCGACGTGATCGCCCTGTTCGGCCACAACCTGGCCGAGACCCAGCCGGTGCAGTGGATGCGGATCCTGGACCGTCTGGAGGGCGCCGACCCGCCACGGCTGGTCTGTGTCGACCCGCGCCCCACCCGGGTGGCCCAAGCAGCCGCCGTGCACCTGGCGCCCCGTCCGGGCACCAACCTCGCGCTGCTCAACGCGCTCCTGCACGAGATCGTGCGCAACGGGTGGATCGACCGGGGGTACATCGACGAACACACCGTGGGCTTCGACGAGTTGGCGCAGCAGGTACGCGACTGCACACCGTCCTGGGCGGCCGGGATCTGCGACGTCCCGGAGGGGCGCATCCGTGCGGCGGCCGAGCTCCTGGGGACGGCGGACCGCCTGCTGTCGACGGTGCTGCAGGGCGTCTACCAGTCCCACCAGGCCACGGCCGCCGCGGTGCAGGTCAACAACCTGCACCTGATCCGCGGCATGCTGGGCCGGCCGGGGGCGGGCGTGCTGCAGATGAACGGTCAGCCGACCGCCCAGAACACCCGCGAGTGCGGGGCCAACGGTGACCTGCCGGGTTTTCGGAACTGGCAGAACGACGCCCACGTCGCCGATCTCGCCCGGGTGTGGAACGTCGAGCCGGCGACCGTCCCGCACTACGCTCCCCCGACGCACGCGATGCAGATGTTCCGGTACGCCGAGCAGGGGTCGATCCGGATGCTCTGGGTCAGCGGCACCAACCCGGCCGTCTCGCTGCCGGAGCTCGCCCGCATCCGGTCCGTGCTCGCTCAGGACCGGCTGTTCCTGGTGGTGCAGGACCTGTTCCTCACCGAGACGGCGCGGCTGGCGGACGTGGTGCTGCCGGCGGCCACCTGGGGCGAGAAGACGGGCACCTTCACCAACGCCGACCGCACGGTGCACCTGTCGCTGAAGGCCGTGGACCCTCCGGGCGAGGCGCGGCCCGACCTCGACATCTTCCTGGAGTACGCCCGCCGGATGGACTTCCGCGACAAGGACGGCGGCCCGCTGGTCGCCTGGCACGATCCGGAGTCGGCCTTCGAGGCGTGGAAGCGGTGCAGCGCGGGACGGCCCTGCGACTACACCGGCATGAGCTACGACAGGCTGCGCGAGGCGAGCGGGATGCAATGGCCGTGCGGCGAGGACGCGCCGGACGGCACCCTCCGGCTCTACACCCGGGGTGTCAGCTGGGCGCGGCCGGACGACTGCGAGACCTTCGGCAAGGACCTGGTCACCGGCGCGGCGCAGGACGCGGTGGAGTACCGCTCGCTCAATCCGGACGGCAAGGCGATGATCAAGGCGGCGGAGTACCTTCCGCCGCACGAGGAGCCGGATGCGCGGTACCCCTTCCGTCTCACCACCGGCCGCACCGTCTATCACTTCCACACCCGCACCAAGACCGGGCGCGCTCCTCAGCTGAACGCGGCCGCACCCGACGTGTGGGTCGAGCTGGCCGCGGTCGACGCGGAGCGGCTGGACCTCCGGGAGGGTGATCTGCTGGAGGTGCGCACGCCGCGGGGCGCGCTCCGGGGCCGCCTGCGGATCACCGGGATGCGGCCGGGCGTGGTGTTCGTCCCGTTCCACTACGGCTACTGGGACACCTCCTCCCCCGCCGGACCGGACGACCGGACGCCACCGCGGGCGGCCAACGAGACCACCGTGACCGACTGGGATCCCGCGTCCAAGCAGCCCCTGTTCAAGACGGCGGCGGCCGCGGTGACCCTGGTCGCACGGGGCGACGGCAGCCCGTCGCCTGCGCCCACCACCACGGCGTCGGCCCCGGTCGCCGGGAGCTCCGTTCCGCCGACGGCCGGAGGTCCGGCGGCGGAAGTGCGGCAGAGCAGCGGGGGCCGTCGCGAGGCGCGAGGAGGAGAACGGTGAAGGGGATCGAGCTCACCCTGCGGGCGCTCCACCACGGCGAGGGGTCGCTGGCGCGGCAGCTGACGGCCGCGGCGGAGCGGCACCGCGCCGAGCACGAGGTGCACCACGTCGCCCTCGACCTGGCCGACTGGTCGAGGGAGCACGTGCGCCGGCTGGCGGAGGCGGCGGACGCTCGGGGAACGCGCCTGGACGGGGAGGCCGGCTCCCGGGAGGACGGCTCC
This sequence comes from Streptomyces sp. NPDC002734, assembly GCF_040295685.1. NCBI lineage: Bacteria > Bacillati > Actinomycetota > Actinomycetes > Kitasatosporales > Streptomycetaceae > Streptomyces > Streptomyces sp. NPDC002734. The sequence continues at coordinate 53,437 of NZ_JBEOVU010000027.1, forward strand.
GGGAAGGACCGTGGACTGCTCGGCGCGCTGCGGGGCAAGGCCGGCGAGGCCCTCGCCCACCGCACGGAGCCGGGTCTGCTGCTCCTGCGCGACCTGCGTGAGCTGCACCTGGCCGCCGCGGAGAACTCGCTGCACTGGGAGATGCTGGCTCAGGCCGCGCAGGCGGCCCGGGCCGGCGAACTGCTGGCGCTGGCCTCCGCCTGCCACCCGCGGACGTTGCGGCAGATGCGGTGGACCAACGCGACGATCAAGAACCTGGCGCCACAGCTGCTCACCGCCCTGTGACCTGGGCCTGTCCGGCCGCCGGGGTCACGACGTCGAGATGTTGACCATCCAGTCGATGCCGAACGCGTCGGTGCAGGCCCCGAACTCGTCGCCCCAGGGCTGGCGTTCCATGGGGACCGTCACGGTGCCGTCCTTCGACAGCTTCTCCCACCAGCCGCGCAGCTTCCCGGCATCGTCCCCGGTCAGGGCGACGGTCACGGCGCTGCCCCGCCGGTACTCGCCCTCGGGCGGGACGTCGGCGCCCATCAGGGTGGGGCCTGACTCCGACTCCAGGCTGCCGTGCATGATCTTCTCCCCCTGTTCCGGCGGGAGTTCGGCGCCCATGTCGAGGGCGTCGTAGCGCATCAGCTCCAGCTCGCCGCCGAAGACGGTGCGGTAGAACTCCATCGCCTCCCGGGCGTTCCCGTCGAAGTTGAGGTACGGGCTGATGTACGCGTTGCTCACCACGGCCTCCTCGGCCCCCTGCGCGAAACGGACCGGGCCATCGTGCCCTGAGGCGCACAGGAGGACAGGTCCGGCGCGCGGGACAAGTCCCCCGGTCGAACGTCTGCCGGGCGCGCGGCGCGCCGGGTCCGCCACCCGTGCCGGCTCCGCCACCCGAACGGACGGGCCGGGCTGCGGCGCCCGGAACGCCGGTCGATCATGAACGGGTGATCAGCGGCGCCTCGATGGGCCTCGGTCTGCGACTCGGCGACGAGAAGCCGGTGAAGACCTGTCCGGCCTGTCTCCAGGAGGACATTCCGGAGGGCGCCTCGAAGTGCAGGTACTGCGGGACCGAGCAGCTGCCGGTCCGGGTGGGCTGAGCGAAGGGCGTGTCGCCGAGGGATCAGCCGTTCGCGCCGGGAGCGGTGATCCCGCGCAGCAGCATGTCGCCGAGGGCCTCGGCGTCCTGCTCCCCGGCGTCGCGGCCGATGCCTCCGACGGTCAGGGCGAACGGCTGGAACGTGACGGCGTGCAGCAGCGTCCCCGCGACGAGGCGGTGGTCGAGTCCGGGCCGCACGACGCCGTCGGCGGCCGCCCGGTCCAGCAGTTCCTCGAGTACCGCGCGCAGCGGGGCGAACGCCCGCGCCATCTCCTCGGGACGCTCCGTGAGCAACTGCCGGGCCGGTTCCGGCATGCCGAGGACGGCGTGCTCGCGCGCCCTCTCCCCACCGCCGGGGCGCGGCCGGCACAGGCGGGCGTACTCCGGCGTGAAGCGGCGCAGGCAGGCGGCCGCGTCCGGCTCCTCGGCGAGCGTCCGGCGCAGTCGGTCCGCCGCCCTGCGCGCCGACTCCTCGAAGAGGGCCAGCAGCAGTTCGTGCTTGCCGGTGAAGTGCTGGTAGAAGCTGCGCAGCGACTGGCCGGAGGTCTTCACGACGTCCTGGACCGTGAAGTCCCCGCCCGGGCGGGCGGCGAGGAGTTCCAGCGCGGCGTCGACGAAGCGCCGTGCCCGCTGCTCGGCCCGTGCCCGCTCCGGGTCCGCCGGCCGGGCGACGGCGGGCCTGCGCGGGCCGGCGGAGGGGGTCCGCGAGGCCTCGGGCTCCGCCGACGGAGGGTGCGCTGTCATGCGCCGATCCTAATGTTCGACAGAGGCACGGTGCCGGAGGCGGTCGTCCCGGGCGGCGGGCGGCCCGGGGGCGCGGTAGCGTGCCGGGACCGGACCCGGCCGACTTCCTCCCCCGGAGGGCAGCATGCGTGATCCCGTACCGCACCCCGCCCTTCGGCGGCTGCAGCCGCTGGTCGGCGTCTGGGACATGTACGCGCGGGGCGCGGACGTCGGACCGGTGCGCACCGAGTTCGCCTGGCTGGAGGGCGGCGCCTTCCTCGTGCAGCGCGCCTGCCTCGGGCCGGAGACCGTGCTGCCCGAGGACTGGCGGGGGCGCGCCCCCTTCCCCACGTCCTGCGTGACCGGGTACGACGACACCACGGACGGGTTCACCGTCCTGTACGCCGACGGGCGGGGCGTGGCCCGGGTCTACCGTGCCGACCTGGTGGACGGGGTGTGGCGGCAGTGGCGGGCGGCGCCCGGCTTCCATCAGCGGTTCGCCGCGACCGTCGGCCCGGAGGGCGCCTCGCTGACCGGCGCGTGGGAGTTCAGCGAGGACGGCACGGCCTGGCGGCACGACTTCGACGTCACGTTCCGACGGGTCCGCTGACGGCCCGTCCGCCGTGGTCTGGGCGGGTGCACCTCACCTTCGTCTGCAGCGGAAACATCTGCCGCTCCCCCTCCGCCGCCCTGGTGGTCGCGGAGCATCTGCGCCGGGCGGGGCTCGACGACCGGGTCCGGGTGACCAGTGCCGGCATCGGCGACTGGCACGTCGGGGAGCCCGTCGATCCGCGTTCCGGCGGCGCGCTCGCCGCCCGGGGTTATCCGACCGGCCACGCGGCCGCCCAGGTCGGCCCCGAGCATCTGGACGCCGACCTGTTCCTCGCCATGGACCGTACGCACGAGAAGGCGCTGCGCGGTCTGGTCGCGGATCCCTCGCGGGTCCGGCTGCTGCGCTCCTTCGACCCCGCGGCCGTGGCCTTCGGCGACCTGGAGGTTCCGGACCCGTACTACGGAGGGGAGCAGGGCTTCGAGGACGTCCTGGACATGATCGAGGCGAGCGTCCCCGGTCTGCTCGCCTGGGTCCGCGAGCACCTGGCCGGATGACCGCCGAGGACGGGCCGGGGGCGGCCGCGGCGCGCCTGACCGGCCGTCGGGTCGCCGGGGAGCGGCGTGCGGCGGGCGGGCCGACCGAGGTGGAACTGGACGACGGCCGCCGGGTGATGGTCAAGCGCGGCGAGGACGCCCGGGCGGTACTCGCCGAGGCCGCGGGGTTGCGCTGGCTCGCCGGGGCGGGGGCGGTCCGGGTGCCGGTGGTGCACGGCTGGGACGACCGGTGGCTGGTCAGCGACCTGGTCGCCGAGGGCCGTCCGGATCCGGGCGCCGCGACGCGTTTCGGCCGGGCGCTCGCAGCGCTGCACGCCTCGGGCGCGGACGCCTTCGGCGCCGCCCCGCCCGGCGGGCCGGCGGAGGCGTACATCGGGGCGGCGCCGATGCGCAACGTGCGCGGCGAGCGGTGGCCGGCCTGGTACGCGGAGCACCGGGTGCTGCCCTACCTGCGCCGGGCGGTCGACGAGGGCGTCCTGCGGGCTGCGGAGGCGGCCGTCGTGGAGCGGGTGTGCGAGCGGCTGCCCGAGCTGGCCGGGCCCCAGGAGCCGCCCGCCCGGCTGCACGGCGACCTGTGGAACGGCAACGTGCTGTGGGGCGCCGACGGAGAGGCCTGGCTGATCGACCCGGCCGCGCACGGCGGGCACCGGGAGACCGACCTCGCCATGCTCCAGCTGTTCGGCTGCCCGTACCTGGACCGGGTGCTGGCCGGCTACGACGAGGCCGCGCCGCTCGCCGACGGCTGGCAGGGGCGGGTGCCGCTGCACCAGTTGTTCCCGCTGCTGGTGCACACGGTGCTCTTCGGCGGCGGTTACGCCGCGCAGGCGGTCACGGCCGCCAGGGCGGCGCTGGCGGCCTGACCGGACCGGGCGTCAGGACGCGCGGCGGTAGACGGCGGCGGGGCCGATGACCGTCGGGCCGAACCGGTCGCGGATGTCGTCCGCGGCCTCCTCCGCCGCCAGCCGGGCCTCCCGCGCCTCGTCCAGGCTGATCTGCCGGGCGACCTGCTCCGCGTCCAGCAGGTCCTCCGCCCTGAGGCCTATCGCCGTCAGCCGCCCCCGCTGCAGCCCCGCCGCGTCCATCAGCTGGTAGGCGAGGGCGCGCAGGTCGTCGTCGTGGCCCGAGGGCTCCGGCAGGCGGCGGGTCTTCTCCCAGGCGCCGCCCGCCGCGAACCGCAGGGTCAGCCGCAGCCCGCGGGCGGCCTGGCCGCGACGGCGCAGCAGGAGCCCCAGCCGGACCACCAGGTCGAGCAGGGCCGCCCGGACCTCCGCGCCGTCCAGGGTCTGCCGGGGGAAGGAGTGGCTCACAGACGCCGAGGCCGGCAGCTCACGCGGCACCACGGGCCGGGGGTCGATCCCCCGGGCCCGCTCCGAGGCCGCGCGCCCCGCCGTCCCGCCGAGCAGCCGCTGCACGGTGGCCGGCGGCAGTCCGGCCAGCAGCCCCACCCGGTCCACGCCGTACTCCCGCAGCGCCGACGCCTGACGGCGGCCGACGCCGTGCAGCGCCTCCACCGGCAGGGGGGCGAGCCAGGCGGCGACGCCGTCGGCCTCCACGGCCACCACGCCGCCGGTGGCCGCCCCGTCGCGGGCCGCCTGCCCGGAGGCGGTGGCCGCGACCGCGATCGTGGGGCCGATGCCGATCCGCAGGTCGACGCCCAGCCGGGATATCGAACGGATGCGCAGCACCTCGCCGAGCCGCCGCACCTCCTCGATCCGGCCGCCGTCCACGCCGTGGCAGCGCAGGGCTCCCCGCAGGTCCACCAGCGCGGCGGAGGGGGGCGACGCCTGCACCACGGGGGACAGATCCCCCAGCAGCTCCAGGACCTGCCGGTAGACCGCCTCGGGCAGCCGCTCGGGGCAGCGCACATGCATCACGCACCCCGTGCCGGTTCCGGTCCCGCCGCTGCTGGTCATCGTTCCCACCTCCCCCACCACGTTATCGAACTAGAATTCGAACACGCGAATCGTTTACGCCCCCCAGAAGTCGATCTCCTTGCTCTCCACGGTCCCGGCCACGCGACCGGGCGCCTTCTGGAAGGACCAGTAGAGGTTCGTGTGCGCGACGACCTCGGCAGGGGCGGGCGCGCCCCACCGGGTGAGGTCCACGGTGGTGTGCGCGTCCGAGACGAGCATCGCGTCGTAGCCCCGGGCCAGGGCGCCGTGCAGGGTCGAGCGGACGCACATGTCCGTCTGGGCCCCGGTGACGAAGAGCCGCGCCACTCCCCGCTCGGCCAGCACCGCGTCGAGGCGGGTGGCCTCGAACGCGTCCCCGTACTCCTTCTCCACCACCGGCTCGCCCTCGGCCGGGCGGAGCTCCGGCACGATCTGCCAGCCGTCGCCGCCCGCCGGCATGTCCTCGCTCTGGTGCCGCACCCAGACCACCGGCACCCGCTCGGCGCGGGCCTTCTCCACCAGCGCGCCGATCACCCCCACCACCGCGTCACGCTCGTACGCCTCCGCGACCACGGCGTTCTGCACGTCGACGACCAGTAACCCGCTCTTCAGGCGGCCTTCGAGAGTGCTCATGAAGGCTCCCCACCTCGATCCCACGATCCGACTTGTGACCGGGACCACATTACTGGCCGTCGCCGACAACACTCCTCGCCCAGGGCTCCGGGGCCAGGGCGCAGGGCTCCGGGCGCAGGGCCCGGGCTCAGACGGCGGGCAGGATCCGTCCGGTGACCGACCCGAACCCGATCCGCACCCCGCCGGCGCCCGGCGCGGTGGCGCTGATGGTCACCTCGTCGCCGTCCTCCAGGAAGGTCCGCACCGTGCCGTCGGGCAGCTCGACGGGCTCCGCCCCGCCCCAGCTCAGCTCCATCAGTGAGCCCCGCTGGTCCTGGCCGGGCCCGGAGACCGTTCCCGAGGCGTAGAAGTCGCCGGTGCGCAGGGAGGCGCCGTTGACCGTCATGTGGGCCAGCATCTGCGCGGGCGTCCAGTACATGGCCGCGAACGGCAGGGTGGCGACCAGGTGCCCGTTGAGCCGGACCTCCAGGGTCAGGTCGAGCCCCCAGTCCTCCTTCTCCACCAGGTAGGGACGCAGCTCGTGCTCGCGGGCCGGCGGGGCGACCCTGGCCTCCTCCAGCGCCTCCAGCGGGACCACCCAGTGGCCGACGGAGGTCGCGAACGACTTGCCCAGGAAGGGGCCGAGCGGCACGTACTCCCAGTTCTGGATGTCGCGCGCCGACCAGTCGTTGACCAGCGTCACCCCGAAGACGTGCTCGCGGAAGTCGTCCGTCGGCACCGGGGTGCCGAGCGCGGACGGTGTGCCGACGACGAAGCCGACCTCCGCCTCGATGTCCAGCCGGACCGACGGGCCGAAGCCCGGGAGGGCCCCCTCGCCGGACGGCCGCTGCTGGCCGCTGGGACGCACCACGGGGGTGCCGGAGGGCACCAGGGTCCCGGCACGTCCGTGGTAGCCGATCGGCAGGTGCTTCCACTGCGGGGTGAGCGGGTCGGAGCCGGGACGGAACATCCGGCCGATGTTGGAGGCGTGGTGCTCGGAGGCGTAGAAGTCGACGTAGTCGGCCGGCTCGAACGGCATGCCCAGCTCGACGGCGTCCAGCCGGTGCAGGTGGGGCTCGACGTCGGCCCTGCGCGCCTCGTCGGTCAGCAGGCGGACGACCGCGGCGCGCACCTCCTGCCAGCGGGCGCGGCCCTGGGCCATGAAGGGGTTCAGCGAGCCGTGCGCGAAGGTGTCGTCGCCGAGGACGGCCGCCAGGTCGAGGACCTGTCCGCCGATCGCGACGCCGACCCGGGCCTCGCCCTCGGCCGGGGTGAAGACGCCGTAGGGGAGGTTCTCCAACGGGAAGGGGGAGCCGTCGGGCACGGTGACCCAGGTGTGGTTCATGCGGGGTCCTTCGGGGTGTCGGGCGCGCCGAGCAGCAGGCGCGCCTGGTGGACGGGGGCGGCGGTGGAGCAGGAGCCGTAGGAGACCAGCACCCGGCGGACGGCTTCGGCCTCCTGGGCGCCGGTCGCGGCCGCGGCCCGGGCCAGTTCGGCGGGATCGCGGACCTCGAGGGTCCGGCGCACGGCCTCCTCGTCCCCGCCGCCCACCGCGGTCGCGGTGGCGAGCAGGAGGTTGAGGTAGCCGTGGTGGGTGAAGCCCGTCTCCGGCGAGGTGTGGCGGACGGCCTCGTGGAGACCGGCCGTGGCCTTGAAGGGTGTTCCGGCCCGCACGCAGGCGTGCAGGAAGGCGGCGACCTGGGCGGTGCTCGGGAAGAGTTCGGCGCGCACGCCGCCGCAGCGGAGCTTGGCGCCCAGCGGCCGGACGCCCGGGCGGGCGGCCAGCTCGGTGAGCAGCGGGCTGGGGCGCGCCTGCACGGCCGGCTCCACGTAGAGGGGCACCTCGGCGGGCACGACGTCGAGGGCGGCGAGCAACGCGTCGAGCGCGGCCGCCTCGTCGTCGCCGTACGCGGCGAGCGGCGCCTCGACCAGGACGATCCGCAGTCTCGGGTCGGCCAGGGCGCGGCGGCAGGCCCCGGTCAGCTCCTCGGCGCCCAGGTCGGCGATCAGGCCGAGCGTGAACACCTCGTCGTCGCGCAGGAGTCCGGCCAGCTCGTCCACCCGCGAGGCGGGGACCAGGAAGCGGTGCGTGTGCATCGCCTGCCCGGCCTCGAGGTCCGCGCGGTGGCGTGCCACGGCCCGGTCCATGGGCAGGGCGGTCGGCGGGAAGAGGCCGGCGTCGTCGACGAGGGCGCGCAGCAGTTCGGCGCTACCGGTGCTCACGCGCGCCGCCCTCCGGACCAGCTCCAGGCGTAGACACCGTCGTCGCACGCCTGGCCGCCCTCGCCGAGCTCCAGCGGCCGGAAGGTGTCGACCATGACGGCGAGCTCGTCGAAGAACTCGGCGCCGATGGACCGCTCGTAGGCGCCGGGCTGCGGTCCGTGGGTGTGGCCGCCGGGGTGGAGGGAGACCGAGCCCTGGCCGATGCCGGAGCCCTTGCGCGCCTCGTAGTCGCCGCCGCAGTAGAACATGACCTCGTCGGAGTCGACGTTGGAGTGGTAGTAGGGCACCGGGATCGACAGCGGGTGGTAATCGACCTTGCGCGGCACGAAGTTGCAGATGACGAAGTTGTCGCCCTCGAAGACCTGGTGGACCGGCGGCGGCTGGTGAACCCGGCCCGTGATCGGCTCGTAGTCCTCGATGTTGAAGGTGTAGGGGTACAGGCAGCCGTCCCAGCCGATGACGTCGAAGGGGTGGTGCGCCTGCAGGAAGCGGGTGCCGACGATCCGGCCGCCCGCGCCGCGGTGCTTGACCAGCACCTCGACGTCGGTGCCCTCCTCGCGCAGCAGCTCGGTGGGGCCGTGCAGGTCCCGCTCGCAGTAGGGGGCGTGCTCGAGGAGCTGGCCGTAGCGGGAGAGGTAGCGCTTTGGCGGGGCGATGTGGCTGTTGGCCTCCACGCAGTAGGCGCGCAGCGGGCCGTCGCCCTCGGGGATCCAGCGGTGCGTGGTGGCGCGCGGGATCAGCACGTAGTCGCCGGCCCGGGCGGTCAGCGTGCCGAAGACGGTCTCCACTCGGGCGGCGCCGGACTCCACGTAGACGCACTCGTCCCCGACACCGTTGCGGTAGAGCGGGGACGCCGTACCGGCCACCACGTAGGAGATGCGCACGTCGGCGTTGCCGAGGACCAGGCGGCGTCCGGTGACCACGTCGGCGTCCTGCCAGGCGTCGTCCTTGAACAGCTCGTGCAGCTTCAGGTGGCGCGGGCGCATCGGGTGGTTGGGCACCGTGCGGGTGTCCGGCAGCTCCCAGATCTCGGATCCGGTGATCGCGGACGGGATGTGGCGGTGGTAGAGCAGCGAGGAATCGGAGGAGAAGCCCTCCTCCCCCATCAGCTCCTCGTAGGCGAGCGCCTCGCCGTCGTACCGGAACTGGGTGTGCCGCTTGGGCGGAACGACGCCCAGGGAGCGGTAATGGGCCATGTCCGGCCTCCTTCGGTCGGTTCTGGGTGGGCCGGCCTCGACGCGTGGCGCCCGGGGTGGCGTGCGGCGCGGCCGGGTGCGCGAGTCCCCGTGACGAGGGGGCAGACACGCCGCGCTCGGCATGCCACACTCCTCTCGTCGCAGATAGCGAGACACCCTGTCGTGAATACCGCGACAACACCCTGCAACATCTCCGCACCGGACGCCTCCGGTCAAGATGTCTGCGGAAGTTTTCGCACCACCGGATGCTCCCGGGAGGTCTCCGGGACGTCATCGGACTCCACCGGACGCGGCATCTCGACGACTTGGCGATGTAACGACGTGACGATGTGACGACTTGGCGACATCGAACGGACGAGGCGGCCGCCGAAGCGGCAGGACGAGAGGAGAGGGCATGGCCACCGACGGCTCGCAGACACTCGAACGCGGACTCACCGCGCTCCGCCTGATCGCCGGCCGGCCGGAAGGGCTGACGGCGGGCGAGGTGGCGTCCGAGCTGGGGGTGCACCGCTCGATCGCCTATCGGCTGCTGGCCGCGCTGGTGCGCCAGGGTTTCGCCCACAGGGACGCGACCGGCCGCCACCGCCCGGGCGTCGCCTTCTACACCTTGGCCGAACTGGCCCGGCCTCCGCTGCTGGACGCGGCGCGGCCGGTGCTGCACGATCTCGCGGCGCACCTCGGCGTCACGGCCTGCCTGGTGGTGGCCGAGGCGGGCCAGGCGGTGGCCGTCGCCGTGGTGGAGCCGCCCGGGGCGGGCCCTCGCCTCTCGTACCGGGTCGGCAGCCGGGACCCGCTGGAGCGCGGGGCGGGCGGACTGGCCCTGCTGGCCGCGCGGCCGGAGGCCGAGGGTGAACCGGAACGGGTCGCCGAGGTCCGCTCCCGCGGGTACGCGGCCACCGGTGAGGAGTTGATCCCCGGCGTCTTCGGCGTCGCCGCCCCGGTGGGCCGGGCGGTCGGCGAGGAGCCCGCCGCGGTCACGGTGCTGACCCACCGGAAGGAACTCGCCGACGGGGCCGTCGCCGCCGTGCTCGAGGCCGCCGCGCGCCTGGCCGGCACCCTCGCGACGCCGTCCGTCGCGGGCGTCGGCGACGCGGACCAGGGGCAGGAGTGAACGATCACGCGGGTCCGCGCCAGGAGCGGCCCCGCTGCTCATGCGTCCGGTGAGGCGTCCACTCCTGGCCGCCGCCTCACCCTCGGCGTCCTGAGGCCATCACCAGGGTCCACCAGGGTCCGCCGCGCCCCCGGACCACTCCGACGCCGGCGTGCGTGTACCGGCAGTTGAGGATGACGGCCCGGTGCGGGGCACTGCGCATCCACGACCTCACCGCCCGGCGCGGCCCGGCCGGGCCGGCGACGACGTTCTCACCCACCGGCCCCGGGCGGTACCCGGTGGCCCGGACTCGCTGCCAGGGGGTGCTGCCTCCCCGGCCCCGGTGACTCAGCCGCCCGAGACGGGACAGGTAGGCGCTGTGCCCGGTGGCCGCCCGATGGAGGGCCCTGCGCCCTCCGACGGGTCGGCATCCGGCCCGGGCGCGCTGCTGGTTGACGGCGGACAGGACGCGTGAGCGCGCCGACGCCCTTCCCGGTGACTGCGGGCGGGGCCGCCAGGGAGCGATGCCGTCGCCCGGCCGGTGCGGGCGGCCTTGCCGGCCGTCGAAGAGCCAGGGAACCAGGTGGTGCGGGGTCCAGAGCGGCTGCTCATGACGGTGAGGGGGAGGATCCGCCAGGGGTTGCCCCGCCCAGGACGGCGTCGCCATGAGGGCCACCATCGCCAGGGCGATCCGCATCGCCGTTCCCGCTCTGCGCAGCCCGGCCATTTCATCCCCTTTCGCGGGCATTGTCTTCCCGCGCATCTTGGCACGCGCCGCCCGTCGCGACGGGCACCGGCCCGCGCCCCTTTCGGGGGATCGTCCGTTGTGCTGCACAAACAGGATGTATGCGGACAATTACGTACGGACATGTGTGCGACCCGGCGGTGACGCGGGTACTCGGGGCGTCGACCACGGGACCGCCCGGAACCGTCGGGAGGAGAAGCGACCATGACCACACTCGACTTCCACCGCCATCGCTCCAACGGGCACCGCACCGATACCCACGGCTCGCCGACCGGCACAGCCGACGCGCATGCGTCGGTGGGGCAGCTGGTGCAGCAGGCCTCACGACAGCTCACCGACCTGGTGCGGGCCGAGATGCGGCTGGCGCAGACCGAGATGACCCAGAAGGGCAAGCGGTTCGGCACCGGCGGAGGCATGCTCGCGGCGGCAGGGATATTCGGGTTCCTGGCACTGGCGACGCTGGTGACGGCCGCCATCGCCGCGATCGCCATGGAGCTGCCGCTCTGGGCGTCGGCACTGATCATCGCGGGCGCACTGCTGCTGATCACCGCCGTGATGGCGCTGGTGGGCAGGACGATGATCCGCAAGGCGACCCCGGCGGCACCACGCCGGACGATGGCGAGCATGCGCACCGACGTGGCCGAGATCAAGGAGAGGACTCGGCGATGAGCAATACGCACACCCATCACCACACCCACGCGGGGCCTCACGGCCCGCACTGCGAGGACGAACTCCGCCGGGACGTCGAGGTGAAGCGGGAGGAGCTGGGCCACACGGTCGAGGAACTGGCCTCCCGCGCCGACGTGAAGGCCCGTGCCCGGACCAAGCTGCGGGAGACGAAGCAGCAGGCCGAGGCCCGGCGGGCCGACCTGAAGACACGTGCCCTCCAGGCGAAGCAGCGGATCGGATCCGCCTCCGCCGAGGAGGAGACGACCGCGTACCGGCCCGTGATGCCTCCGGCCCCGGGAACGTCCGGAACGACGGACACGGGCGCCTACCGCGTGGATCAGAAGGAGGAGGGCTTCGGCAGCCGGAAGCCGTTGATCGCCGCGGGTGGCGCGGCGGCGCTGGCCGCCTGCGCGGCCGGAGTGATGCTGCGCAAGGGGAGCCGCTCCCCGATGGGCGGCCACTCCGCCATAGGCGGACGCCACATGGGCCGACACACCATGGGTCGCCGCACCATGGGCGGTCACCGTATGGGCCGGCACGCCACGGGCGGTCACCGCATGGCCGGCTCCACGTTGTCCAAGTTCACCGCGGGCAGGACGGGCACGGGATCCTCCGGCGGACACGCGGCGGGCTCGCTCGGCATGCGGTCCATGGCCTCCATGGGCGCGCTGAAGAGCGGCAAGGAAATGCTGAAGGGCCGTTCGACACCGACCCGTTCGACACCGACCGGCCGGATGCACCTCCCCGGCGGCCACGGCAACGTGCCCGGCGGATCGACGATGCGCGGCATGGCCCTGAAGAAGGGCGCCGCCATGGCCGGCGGCGCGCCGTTGGTGGGCGCGAAGATCGCCCAGCAGGGCGTGCGGAAGGGAGGCACGCTCATGCATGCCGGGGCCCGGGGCGGCGGACACTCCGCCACGAGCGGTCTCAGGCACTCCCTGGCCCACACGGTGACCCCGGACCAGGGCATGGGCCACCGGCTGGAGCACGCCATGGGCCACGGCCACCACCGTCACGGACCCAAGGGCCTGTGGCACTGACACCCCTCGTCCGGAAGGAGCCGACCATGACGGTCCGGCCCACGACATCCGCCCTGCTGGCGGCGGCCGTCGGCGCGGCGCTGGGGGCGCGCAGGTCCGCGGCGCGGCGGGCCGCCAGGTACGAGGCGAGCGCCGCCCGCGCACCGTGGCGTCGCAGCGCTCCCGACGGCCCCGTGGGCCGTACGACCGGCCGCTCCACCATGCGGTCCACGACACCGGAGCGTCCCGAGGCCGGCCCTCGGACCGACGACAGGACCACTCCCCGGACCGACGGACGGACCGAGCCGCAGGCCGACGCAAGGACCGACGACCGGGGCGACGGACGGACGGACGACCGAGGCGACGGCCGGAGCGAGCTCCGCGCCGACGCCCGGACCGATTCCGAGGACCGCCCCCCGGCGGCCTCTCCGCCGGCCGCCCACCCGGCCACGCCCGTCGGCGCCCCGACCGCCCCGGCCGCCCCGACGGCCCCCGTCGGCACGGCGGCGCCCGAAGGCCGGGCCGTGCCCGACGCCGGGCCGCAGGCGCAGACGATGGAGGAGGTGGGCCGGGACCTGCGCCGTTACTGGGACCGCATCCGGCCTCTGTATCCCGACGAGTGATCCGCGCGAGGGTCACCCGGACCCGGCGACGGCCGCGGAGGAGTCATCGGACCCCTTCGCGGTCGTCGCCGCTGTAGTCCACGACGTCCCGCCTTCCCTCGTTCTCCCGGTCCTCGACGGCGGCGTGCTCCGGATGGTGGATGTCGAAGGCCGGCGAGTCGGACCGGACCCTGGGCAGGGCGGTGAAGTTGTGACGCGGAGGCGGGCAGGAGGTGGCCCACTCCAGTGAGCGCCCGTAGCCCCAGGGGTCGTCGACATCGATCTTCGGGGCGTACTTCCGGGTCTTCCAGACGTTGTAGAGGAACACCAGGGTGGACGCGCCCAGCAGGAACGAGCCCACGCTGGAGACCGTGTTGAGCGCCGTGAACCCGTCGGCCGCGAGGTAGTCGGCGTAGCGGCGCGGCATGCCTTCGGCGCCCAGCCAGTGCTGCACCAGGAAGGTGGTGTGGAAGCCGACGAAGAGCGTCCAGAAGTGGATCTTCCCCAGCCGTTCGTCGAGCATCCTGCCGGTCATCTTCGGCCACCAGAAGTGGAAGCCGCCGAACATGGCGAAGACGATGGTTCCGAAGAGCACGTAGTGGAAGTGCGCCACCACGAAGTAGCTGTCCGTCACGTGCCAGTCCAGGACGGGTGAGCCGAGCACCACGCCGGTGAGGCCTCCGAAGAGGAAGGTGACCAGGAAGCCGACGGCCCACAGCATCGGCGTCTCGAAGGAGAGCGAGCCCTTCCACATGGTGCCGATCCAGTTGAAGAACTTGACCCCGGTGGGCACGGCGATCAGGAAGGTCATGAAGGAGAAGAAGGGCAGCAGCACGGCGCCGGTGGCGAACATGTGGTGGGCCCACACCGTCGCGGAGAGGGCCGTGATGGTGATGGTGGCGCCGACCAGTCCCATGTAGCCGAAGATCGGCTTGCGGCTGAAGACCGGGATGATCTCGGTCACCACGCCGAAGAACGGCAGCGCGAGGATGTAGACCTCGGGGTGGCCGAAGAACCAGAACAGGTGCTGCCACAGCACCGCCCCGCCGTTCTCCGGGGCGAAGACCCGGGCGCCGAACTGCCGGTCGGCCTCCAGGACGAAGAGCGACGCCGCGAGCACCGGGAAGGCGAGCAGGACCAGCACCGAGGTGAGCAGGACGTTCCAGGTGAACAGCGGCATCCGGAACATGGTCATGCCGGGGGCGCGCATGCAGATGATCGTGGTGATGAAGTTGACCGCGCCGAGGATGGTGCCGAACCCGGAGAGCGCCAGCCCCATGATCCACAGGTCGGCTCCCAGTGAGGGGCTGCGCTCGGCCGAACTGAGCGGCGTGTAGGCGGTCCATCCGAAGTCGGGCGCGCCCTCGGGGGTGAGGAAACCGCTGATCGCGATCAGCCCGCCGAACAGGAACAGCCAGTAGGAGAACATGTTCAGCCGCGGGAAGGCCACGTCGGGCGAACCGATCTGCAGCGGCATGATCGCGTTGGCGAACCCCGCGAAGGTGGGCGTCGCGAAGAGCAGCAGCATCACCGCCCCGTGCATGGTGAACGCCTGGTTGTACTGCTCGTTGGAGATGAACTGGATCCCGGGGCGGGCCAGTTCGGCGCGCATGACCATGGCCAGCACGCCGGCCAGCAGGAAGAAGCCGAACGACGTGGCCAGGTAGAGGTGCCCGATCGTCTTGTGGTCCGTGGTCGAGGCCCAGGCGATGACCGCGGCGCCCCTGCGGCGTCTCCTCCCGGACACGGCGGCGACCGGCTCCGTCCCCCGCTCCGTCCCTGTCGCCGTCTCCGTCCCCGTCGTCGGCGGCCTGTGCTCCTCGGCCTCAGTCACGGACGCGCCGCCCGTCGCGGGAACCGGCGTACGCGGCGACCCGAGCCGCGCGCAGCGTGCGGGAGGGGCGCAGTCCGGGCAGGCAGTGGGCGTACGGCTCGAAGGAGAGGGTGTGCGCGGCCGGTTCGGGGCCGGCCGGTTTGAGGGTGAGGGAGGCGAACATCCGCCGTGGCTCGCCGGCGGTCTCGGCGCAGAGCCGGAACCCGACGGCGTCCTGACCGAGTGCCTTCCGCAGCCCGGCCAGGGTGACGGGGGCCCGGACCCGTCCGGCGGCGGGCGTCACGGGGTGCGCGGTGAGCAGGCGGTGCCGGTCGCCCACCCGGTAGGCGGTGAGGGTGGAGTACGGGCCGCTCAGCGCGTCCCTGCGTGGGAGCGGCAGGCGGCGGCCGAGCCGGCCGGGGCCGCAGGAGGTGAACAGCAGGTCGAGCGTGGCGCCCGCGCCGTCGGCGTCGTCCACCCGCAGGGCCAGACCGACGCCGTCGGGCAGGCCGCCGGGCAGACCGGCCGCCCGAGACCACCGTGCGGTGACGGGGTGGACGGCGGGCCGGTCCAGCCAGTCCACTCCCCAGCGGCCCGACGGGTCGCCGGGGATCTCGAGTGTCCCGGTGGTCGTCACACCGGCCGGGTGCAGCGCGGGCGCGGCCCGCACCCGCGCCACCTGCCGGGCGACGGCGTACAGCGTCCTGCCGAACGGGCCTGTCATCTCGCACCCCTCTCCCGACCGCTCGACGGCCGGTCTCCGTACCCTCGGGCCCCTCCCGGAGACGCCGCGCGGCGGCGGGTCCGGTGCCCCCGCCGCCGCGTGGACGGTTCGGCCGCCCGGTGCCCTGCGCCGCCTCGGTCGTCGCGGCGAGTCGTCCGTCATGCTCCGTGGCGGGTCCCACCGCGGGGTGGGTCCACGCCAGGGAGTACCGCGCGTTCATCCGTTCGGGGCAGGCGGGTGGCGTCCGGACGGCCGTGCCCTCGTCGGGTGTCAGCGTCCGCCGTTCGGGGGTCGGTGCGGGGGCTGCTCGGGCGTGGGCCGGTGGACGGGGTTGGGGACGGGGCGGACGACGGGGCCGCCGCCGTTGGCGGTGACCCGCACCGGCTGGCCGTGGTGGCTGATGGTCAGTGGCTTGCCGCTGACCAGCTTGTAGGCGGCCGTGTCCTGGGTGATCTCGACCCGCAGGCAGCGGCCGAGGACCTGAAGGGTGAAGGCGAGGCGGCTGAACTTCTCCGGCAGCCGGGGCGAGAACTCCAGCCGGTCGCCGCGCTGCCGCAGTCCGCCGAACCCGGCGACCAGGGCCAGCCAGGCCCCGGCCAGGGAGGCGATGTGCAGGCCGTCGCGGGCGTTGTGCTCCAGGTCGTCGAGGTCCATCAGGGCCGCCTCGGCCGTGTAGTCGTAGGCGAGCCGCAGGTGGCCCGCGCGGGCGGCGATGACGGCCTGGCAGCAGGCGGACAGGGACGAGTCGCGGACGGTGAGCGGCTCGTAGTAGGCGAAGTTCCGGGCGATCTGCTCCTCGTCGAACATGTCGTCGCAGGTGTACATCGCCAGGACCAGGTCGGCCTGCTTGATGACCTGCTTGCGGTACAGGTCGAAGTAGGGGAAGTGGAGCAGCAGCGGGTACTGGTCGGGGCCGGTCTTGTCGAAGTTCCACCGCTGGTGGCCGGTGAAGCCGGCCGACTGCTCGTGGACGCGCAGTTCGTCGTTGTAGGGGATGTGCATCGAGGCCGCGGCGTCGCGCCAGCCGGCGCTCTCCTCGTCGTCGACCCCGAGCTGGGCGGCCTGGTCGGCGTGGCGTTCCACGGCGTCGGCCGCGGCGAGCAGGTTGGCCCGGGCCATGAGGTTGGTGAAGGCGTTGTCGTCGACGACGGCGCTGTACTCGTCGGGGCCGGTGACGCCGTCGATGTGGAAGTTGCCGTGGTGGTCGTGGTGGCCGAGCGAGCGCCACAGCCGGGCCGTCTCCACCAGCAGCTCCAGGCCGACCTCGCGCTCGAAGCGGGTGTCGCCGGTGGCGGCGACGTAGCGGACCACGGCCGAGGCGATGTCGGCGTTCACGTGGAAGGCTGCGGTGCCGGCGGGCCAGTAGCCGGAGCATTCGGAGCCGTCGATGGTCCGCCAGGGGAACGCGGCTCCGCGCAGCCCCAGGGTGGCGGCCCGCTCCTTGGCGACCTCCAGGGTGTTGTGCCGCCAGCGCAGCGCCTCGGCCACCGCCTTGGGCGAGGTGTAGGTGAGGGGGGTGAGCACGAAGGTCTCGGTGTCCCAGAAGGCGTGCCCGTCGTAGCCGGAGCCGGTGAGGCCCTTGGCGGGGATGGCGCGCTCCTCCGCGCGGACGCCGGCCTGAAGGACGTGGAACAGGGCGAAGCGGACGGCCTGCTGGATCTCCTCGTCGCCGTCGACCTCGACGTCGGCGCGCCCCCAGAAGTCGGAGAGGAACTCCTCCTGCTCCTTGAGCAGGCCGTCCCAGCCGCTGTGCCGGGCGGCTGCCAGGGCGGCGTCGACCTGGTCGCTCATCGCGGGCAGGGAGCGGGTGCGCGACCAGCCGTGGGCGACCATCTTGTGCACCGCCAGCCGCTGGCCGGGCTCCAGCACCGAGGTGACGGTGAGCCGGGCGAGATCGGCCTCGCTCTCGCTGTCGGTGACGATCGGCTGGTGTCCGCTGATGACGTGGTCGGCGGCGACGGCCACCCGGATGCCGCTGTGCCAGGTGCGGTGCACCAGGCGGAGCCTGTTGCCGGAGGCGAAGTCGTGCTCCGGCTGCAGCGGGGACTGAAGGGCCTTGGCGGCCCGGGGGTCGCTGCCCTTGCCGTCGGGGAGCTGTTCGTTGGCGACCAGTTCGGACTGCAGGACCACGCGGACCCGGGCGTCGACCGGCTCGACCTCGTAGGAGACGGCGGCGATGGCCCGCTGGGTGAGGGAGACCAGCCGGGTGGAGCGGACGCGGACCCGGGAGCCGGCCGGGGAGACCCAGTCGACGGTCCGTTCCAGGACTCCGCGTCGCATGTCCAGGGTGCGCTCGTGCGCCACCAGCCGGCCGTGGCGCAGGTCGAACGGCTCGTCGTCGACGAGCAGCCGCAGCACCTTGCCGTTGGTGATGTTGATCACCGTCTGGCCGGACTCGGGGTACCCGTACCCGGCCTCCGCGTAGGGCAGCGGGTGGAGTTCGAAGACGCCGTTGAGGTAGCTGCCGGGCAGGCCGTGCGGCTCGCCCTCGTCGAAGTTGCCGCGCCAGCCGACGTGGCCGTTGGAGAGCGCGAAGACCGACTCGCTCTGGGCCAGCACGTCCAGGCTGAGCTCGGTCTCCCGCACCGTCCAGGGCTCGACGGCGTACGACCGCTGGCTGATCACCGGCCACCTCCGGCGGCTCCGGCCGACCCGCCGGGTGCCGCGGAACTGTCGGGGGCCGCGGAAGCGTCCGGGCCGCCGAGCACGCCGAGTTCACCGAGGTCCGGCACGACGACGTCCGCGCCGTGGGCGCGCAGCGCGTCGGCCTGGCCGACCCGGTCCACGCCGACCACATGCCCGAAGCGGCCGGTGCGGCCCGCGTCCATGCCGGCCAGCGCGTCCTCGAAGACGGCGGCCTCGGAGGGCTCCACGCCCAGGTCGCGGGCGGCGGCGAGGAAGGTGTCCGGCTTCGGCTTGCCCGGCAGTCCGCGCTCGTCGGCGACCACACCGTCGATCCGAACGTCGAACAGGTTGACGGCGTCCACGGCGCGGAGCACGTCCAGGCAGTTCTTGCTGGACGAGACGATGGCCGTGGAGAGTCCCTGGGCCCGGGCCCTCCTGAGGTAGTCGAGCGTGGTCTCGTACGCCTCGACGCCGCCCTCGTGGATCTTGCGGAGCACCAGGTCGTTCTTCCGGTTGCCGAGGCCCTGCACGGTCGACGCCTCCGGCGGGTCGTCCGGGGAGCCCTCGGGGAGCGTGATGCCGCGCGAGGCGAGGAAGGAGCGCACGCCGTCGGCGCGAGGGAGGCCGTCCACGTACTCGTCGTAGTCGTGCGCCGCGTCGAAGGGCCGGTATCCGGCTCCGTCCCGTTCCCTCAGGAAGGTGTCGAACGTCTCCTTCCAGGCCGCCGCGTGCACCACGGCGGTTCGGGTGACGACACCGTCGAGGTCGAACAGGCAGGCCCGGATCTGCGAGGGAAGGCCGAGGTCGCTCATGCCGACCACCTTCCCACCAGGCGCGAATACGTGCCTGTCGGTTTCGCCGGGCCGGGTGAAAGGGGACCTGTGGTGGCTTTTCGGCCAGAGGCGTGCAGAGGAGGCGGACGCGGCGATTCCACCCTGCCCGGGCGTGACCCGGGACAACAGGGCCGAAGGTCCCTTGCGGATGCGCTGACGTGGGCATCCGCGTGATCCCGACCCACCGGGTGTGCCATGCTCATTGGGTGACGACCGACCCCGCCCCCTCCGCCGAGACCGGTGCCATCCCCGACGTGGTGGCGCCCGAGGCTGTGCTGGAGCGGGCCAAGGGCGTGATCATGGCGCTGACCGGCAGCACGGCCGACGCGGCCCACGCGGAACTGCTCCGCCGGGCCCGTGGCGCCGGACGCACGCTGCTGGACGAATGCTGGCTCACCTTGAGCGGAGCCTCGACGGGACGCCCGGCGCTCGGGGGCGACCCGGTCTCACGCCGGACCGCCTCCGTGCCCGCGCCCGCCTCCCCCTCGGAACGCGGCTCCTCCCCCGCCGCCTGGGGCTCCGCCCCCGCGCCGGCCGAGGACGTCAACGCCGCCGTGCTGCGCCGGGTGGGCCGGGCCCTGGTGGACGTCGGCGGACCCGCGGAGCTGGCCGCGGGCCTGCGTGAGCACCTGGCCCACAGCGTGGGCCCGGACGCCGTGGTCGTCTTCTCCACCCTGCCCGACGGCGGCCTGGAACTCACCGGCCACGCGGGCCTCGACGAGGACCTCGCGGCGCTCTGGCGCAGCTCTCCGCCGGGCTCCGGGTCCCCCGCGGCCGAGGTGTTCGAGAGCGGTGCCCCGTATTGGCTGGAAAGCGCCGATGCCGGACCGTCGGCGGCGTCCGGGTCGTCCAAGGCGTCGAAGTCGTCCAGGTCGGCGTCCTCCATGGCGGGCGGGGCGGCCGGGGCGCCCAAGGCGTCGAGGTCCGCCCGGTCGCCCGAGCGGTCCCGGGGCTCCGCCGGTCCCGTCGGGCCGTGGGGCTCGGGCGCCTGGCTGCCGGTCGGGACGGGCACCAGACCCGCCGCCGTCCTCGGCGTGCTGCGGTACGGCGGCGAGCCGCTGCCCGTGCGGACGCGCGAGTTGCTGCGGTCGGTCGCCCGGCTCTGCTCGGGCACGCTGGGATCCTTCGACACCCGGCCCCAGCCCTTCGAGGGCGTCTCGCTTCCGACCGTGCACGCGGTGCTCGCCGCTCTTCCCGAGGCGGCGCTCGCCCTGGTCCCGCTGCGGTCGGGCTCCGGGCAGGTAGAGGACTACCGCATCGAGGCCGCCAGCCCCGCCGTGGTGGGCCTGACCGGCCGCACCGGCCAGGACCTGGTGGGGGTGCGGTTGCTCGAGTCGTTCCCCGCCCTGGCCGACGAGCACATCTGGCAGGGCCTGCTGCACACCCTGGCCACCGACGAGCCCTACGAGGGCGAGCCGATGGCCTACCCCTCGGGGAACAGCGACGCCGGGGAGCTCCCCACCTTCTCGGTGCGGGCCCGGCGGCTGGGCGACGGCCTGATGCTCACCTGGTCCCGTTACGAGATCGCCGAGCGTCAGGAGCAGCGCCTCTCCGACGTGCAGCGCCTGGGCAATCTCGGCTGGACCAACTGGAACCTGCTGACCGAGGAGGTCAACTGGTCCCCGCAGGTCTTCCGCATCTTCGACCGTCCGTCCGCCGAGGGCCCCGTCCCGTACCACGACCTGCCCGACCAGGTGATGGCGGAGGACCGGCCCGCCCTCACCCGAGCGGTGCGTTCCCTCGCCTCCGACGGCCGCGCCTTCGACGTGCCCTTCCGGATCCGCACCGCGCACGGCGTGCGCCATCTGCGGGCGGTGGCCGAGGCGGTGACGGACACCCACGGCACGCCGGTGGAGGCCCACGGGTTCGTCCAGGACCTCACCGCGCAGCGCAGCGCCGAGCTGGCGCTGGTGGAGAGCGAGCGGATGATGCTCACCCAGCACGGCATGCTGCGCGCCGAGCGCAGTCTGGCAAGCCGGCTGCAGCAGGCGCTCCTGCCGTTGCCGCACGAGCCGGTGCGGCCCGGCGGGCTGCGGGTGGACGTGGCCTACCTGCCCGCGCAGTCCGGCATACAGGTGGGCGGTGACTGGTTCAGCGCGATCGAGCTGCCCGACGGGGACGCCCTGTGCGTGGTGGGCGACGTGGCCGGGCACGGCATCGACGCGGTCGCCACCATGGCGCAGCTGCGGTTCACCGCCAAGGGCATGGTGATCACCGGCTCCTCGCTGACCGGCGCGCTGGCCCGGCTGAACGCCCTGCTGCTGCACACCGGCGAGCCACGCGCGACGGCCACCATGGTGCTGGCCCGCTACAACCCGGCCGAACGCAAGCTGGTGTGGGCGCAGGCGGGCCATCCGCCGCCCTTGCTGCTGCGCGACGGCGAGGCCCGTTTCCTGAAGCGTCCGGTCGGCATGCTGCTGGGGGCGGTGGAGAACCCGCCGTACCAGGAGGCGGAGACGGTTCTGGAGCTGGGCGACCGGATCCTGCTGTACACGGACGGCCTGATCGAGCGGCCCTCGGAGGGCATCGACGCGGGTCTGCAGCGGCTGGCCGCCGCGGCGACCGGCCACGACGAGCAACCGGGTTCGGCCTCGCTGGGTCCGCTGCTCGCCGAGATGCTCGAGGGCGAGCGCCGCGACGACGTCTGCGTGCTGGACATCCGGGTCATGCCCGAGAAGGACCTGGAGCGCTGACCTCGCCCGCGTGGCCCGTGGGGTGCGCGGTCGGTCCGTCGGGCCGGGCGCCCGTGGGCCGTTCGGGCGGGGCGCCCGGGGACGGCCGCCGCTCGGGCAGGGTGTCCGAGGGTGCTTCAGGCAGGGTGCCCGGGCTCGATGTCCAGGGCGTCCTCCAGTCTCAGCAGGCGCCCCTGTACCCCGGGACGCTCCCCGCTCCGCTCGGGCGCCAGGACGTGCGCGACGTGGTCGCCGGTGTCCAGCCGCTGCTCGACGACGCCGACCGTCCAGGCGGCCGCTCCGGTGAGGACGACGCTGCCGCCCGGTCCCTCGCGCCAGTCGACGTCGGCGAACTTGTCGGTGCGGTCGCCGGTCTCGCCGCCGAACAGGGCCGCCAGGTCGTGCTGCTCGGGGGTGAGCAGGTGGACGACGAGCCGTTCGGCGCGCCGGGCCACCCGGCAGGTGCGGTTCGCCTTGGAGATCCAGACGGTGAGGCGCAGCGGCTCGATGGAGCACTGTGCCCAGAACCCGACGAGGCAGCCGGCCCGCTCCCCGTCCGCGACGGCGGTGACCACGCACATGTCGGGGTTGAGCCGTTTCATGAACGCGTCGGTGGATCGCATGCGTGCCATGCTGCCCCGGAAGCGCGCGGGCACTCCTGCGCCACTCCGCTCCCCCGCCCCGCCCGCCCCACCTGGCGGGACACCGCTCAGGCGTGGTCCAGCAGCCGGTGCAGGGCCTGCCTCAGGGCGTCGACGAAGGCGTCGCGGCGCTCGGCGGGGAGGACGTCGAGGGACAGGTACGGGTTGAGGTCCTCGAGCTCGACCAGCAGCAGCCCGCCGTCCGGGGCCCGGCAGGCGTCGACGCGCTGGATGCCGTGGGTGAGGGTGTTCCACGCGACGAAGCGGCGGGCGAACTCCAGGTCCTCCGCGGTGGGCTCGTAGGGGACGAGTTCCCAGCGGCGGGCGGGGTCCGGCGCGTACAGGGCGTACTGGAAGTCGTGGTCGACGAAGTAGAAGGAGACCTCGTGGGCGAAGCCGATCCGGGGCTGCACCAGGACGTCCCCGTACGCGATCCCGGTCAGCTCCTCGGCCGGCAGGAAGCGCAGTCCCACCGAGTCGGCGCCGAGCTTCGGCTTGACGACGTAGGCCTCGGCCGCGGGCAGGCGGTCGAGGTCCTCCGGCCGGTCGACGGTGGGGATGACCGGGTGGCCCTCGGCGGTGAGGTCGAGCAGGTACTGCTTGCCGGCCATGTCGCCCTTGCCGGTGAGCTCGTTGTAGACGCGCGTCCCGGACGCGAGCGCCCGGTCGCGGAAGTCGCGGTGGGCGTCGAGGTGGCCCAGGACGGGTCCGCTGTTGCGGACGAGCACGGCGTCGAAGGAGTCCATCAGCGCGGCCGCCTGCCGGGGGTGGCAGAGGGCGACGTCGAAGTCCTCGCCGAGGCGGGCGGACAGGTCGATGTCCTCGTCGCAGTACCGGCGTCCCGCGGCCGGGTAGGCGAGATCGGTGACGTGCAGGAGGCGGGGACGGACGGGCGGCATGGGCTTCTCCTCGAAGGGGTCGAACGCAGGGCGGCTCGAGGGCGTCGACGCAGGTCAACCTAGCCGGTGCACTCCGTTCCCCCCAGGAGGGGACGGAGTGCCGCCGTGTCCGGTCGGTGCTACGTTTCGCGGCATGAGTTTCCCGTCGAAGCCGCCGATGCGTGACGCGCTGGTCGAGGCCGCCTTCCGGCTCTTCCTGGAGCGGGGGTACGAGCAGACGACGGTGGAGGACATCGTCACGCTGGCCGGAGTCGGCCGCCGTTCGTTCTTCCGGTACTTCCCCTCCAAGGAGGGGGTGGTCTTCCCCGACCACGAGCGCCGGCTGGCCGAGGTGACGGAGTTCCTCTCCGGCAGCGACCGCGACGAGGACCCGGTGGCGCGGGTCTGCGAGGCGGTACGGCTGGTGCTGCGCCTCTACACCGACAACCCGACCTTCTCGGTGCAGCGTTACCGGCTCACCAAGACCGTTCCCGGCCTGCGCGCCTACGAGTTGTCCGTGGTGTGGCGCTACGAGCGGACCTTCGCGGGGCACCTGCGGGAGCGGCTGGCGGACCGGCCCGACGGGGCGCTGCGGGCGGACGTGATAGCGGCCGCTGTGGTCGCGGCGCACAACAACGTCCTGCGGTCCTGGCTGCGTTCGGAGGGGGAGGGCGACGCGCAGGCGGCGGTGGAGCGGGCGCTGGACTACGTGCGTGAGGCGTTCGGCGACGGCGCCGGGCCGGACCGCCAGGACGAGGACGTGGTCGTGGTGGTCTCACGCCGCCGGGCGCCGATGTGGCAGGTGGTGCGCGAGATCGAGTCCGCGTTGGGCCCCGGCACAGAGGACCGATAGACGGTACGCAGTGCCTTTACGTGTGGCACTGCGTGCCATACGCTGTGCTTCGCGCGCGGGGGCGCCGCGCGCCGGGGACGCCCCGTCCGAGCGCAGGGAGATGACCGTCGTGTTCCAGTCAGGATTCGCCTCTCACCCGGCCACCGGCTTCTCCGCGACGGGTGTGCTCGACCACGTCGCCCAGGAGACCGAGGCCCTCAGCTACCAGAGCTGCACCTGGTGCGGCACCGCGATGTACCACAAGCTGCTGTGCCCGGTCTGCGCGGGAAGCGAGCTGCGGACGGAGCGCAGCGCGGGCGCCGGGACGGTGCTGCGCTCGACGGTGGTCCACCGGAACACGCCGTCGGCCCGCAACGTCTCGCTGATAGAGATGGCGGAGGGCTTCGTGGTGCGGGGCCGGGTGACCGGTCCGCCGGCCGGGGTGCACACGGGCGACCGCGTCCGGCTGGTGACCGCGAAGGACCCGGTGCGGGGCGAGCCGGTCTTCCAGCTCACGGACGACACGCACCGTTCCTGGCACTGACGGCCGAGGAGCTCGATCCCGGGCGCCGTGTCGGACCCGCGCCCCCGCCGGGCGGGGACACGGGATACGGAGGAGGTCCTCAGGAGGCCCGGGCCGGACGGCGGCGGGACTTGGGCCGCGGAGTGGCAGCGGCCCACTCCCCCACCAGGCGCTGATACCTGCGGCGCTGCTCGTGGTCGAGCCGCCCGCCGGACTTCATCAACAGGTCCCGGATCTCCTCGTTCACCTCTGCCGCCGAACGCAGGCGGACGGTTTCAGGAGTGGTGGACATGTTGTGAAGCATACGGCGGAAAGCCGGGGGACGATGTGAGCAATCCGGCGAAAACGCGCATAACGGACGTGTCACTGATCACGTGCCGGGCTTGCGCCCCCACACGGACACCTCGTCGCCGTTGCGGAGCAACTCCCAGTACTTCTTGGCGTCCTTGGGCGTCATGTTGACGCATCCGTGCGATCCCGGCGGGGCCCAGACGCTCATCGCGACCGAGTGGAACGCCTGGCCGCCGTCGAAGAACTGGCTGTAGGGCATGGGCACGTTGTAGATGCTCGACACGTGGTCGATGTGGCGCCAGTAGACCTTCTTGAGGCCCGTGCGGGTCTCGTAGCCGTCGCGCCCGGTGCGCACCGGGACCGGCCCGTACACCAGCTTGCGCCCGTCCTGGATCCAGCTCAGCTGACGGGTGAGGTCCACGCACGCGATGCGGCCCTTGTCGACGGGGCAGCGCCCGTCCTTGTTCGGGTTCACGCCCGCCGCACGCTGCCGGTTCATGAGGTCCATCACCCGCCAGGTGAGCGGACCCGCGTAGCCGGCGCTGGGCGTGATCAGGTGTTTCCTCTGGAAGGCGCGGATCGCCTCGCAGTCGGCGCGCGACTGCTTCCCGTCCACCGGCCTGCCGAGGAAGCCCTCGGCCTGCCTCTGGTAGGGGCCCGTACCGGCGGTGCAGGCGGCGGCGACGGTCGCGCCGTCCGCCGCGCCGGCCGGTGCCGCGCCGACGACGAGTGCGAGCGGCGCCGCGAGCACCGCGGCGAGCAGGGCGGCGCCCCGCCTGCGGATGTCCCCCATGACCCAGGGCCTTCCTCTGGTCCGTGTCGTGCTGGTCGTGCCGACAGCGGTCCGCGCCCTGGGAGCGGTCACGGGTCAAGCAGGCCGGCGAGGAAATGATGACATCACAAATCGGGCGCGCCGTGCACCGGGGGGTACCGGCACGCCGCGAGGGCGCTCCGGTTCACCGGCCCGGTCCAGCGGCGCAACCACTCGCCGCCGTGCGTCTCAGTGCCCTCGGGCGATCCATTCGTCCAGGTGAGGAGCTTCTTCGCCGATGGTCGTGCTGTCGCCGTGGCCGGTGAGGACCTTGGTCTCCGGCGGGAGCGTGAGCAACCTCTCGCGAATGGATTCGACGATGTCCGGGAAGCTCGACCAGGACCTGCCGGTCGCTCCCGGCCCGCCCTGGAAGAGGGTGTCGCCGGTGAAGACGACGCCCAGGGCGACCGACCGCAGGCTGACCGCGCCCGGTGCGTGGCCGGGGGTGTGGATCACCTCGAGGTCGGTCCCGGCCACCTCGATCCGCAGGCCGTCCTCCAGCCAGGCGTCGGGCATCCGCTCCGGGTGGGTCTGCTTCCACAGGTGCAGGTCGTCGGGGTGCAGCCAGATCACGGCTCCGGTGCGTTCGGCGAGTTCGGGGGCGGCGTCGATGTGGTCGTTGTGGGCGTGGGTGCAGACGATGCCGGTCAGCCGGCGGTCGCCCACGGCCTCCAGGATCGCCTCCGCGTCGTGCGCCGCGTCGATCACCAGGGCCTCGTGGTCATCGCCGATGATCCAGACGTTGTTGTCCACGTCCCAGGTGCCGCCGTCCAGGCTGAACTGCCCGGAGGTGATCAGTCGTTCGATCCTGGTGGTCACGGGAGGACCACCACCGAGCGCAGGACGTCGCCGTGGTGCATGCGCTCGAACGCGGCTTCCACGTCGGTCAGTTCGATCGTCTCGGTGACGAACTTCTCCAGCGGCAGACGGCCCTGGAGATGCAGGTCGATCAGCATCGGGAAGTCGCGCGAGGGCAGGCAGTCGCCGTACCAGGAGGACTTGAGGGAGCCGCCGCGGCCGAACACGTCGAGCAGCGGGAGTTCCAGCTTCATCTCCGGGGTGGGCACGCCCACCAGGACCACGGTGCCGGCCAGGTCGCGGGCGTAGAAGGCCTGCCGATAGGTCTCCGGCCGGCCGACCGCCTCGATCACCACGTCGGCGCCGAAGCCGCCGGTGAGCTCGCGGATCGCCTCGACGGGGTCGGTCTCCTTGCTGTTGACGGTGTGGGTGGCGCCCATGGTGCGGGCGGTCTCCAGCTTCCGGTCGTCGAGGTCCACGGCGATGATCCGCGCCGCTCCCGCCAGGTTCGCCCCGACGATCGCCGCGTCGCCGACGCCGCCGCAGCCGATCACCGCGACGCTGTCGCCGCGGCCGACGTCGCCGGTGTTGACTGCCGCGCCGATGCCCGCCATCACGCCGCAGCCGAGCAGACCCGCGACGGCGGGAGAGACGGCGGGGTCGACCTTGGTGCACTGGCCGGCGGCCACCAGGGTCTTCTCGGCGAAGGCGCCGATGCCCAGCGCCGGGGTGAGCTCCGTACCGTCGGTGAGCGTCATCCGCTGCGTCGCGTTGTGGGTGTCGAAGCAGTACCAGGGACGGCCGCGCAGACAGGCGCGGCAGTGGCCGCACACGGCGCGCCAGTTGAGGACCACGAAGTCGCCGGGGGCCACCTCGCTCACGCCCTCTCCGACGGACTCCACAACGCCGGCCGCCTCGTGACCGAGCAGGAAGGGGTAGTCGTCGCCGATACCGCCCTGCTTGTAGTGCAGGTCGGTGTGGCAGACCCCGCAGGCCTGCACCTTGACGACGGCCTCGCCCGGTCCGGGGTCCGGAACGACGATCGTCTCGACCCGCACCGGCTCGTTCCTGCCTGGAGCGACTACGCCGCGTACTTCCTGCGCCATGGAGTGACCTTTCGTCGGTGACGTGAACCGGGCCCGGCCACCCAACGGTACGTCACGAGGGCGTGTCCGGGGCGCAGCCGGTGGAGCTGTCGCGCAGGTCAGCGGGCCGGGCGCCCTCCCCTGGGGGTGCGGCGGCCCGGTGCGGCCGGGCCCCGTGCGCGGCGGTCGCCGGCCGCAGCCCGCCGGCGTCGGTGAGCGACGACGTGCGCACGCACGGTGAACGGCCACCGCTGCGAAACGTCCGTGCGGGAAATCTGCACACCGGCTGCCCGATCCGGGCACCGCCCGGGGCCTTGCGGGGCGGCCGCGCACCGCGGCGGTCCCGAATGCCCGCTTCCGGCGCGGGGGCGGGAGAAGGCCCTGCGGTCCTCCCGTGACCCATGTGTGGAAGTGATCCCCATGTGGTGACGCCGCGTTCACTCTTCCCCCCGACCGAGAGGCAAACGCCCAGCTCACAGCGGTTGTTGATTGGAAGCCGGCAAGTCGCCCGTGCTTTGATCCCACCGCGCCGCAAGGTTCGCCGGCCCTCACGGGCCCGGCGGGCGGCGGCGCGTTTTCCCCCTATGTAGGTCCTTACGAAGGGAAGTTCTCATGAACTTCGTCCCCCAGGTCGAGACCGCCGAGATCTCCGACGCCGAGCTGGACAACGTCTCCGGCGGCCTGATCGGCGAGACCCTCGGTGCCGTCACCGGCGTCGTCGACGGCATCGTGCCGGTCTCGGGCATCCTCAACACCGCGGTCTCCACCGTCGAGGGTGTCACCGGCCTGAACACCGCTCCGGTCACCGGCCTGGTCAACGGCCTCTGATCGCATTTCGCGCCGTCGAGTCCCGGAGCCACCCCCACGGCTCCGGGACTCCCGGCGTTCCGTGCCCGGTTCCCGCACGGGGACCGGTTCCGTTCAGCCGAAAGAAGTTCCGTGCAGTTCCGCCAGCAGGCTCTCGACAAGTTGCGGTCGCCGGAGGACCTCGAGCTGCCCGCCCGGCTCGCCCGGCCGCAGGGCTGGCTGGTGCTCTCGGTGACGCTGGTCGTGATGGCCGCCGCCTCCGTGTGGGCGGTGACCGGCTCGGTCGTCACCACGGTGGGCGCGCCGGCCGTGCTCACCCACGGGCAGGGCAGTTACGTCCTGCAGAGCCCCGTCACCGGACAGGTGACCCGCGTGCTCGCGGAGGAGGGCGACCGGCTCGACGCCGGGGCGCCGGTCCTCGAGGTACGCGCCGCCGAGGGCAGGACCCTGGTGCGGGCGGTCGAGGCCGGCCGGGTGGGCGCGCTCGCCGTGAACGTCGGGGCCGTCCTGCAGACCGGCGCCGACGTGGCGGCGGTGGAGAAGGTCACCGACGAGCACTCCCCCTTGTACGCGACCGTGTACGTCCCGGCCGGCAAGGCCTCCGAGGTCCGCGTCGGCGATCCGGTCGACCTCACCGTGCAGACCGCGCCCGCCTCCCGCTACGGGGTGCTGCGCGGCAAGGTGACGTCCGTCGAGCGGCGCGCCCAGTCGGCCCGGCGCATCGCCTCCTTCCTGGGCGACGCGCAGCTGGCCGCCCGGCTCACCGAGGACGGCTCGCCCGTGGCGGTCACCGTCACCCCGGTGCGCTCCTCGTCGACGAGGAGCGGCTACCGGTGGTCCACCGGGGACGGGCCGCCCTTCCGCCTGGACTCCATGACCCAGGCCACCGCCTCCGTCCGCGTCGCCGACCAGCACCCCGTCGATTGGCTCCTGCCGTGACCACCCGCACCACGAACGTGAAGAAGGGCCCGCCGCCGCCCGTCCGGGGCAGACGCCGGGCCGCCCCGGCGAGGAAGGCCCCGGCGCGCCGCCCGCGCCGGCGCGCGGTCCGCACCCCCACCGTGCTGCAGATGGAGGCCGTGGAGTGCGGCGCGGCCGCGCTCGCCATGGTGCTGGGCCACCACGGCCGCCACGTTCCCCTGGAGGAACTGCGCGTGGCCTGCGGCGTCTCCCGCGACGGCTCCCGGGCGGGGAATCTGCTCAAGGCGGCCCGCGCCTACGGGATGACGGCCAAGGGCATGCAGATGGACACCGCCGCCCTCGCCGAGGTGGCGGCGCCGGCCGTGCTGTTCTGGGAGTTCAACCACTACGTCGTCCTGGACGGCATGGGACGGCGCTTCGGCCGGCGCGGCGTCCACGTCAACGACCCGGCGAAGGGCCGCCGCTTCGTGCCCATGGAGGACTTCGACACCAGCTTCACCGGCGTGGTGCTGGTGATGGAGCCGGGCCCGGACTTCCGGCGCGGCGGACGTCGCCCGGGCGCCCTGGGCGCGCTCCCCTCCCGGCTGCGCGGCACGGCCGGCGCCCTGCCCGCCGCCGTGCTGGCGAGCCTGCTGCTGGTGCTGGTCGGCGCCGCCGTGCCGGCGCTCAGCCGCACCTGGATCGACACCTTCCTGATCGGCGGCAGCACCTCCCTGCTGGACGTGCTGTTCACCTCGATGGGCGCCTGCGTACTGCTCACCGCCGTGCTGACCTGGCTGCAACAGGGCAATCTGCTGCGCGGGCGGATCATCTCCTCCACGCTCTCCAGCGCCCGGTTCCTGCGCCATCTGCTGCGGCTGCCGGTCACCTTCTTCTCCCAGCGCGGCCCCGCCGACCTGGTGCAGCGGCTGGAGTCCAACGACTCGGTGGCCGAGACCCTCTCCCGGGACCTCGCCTCGGCGGGTGTCGACGCCGTGGTGGTGGTGCTGTACGCGGTCCTCCTGCACACCTACGACCCGCAGCTGACCGCGGTGGGCATCGGGGTGGCGCTGCTGAACGTGGTGGCGATGCGGGTGGTGGTGCGGCTGCGGGCCACCCGTACCGCCAAGCTGCGCGCCGACACCGCCCGGCTCACCAACACCGCCTACACCGGGCTCCAGCTGATCGAGACGATGAAGGCGACCGGCGGCGAGGACGGCTACTTCCGCAAGTGGGCCGGGCAGCACGCCGTCACCCTGGAGGAGCAGCAGCGGCTGGGTGTGCCCACCGCCTGGCTGGGCGTGGTGGCGCCGACGCTGGCGACCCTGAACAGCGCGCTGATCCTGTGGATCGGCGGGTTGCGCGCGGTGGAGGGCCACATCACGGTGGGTCTGCTGGTCGCCTTCCAGGCGCTGGTCACCCGGTTCACCGCGCCGCTGACCCGGCTGAACGGCGTGGCCGGGCGGATCCAGGACTTCGCGGCCGACGTGGCCCGGCTGAAGGACGTGGAGAACTTCGCGCCCGATCCGCTGCACGTGCGCGGCGGCGATGACTCCACCCGTCGTCTGCGCGGCCACATCGAGCTGGAGGACGTCGCCTTCGGCTACAGCCCGCTGGACGAACCGCTGCTGAGCGGATTCGACCTGACGGTCGGTCCGGGCCGCCAGGTGGCGCTGGTCGGCGGCTCCGGCAGCGGCAAGTCGACGGTGGCCCGGCTGCTGGCCGGCCTGTACGCGCCCTGGGAGGGCGTGATCCGGATCGACGGGCAGCGGCTGGAGGACATCCCGCGCGGGGCGCTGGCCGCCTCGGTCTCCTTCGTCGACCAGGACGTGTTCCTCTTCGAGGGCACGGTCCGCGACAACGTCGCGCTGTGGGACCCGTCGGTCCCGGACGAGGCGGTGGTCGACGCGCTCAAGGACGCCGCCCTGTACGACGTGGTGATGCGCCGCCCCGGCGGCATCCACAGCCCCGTCGAGCAGGACGGCCGCAACTTCTCCGGCGGGCAGCGGCAGCGGCTGGAGATCGCCCGTGCCCTGGCCCGCCGTCCCAGCGTCCTGGTCCTCGACGAGGTGACCAGCGCGCTGGACGCCGAGACGGAGCTGGTGGTGATGGACAACCTGCGCCGCCGCGGCTGCGCCTGCGTGGTGATCGCCCATCGGCTGAGCACGGTCCGCGACAGCGACGAGATCGTGGTGCTCCAGCACGGCGTGATCGTCGAACGCGGCACCCACCAGCAGCTGCTGGCCGCGGGCGGCAGTTACGCACGACTGGTCAGGGAGCGGTAGATGACCTCCGGTTACGAGGACGCGCACCCGGGCGGCCGGGCCCCCGGGGACACGGGGCTCCAGGCGCTCGACACGCTGGGCACACCCGTGGACTGCTCCGGCCCGCAGCTCGACCTGGAGGGACCGCAGGTGCTGTGGCTGGTCGCCGCGGGCGCGCTCGACCTGTTCGCGGCGGACGTGGTGGGCCAGGGGCACTGGCACCACCTGGGCCGGCTGGAGGCGGGCTCCCTGCTGCTCGGGCCGGTCGCCGGTCCCCGGCACACGCTGGTCGCCCGGCCGCTGCGGGACTGCGCGGTGCGCCGGATCCAGCTGCGGGAGCTGTACCAGCCGGTGGCCGAGCAGACCTGGACCTACGACGAGTACGGCGCCCCGCTCCACCTGAGCCCGGGGTACACCGCCTCCGGGTCGAGTCCGCTGGAGCACGCGCTGGCGCTCGGCGTGGGGCGCGGTCTGTCGGTGCTGTTCCAGGCGCCGATGGCGGCGGTGTTCACGGCCGAGTTCACCGAGGGTTTCTCCACCGAGCCGGGCTTCCAGCAGGCCGCCGAGCACCTGGCGAGGAAGGCGGACGAGGACGTCTTTTCCCTGCACGTGCCGCCCGGCTCCGTCGCCCACGGCTCGGTGTACGGCGAGGAGGCCGCGGCCGACCTGCTGATGGACCCGGCGCTGTGGCAGGGCATGGTGGACCGTCAGTACCGGCTGCTGTCCACCCTGGACCGGTGGATCGAGCAGCAGGAGCGGTCGCACGAGAGCCGCGCCGCGGCGGGCGTCCGGGCCGGGCTGGAGGCCCGCGACCGTGCGGACCGCACCCTGTTGGCGTCGATGGGCGGCCGCTCGCGCCGCCGCATCACCGACGTGGACGAGGACGCCACCTGGGCCGCCTGCCGGCTGGTGGCCCGCGCCGCGGGCGTCACGCTGACCGATCCGGCGCGCGGCGCCGCGGGCGCCGAGCGGCTGGACCCGGTGGAGCGGATCGCGGCCGTCTCCCGGGTGCGGACCCGGACCGTGCGACTGTGCGCCGGCCGCTGGTGGAAGGAGGACGTCGGCCCGCTGCTGGGGTTCCGCGCGCTGTCGGGGGCTCCGGTGGCGCTGCTGTGGCGGCGCCGGGGTTACGTCGCGGTGCATCCGACCACCGGGCGGGAGACCCGGATCGGCGCGGACAACGCCGACGACTACGACGCGCGCGCCGTGATGTTCTTCCGCCCGCTGCCCGAGCGCCGGACCACTCCGCTGGGGCTGGCCCGGTTCGTGCTGTCCGGGGCCCGTGGCGACGTGGCGTCGCTGCTGCTGGGCGGGCTGGTGACGGTGGTGGTCGGCGTGTGCGTGCCGGTGGTCACCGGCAAGGTGCTCGGCGCGTACGTGCCGCAGGCCCGGACCGACCTGATAGCCCTGGCCTGCACCGCCGTGCTGGTGGCCGCCCTGGTGTCGGCGGTGTTCCTGCTGCTGCAGAACCTGACGATGCTGCGGCTGGAGGGGCGGATCGAGGCCGCGCTGCAGCCCGCGGTGTGGGACCGGTTGCTGCGGCTGCCGGCGCGGTTCTTCACCGGCCGCTCCACCGGGGAGCTGGCCGGGGCGGCGATGGGCATCAGCCGGATCCGGCAGTTGCTGGCCGGCGTGGGGCCGGTGGCCGTCCAGTCGCTGACGGTCGGCACCGTCAACCTGGCGCTGCTGTTCTGGTACGACCCGGCGATGGCGACGGCCGCCGTGGCGCTGCTGCTGGTGCTCGGCGCGGTGTTCCTGGCGCTGGGGCTGTGGCAGGTGCGGTGGCAGCGCCGTCTGGTCCGGCTCACCCACAAGCTCAACAACCAGGCGTTCCAGACCTTGCGCGGCCTGCCGAAGCTGCGGGTCGCGGCGGCCGAGAACTACGCGTACGCCGCGTGGGCGGGCGAGTTCGCCCGCAGCCGGGAGATGCACCGGCGGCTGGGCGGGATCAAGAACCTCAACGCGGTGCTCGGCGCGGTGGCGCTCCCGCTCTGCTCGCTGCTGATGTTCATGCTGCTGGCGGGCCCGGCGCGGGGTGCGATGCCGGCCGCCGACTTCCTCGCGTTCAACACGGCGGTGACCATGCTGCTCGGTTCGGTCACCCAGTTGACCGGGGCCGCCGTGTCGGTGGTGGCCGCGCTGCCGCTGTTCGAGGAACTCCGGCCGGTGCTGGACGCGGTGCCGGAGGTGCGGCAGGCGAACACGCCGCCGGGGCGGCTCACCGGGGCGATCGAGGCGCGCCGGCTGTCGTTCCGCTACTCCGACGACGGGCCGCCGGTGCTCGACGACGTCTCCTTCGAGGTCCGTCCCGGCGAGTTCCTGGCGATCGTCGGGCCCAGCGGCTGCGGCAAGTCGACGCTGCTGCGGCTGCTGATCGGCTTCGAGCGCCCCGCCTCCGGCAGTGTCCTGTACGACGGGCAGGACCTGGCCGCGCTGGACCGTGCGGCGGTGCGCCGGCAGTGCGGGGTGGTCCTGCAGCACGCGCAGCCGTTCACCGGGTCGGTGCTGGAGATCGTCCGCGGTCACGAGCCGTACACGCCGGAGGAGGTCATGGCGGCGGCGGAACTGGCCGGGCTGGGGGACGACATCCGGCGGATGCCGATGGGGCTGCACACCCTGGTGGCCGGCAGCGGCTCGCTGTCCGGCGGTCAGCGCCAGCGGCTGATGATCGCCCAGGCGCTGATCCGGCGTCCGCGGATCCTCTTCCTGGACGAGGCGACCAGCGCGCTCGACAACGAGACGCAGCGGCAGGTCATCGAGAGCACCCGGGCGCTGCGGGCGACCCGGGTGGTGATCGCCCACCGGCTCTCGACGGTGATGGACGCCGACCGGGTGATCGTGATGGACGAGGGACGGGTGGCGCAGATCGGTACCCCGGCCGAGCTGCTGGCCGACCGGGGAGGCCGGCTGCACGAGCTGGTGCGCCGCCAGATGGCGTAACGGACGCAGGGCCGGGTCACCGCTCCGCCGGGGCCCCGGCGGAGCCGGGTCTGTTCGTGGCGGTGCCGGGTACCCGCAGGTGGCCCCGGCGCGGGGCCGCCCTCGGGCGGCCCGCGGGCGGGGCGTCCCGAACCGGCGATTCCGAGGAGACGAACGGTGAACCACCACCACAGTGACCGCGACCGTCAGGACGACCCGCCGCGCACCGCGCTGGCCGAGGCCTTCCGCGAGGCGGAGGAGGCCGCGGCCCGCGCCGACGGCCGGGACCAGGAGGGTGCTGGCCGCTCCGGCGAGGCCGGCGACGCCACCTCGCCGAACCCGCGGGCCCAGGAGCAGGCCCGGCGGGACGGCTGACCTGGCGGTCCGCCCGGGTACCCGGCGTCGCGGCGGGTACCCGGGCCGCATGAGTCACGACCGCGACGCCCTTCACGACCGGCACTCCCCCGAGCTCCCCTCCTCCCGTGGCCCGCTGTCCCAGGGCGTCCTCGCCCTGCTGCGCGGCGAGGGCCCGCCCCCCGGCGCGGAGCTCGCCGCCGAGGCCGACCCTTACGGCGACGACCTCCAGCTCGCCCTGTACTGCTGCTACGAACTGCACTACCGCGGCTTCGCCGGTGTGGACCCCGCCCTGGAGTGGGACCCGGCCCTGCTCACGGTGCGCCGGGCGATGGAGAACCGGTTCCTCGCGGCGCTGCGCCGGGACGTCGAGGTGCACCGCGACGTGCGCTCCGCCGTCAAGGAGCTCGAGACGGAGCCCGTCGAGGGCACCGGCGTCAGTTGGTTCCTGCGCGACGAGGGCGAGCTGCGCCACCTGCGGGAGTACGCCGCGATGCGGTCGATCTACCACCTGAAGGAGGCGGACCCGCACGCCTGGGTGCTGCCCCGGCTGTGGGGGCGCGCCAAGGCGGCCATGGTGTCGGTGGAGTTCGACGAGTTCGGCGGCGGCCGCGCCGACCGGGTGCACGCCAAGCTGTTCGCCGACCTGATGGCGGACCTGGGCCTGGAGACCTCCTACGGCGTCTACCTCGAGCACTCGCCCGCCCCGGCGCTGGCCGTGGTCAACCTGATGTCGCTGCTGGGCCTGCACCGCGCGCTGCGCGGCGCGCTGGTGGGCCACTTCGCCACCGTGGAGATCACCTCCTCCCCCGGTTCCCGGCGGCTGGCCGAGGCCATGCGCCGTACCGGCGCGGGACCCGCGGCCGAGTTCTTCTACGACGAGCACGTCGAGGCGGACGCCGTGCACGAGCAGGTGGTCCGGCACGAGGTGATCGGCGGTCTGCTGGAGGTGGAGCCGTACCTGGAGGACGACGTCGTGTTCGGCATGGACGCGACGGTCTTCCTGGAGGACCGTCTGGGTGACCACGTCATGGCCTGCTGGCGGGCCGACCGTCCGGCGCTGCGCTCCGAGCTGCCGGAGCCCGTGGCGGTGTCCGCGTGAGCGGGACGGTCGCCGGGCCCCCGGAGCGCGCGACGGGACGGACCTGGACGGGTGACGGCGGGGGGCCCACCGGCCATGGTGCGGCCCGGCCTGGGTATTCGGCCCGTGTGAAGCGACCTTTGGTTATCCCTGGTGTGTACGCCCCCCAGGACGACACGCTCCTCCTCTCCGAGGCACTGGAGGACGAGCCCTTCCCCGCCGGCGGCCGCGTGCTGGACGTGGGCACCGGTTCGGGGGCACTGGCCCTGGCCGCCGCCCGCCGCGGCGGCGAGGTCACGGCCGTGGACGTCTCCCGCCGCGCGGTGGCCGGCGTCCGGCTCAACGCCCTGCTGCACGGGGTGCGGGTGCGCGCCGTGCGCGGCGACCTGTTCGACCCCGTCCGGGGTGAGTCGTTCGACCTGATCACCAGCAATCCGCCGTACGTGCCGACCCCTCCGGGCGGTTCGCGCGGCCGCCCCAGGGAGGCCCGCGCCTGGGACGCCGGGGACGACGGGAGGCTGGTCGTGGACCGGATCTGCCGGGAGGCGCCGGAGCTGCTGCGTCCGGGCGGCGTGCTGCTGATGGTGCACTCGGCGCTGAGCGGTCCCGCCGCCTCCGTGGAGCAGCTGCGGGCGGCCGGGCTGAAGGCGGCGGTGACCCTGCGACGCCAGGTGGCGTTCGGCCCGGTGCTCAGGGACCGGGTGAACTGGTTGAGGCACCGGGGGATGATCTCCCCGGAACAGGCCCGCGCGGAGCGGGAGGAACTGGTGGTGGTCCGTGCCGAACGACCCGTCTGAGCGCACACCCGCCCCGGGCGCCTCGCAGCGGCCTGCGGAGGCCCGGCGCATCGTGGTGCCGCGCCGTGGCCCGATGCTGGTCGACGGACCGGTCGAGGTGGAACTGGAGGACGGCACCGTGGCGTCCTCGGACCGCTTCCGGGTGGCCCTGTGCACCTGCCGGCTCAGCGAGCGCTACCCGTGGTGCGACACCAGCCACCGAAGGCGGCGCTGACGTGTCCCGCGCCGCCCACGCGTCACAGCTGCCACTCCCTGAGACGGTCGGCGGCCGCGTAGACGTCGGCCTTGCCCGCGATCAGTTCGCGGGCGAGGTCGACGAGCGCGCCGTAGGGCGGGTCGATCCCCGCCCCGCTGGCGTACATGTACGCCACCGCCGTGGCGCAGGCGAAGCGGGCGTTGGAGGACGGCAGCGGCCTGAGCACGGCGATGGTGTGCAGGAGGGCGGCGGCGCGCCAGGCGGGGTCGGAGTCCACGCCCAGGCGCGGCGGGTCCACCCGGTGCCGGGCGACCGCGGCCACCAGGGCCGAGAAGTCGCTGACCGTCGGCTGGTCCGGCAGCACCTCCTCGTGGCGTTGGAGGAGCCAGGGGACGTCGACGTGCAGGACGGAGGTCATGCGTCAGGCGGCCCGCCCCGCGCCGCGGACCGGAGGCTCGTCGTCCGGGAAGGCGGCGGCGAACTCGTCCGCGTGCGTGGTGAAGAAGCGGCGGAAGGCCTCGGCGCCCTCCTGGAGGGCACGGTGCCGCGCTATGTCGGCGGCGGCGGCCTCCCGGACCAGGGCCTTCATGGAGGTACCGCGCTCCTTGGCGATCTGCCGCAGGTCCTCGAGCTCACGGTCGCTGAACTCGACATTGAGAGCTGGCATGGCGCCACGGTACCGCTCACCCGACCGGGGGTAAATTCCCGCAGGTCACAGCCTGGGGAACACCCATTCGGCCCGGTACCCGAAAGGGTGGAGGGGGCGGTCTCCCCGGGCGGGCGCGCGGGAGCCGCCGCCCGCTCGGCCCAAGGGCGCGGCACGCGCCCCCGTCCGAGGTACTACGCTGGGACCGACGTGACGCGACGGTCACGGAAAGTGTCCGCGATGGAGTGCCGACCATGAGCCCGGTCAACCCGCTCGACGATGCCGCGACGGCCCGCGCCGTGGTCGGCGACGACGGTGTCGTGCTCGAGTGGAGCGAGGGCGCGGTGCGGCTCCTGGGCCACGCCCCCGACGAGATCGTGGGCCTCCGCGCCTCCACCCTGATCGCCGGTGACGGTGATCCCGGTGGCCTGCCGGCCGATCCCGCGCCCGTCGCGGACCGGATCACCGCCACGGTGCCCCTGCGTCACCGGGACGGGCGGACCGTGCGGGTCGGTCTGATCGCCCACCACAGACCTCCGCGGGACGACGCCCCGGGCAGCTGGCTCCTGGTGGCGCCGGTCGGTGAGACCGCGGCCCCGCTGCGCCCCGACGATCCGCTGGCGACGGTGGAGCTGGTGCAGTCCCCCTGCGCGATGGCCGTCTTCGACTCCGGTCTGCGGCTACGGGCGATGAACGGCGACATGGCGCGGGTGATGGGCGCCCCGGCCGAGCGGCTGCGCGGACTGCGGGTGTCCGACATCGGCGAGCGCCCGGAACTGGCGGAGGTCGAGCAGACCATGCGCCAGGTCCTGGAGACCGGCAAGCACTTCTCGGTGCGCACCTACCTGCCCCAGCTGGGCGGCGGCGGGACGATCCGCGCCTGGCTGACCAGCATGGCCCCGGTCCGCGACGGCACGGGCGCGGTCTGCGGCGTCTCGGTGGCCGCCCACGACTTCACCGAGCAGCTGCGCGCCCGCGAGCGCCTCCAGCTGGTGAACGAGGCGAGCACCCGGGTCGGGACCACGCTGGACGTCCGCCGGACCGCGCAGGAGTTCGCGGACGTGCTCGTGCCGGCGCTGGCCGACTTCGTCTCCGTGGACCTGCTGGACCCGGAGCACGGCGGCGACCCGCCGTCGGAACCGCCCCCGCCGTCGGTGCCGGTGAAGCTGCGCCGGGTCGCCGACCGCTCGGTGCTGGGCCGCTCCTCGGCGCTCCCCGACATCGGCGAGCTGGATTCCTATCCGGCGTCCAGCCTCCAGGCGGAGTCGCTCAGCCAGGCGCGGACCCTGGTCTTCACCGACACCCCGCAGGTGCTGGCGCGCCGCTTCTCCTACCGGGAGGGGCTCGGCCGCCGGGTGCTGGACATCGGCGTGCACTCGGCGATGGCCGTGCCGTTGCGGGCCCGCGGGATGATCCTGGGCGTGGCCCTGCTGGCCCGGCACCGGCAGCAGGAAGCGTTCTCCCGTGACGAC
Organism: Streptomyces sp. NPDC002734; assembly: GCF_040295685.1. Classification (NCBI taxonomy): domain Bacteria; kingdom Bacillati; phylum Actinomycetota; class Actinomycetes; order Kitasatosporales; family Streptomycetaceae; genus Streptomyces; species Streptomyces sp. NPDC002734. The sequence goes on from NZ_JBEOVU010000027.1 coordinate 92,364, forward strand.
GTGCTGCTGGCGGAGGAGGTCGCGGCGACGGCCGCGGTGTGCATCGACAACGCCCGGCGCTACTCGCGTGAGCGGGAGGTGGCGCTGGCGCTCCAGCGGAGCCTGCTGCCGCGCTCGCTGCCCGTCACCGCCGCTCTGGAGGCCGCCTCGCGCTACCTGCCGGCGGCCCGCGCCGGCGGGGTGGGCGGCGACTGGTTCGACATCATCCCGCTCTCCGGCATGCGGGTGGCGATGGTGGTCGGCGACGTGGTGGGCCACGGCGTCCAGGCCTCCGCCACGATGGGGCGGCTGCGGACCGCGGTGCGCACCCTGGCCGACATCGACCTCGCGCCCGAGGAACTGCTCACCCACCTCGACGATCTGGTGGTCCGGCTCTCCGAGGAGGCGGGCGGCGAGGGGAGTCCGGGCGAGGTGGGCGCGACCTGTCTGTACGCGGTGTACGACCCGGTGTCCCGGCGCTGCTCCATGGCTCGCGCGGGGCATCAGCCGCCGCTCATGGTCCGTCCGGGCGGTCTGCCGGAGCCGGTCGAGATGCCGGCCGGTCCGCCGCTGGGCGTGGGCGGACTGCCGTTCGAGGTGGCCGACCTGGAACTCCCCGAGGGGACGGTCCTCGCCTTCTACACCGACGGCCTGGTGGAGAACCGCGGTCTGGACATGGACGCGGGCCGCATCCAGTTGCAGGAGGCGCTGGCGGAGCCGGCCGAGTCGCTCGAGGCGAGCTGCGAGCACATCCTGGCGACGCTGCTGCCCAAGAGCGACGTGGCCGACGACGTGGCGCTGCTGCTGGCCCGCACCCGGGGGCTGCCCTCCTCGAAGGTGGCGACCTGGGACATCCCCGCCGACCCGGCGCTGGTGGCGGCGATCCGCAAGCAGTCGGTGAAGCAGCTGGAGCACTGGGGTCTGGAGGAGGCCTCCTTCACCGCCGAGCTGGTGGTCAGCGAGCTGGTCACCAACGCCATCCGTTACGGCTCCCGGCCCATCCGGCTGCGGCTGATCCACGGCGCGGGGACCTTGATCTGCGAGGTGTCGGACAGCAGCCACACCGCCCCGCACCTGCGCCGGGCGCGGACCTTCGACGAGGGCGGCCGCGGCCTGCTGCTGGTGGCCCAGCTGACCCAGCGGTGGGGCACCCGCCACACGCAGGAAGGCAAGACGATCTGGGCGGAACTGGCGCTGCTCGACGAGGCGTGAGGCGTGCGGAGGGGGTCTTTCCGAATCCGGTGGGCCGGAGGACCATGGCGGGCAGGTTCCGGCACGCCGATCTTCCGGGGAGTGGACGACCATGGGCCTCTCGCACGCGACGCGACACCGCCGCATCCTGGGGACGGCGGCAGCGTCACTGCCCCTTTCCCTCCTGCTGACGGGCTGCTGGGCGGGAGACGACGGGTCCGCCTCGGGGGCGGACGGGAAGCCGGCCGCCGCGGGTACCGCCGTGGAGCGGTGCCACACCTCCGGGCTGTCGGCCTCCGTGGGCCGGGGTGACGCGGGCGCGGGGCAGCGGAGCTTCTCGCTGGCACTCACCAACCAGTCGGGCCGCACCTGCACCGTGCGCGGGTTCCCCGGCGCGGCCTTCGCGGACGCCGACGGCAGGCAGCTGGGGCCGGATCCCGTACGGGTGGGGAAGGCGCCGGCCGGCAGGATCACCCTCGTCGCCGGCGAGAGCGTGTGGGCGGCGCTGTCGTTCCCGGATCCGAGGCTGACCGGGTCGAAGGCCGAGAAGCCCGAGACCTTGCTGATCACGCCGCCGGACGAGCGGCGGCCGCTGAGCGTGCGGTGGGAGAACGGCGAGGTTCCGGTCTCCGACGGGGCGGAGCTCTCCGTGACGGCGTTCGCCGCGGAGTCCGGCGGCTGACCCTCCCGGGGTGCGGACCGTTGGTGCCGCCGCGTGAGAGGGCGGCGTGTCGGCGGCGGCGCGCGGGCCCCGGCGTGCGCCGGGGGTCATGCTCGTCGGCGGACCCGACGCTCCCGACCCCCCGGAGGAACCGGTGCCGGCATCCCCGACCCCGCCGTCGCGTATCCCGCTCACCCGGCGGGCACGTGTCGCCCTGACCGCGGGAGCCGCGGCCCTCACCCTGGCCGCGGTGGCCCAGCCCTCCGCGCCCTCGCCCGACGACGGCCGAGGGCGCCCGTCCGCGGCGGCTCCGTCCCCGGGCCCCGGCGCGGAGGCCGCCGCCGAGACCCTCTGCGCGCCAGCGGGCGTGCTGAGGAAGGGCGGCGGGAAGAAGGCCTCGGTCTCCCTGTGCACGTCCACCGGCGGCCCTTCCCTCGCCCTCTCGGCGCCCGCCTCCTGTGCGACGGCGCACGGCGCGGTCCGTGCCTGCCGCACCACCGGCAGCTGGACGGCCCGCAAGGACGGCAAGGTGGTGGCCCGCGGCGCCCTGCCCGGCTCCGCCGACTACCCCGGGCCGGGGACGTACGAGATCACCGCCCAGGTCCGCGTCCGCTCGACACCCGCCGGTGTGGACGTGCGGGGCGAGGTGACCGCCCCCCTCACCCTCACCCAGCCGCTGCGCGAGCCCACGCACCGCATCGAGGTGGACCGGCAGGAGCTGCGGCCCGGGCGGGCGACGACGCTGACGTACACCGTGTACCGGGACAGCGAGGAGGGTGACGGCAGCGGCCGGTTCGGGGTGATCGGAGAGGAGGGATCCGGCATCCGCCTCACCACCGACGACGCCCGCTGCGTGAACCCGCTGGTCGGGCGCCACCCGTCGAAGAAGCGGCTCACCCACGCGCTCGACTGCGCGCTGACCGACCTGCAGCCCGGCCGCCCCGCCACGGTGGTCGTCCGGGCCACGACGGCCGACGCGTGCTCCACCGTGGTGTCCAAGCTGGGCTACTGGATGCCCCGGGGCCAGACCTTCCGCACCGGCGGGATGGTAGCGGGCCCCGCGGTCGGCTGCCGGGAGTGACGGCGACGGCTCGCGACGACCGCGGATCCGGATCCCGCGGCGGCCGCGGGGCCGACTTCCGCGACGACCGCGTGGCCGGAGTCCGCGACGGCCACGGGGCCGGCTCCCGTCCGGCCGGCTCCCGTCCGGCCGGGGATCGACCGGACGGGTGACGTGCGCGGGCGGCGGAAAATCCGCCGGAGCGCTGTGCATGAAGCCCGTGCGGTGGGGCAGACGCTTGTCGGGTCCCGCCGCGCTCCCCCGTCGTGGCGGGGCCCACCAGTGTGTCTTCACCTCCTTTCCGACGCGGCGTCGAGCCGGCCCCCGGGCCCGCCCGCGCGCTTCTTCCGCGAATGCCCTCCTCGCCCCTCTTCGTCGGTGCCGATCGCCGAAAAGGGGGAACGCAGTTCAGGGGAGCGGACGAGAGGTCCGCGGACGGCACCGGGAAGGCGGAACGGCGATGAGCGGCGAGGGAAACGCCGGGTACGGCCGTAAGAAGTTCAAGCGGTCGCGGAGTCACTTCGCCGACCGGGTCACGGCGGACGGCAGGCACGGCTGGCCGGTGGAGCCGGGCCGCTACCGGCTGGTGATCAGCCGGGCCTGCCCGTGGGCGAGCCGGGCGGCCGTCTCCCGGCGCCTGCTGGGCCTGGAGGACGTGATCTCGATGGCCGTCGCCGACCCCGTCCAGGACGACCGGAGCTGGCGCTTCACCCTCGATCCGGACGGCCGCGACCCGGTGCTGGGCATCGCGTACCTGCACGAGGCGTACGACCGGCGCGAGAGCGACTACCCCGGCGGCGTCAGCGTCCCGGCGCTCGTCGACGTCCCCAGCGGGAAGCTGGTCACCAACGACTTCCACCGGATGACTCTCGACTTCGCCACCGAGTGGACCGCCCACCACCGCGAGGGCGCGCCGGACCTGTACCCGAGGGCCCTGCGGGCGGAGATCGACGAGGTGATGGAGGACGTCTACCAGGACGTCAACAACGGGGTGTACCGGGCGGGTTTCGCGACCACCCAGGACGAGTACGAGGAAGCGTGCCGTGCGGTCTTCGCCCGGCTCGAGCGGCTCGCCGAACGACTGGAGGGACAGCGGTACCTGGTGGGCGACACCATCACCGAGGCGGACATCCGGCTGTTCACCACCCTGGTCCGTTTCGACCCCGTCTATCACGGCCACTTCAAGTGCAACCGCTGGAAGCTGGCGGAGAACCCGGTGCTCTGGGCCTACGCCCGGGACCTGTACCAGACCTCCGGGTTCGGCGACACGGTCGACTTCGACCACATCAAGCGTCATTACTACACGGTGCACACCGGCATCAATCCCACCGCGGTGGTGCCGGTGGGACCGGACCTGGCCGGCTGGCTCACCCCGCACGGGCGGGAGCGGCTCGGCGGCCGGCCGTTCGGTGACGGCACTCCGCCGGGACCGGTGCCGCCGGGCGAGGAGGTACCGGCTTCGGGACGGCCGACGCCGGCCTGACCGTCCGCGGGCCGCCTGCCCGCGGACGGCGATCACGACCTTTCCCCCGACCGAGGAACGAAGGAGAGATCCCTTGGCCACCTACACGCAGAAGAAGCAGAAGCTGCCCGCCGCCTACAAGCCGCTCGGCTTCGCGGTCAGCTGGGGCGGCGGCCGACTGGCCACCGCCGCCTTCCAGAAGACCTGGAAGGCGATCAAGAAGGAGGACAACGCGCCGGACGCCCTCGACCGCGACCGTCAGTGGGGCGAGATCCTGCTGGCGGCCGCGATCCAGGGAGCCATCTTCGCCCTGGTCCGGGCGGTCATCGACCGGACCAGCGCCCAGGCCGTGGAGCGCAGGACCGGCGTGTGGCCGGACGGCTCGAAGGGCAACGGCAGGGACTGATCCCGGCCACCGTGCCACGACCGGGGCCTCCGTGACGACGGGGGCCCCGGTTCTTCGTGTGACGGGTGAGGAAAGTGCACCCGGCACATGACCTCGAAAAGTAATACAGGTCACATGTTTGGGGAGTATGCCTGCACGGCCAGGAGGGCAGCTTCGGAACGGCTCCGTGCCTCAACTTGGCGCATTTATAGCGCAATTGAGCCCTAATCCGTCCCGAAAGGACCCCCATGCCTCAGGACGTCACGTTCGACCTGCCTTTCTCCACCCCCGTCAGCCCGCATCTGGAGTACGCGCGCGAACGGCATCTGCGCTGGGTCCGTGACCGGGGACTGGTCCGCAGCGACGCGGGCTTCGAGGAGTACTGCTCGTGGGACCTCGCGCAGGCGGCCGCGCGCACCTACCCCTACGCCTCCGCCGAGGACATGACCGTCCTGATGAACTGGTTCTCCCTGGCGTTCCTCTTCGACGACCAGTTCGACGCCAACCAGCCCGACCGGGCCGGCCGGATCACCGAGGTGGCCCGTGAACTGATCGTCACCCCGCTGCGCCCGGCGGGCACTCCCCCGCGGGTGGTCTGCCCGATCACCATGGCCTGGGCCGAGGTCTGGGAGCACCTGGCGCGCGGCATGTCCCTCACCTGGCGCACCCGGTTCGCCGCCTCCTGGGGCCGGTTCCTGACCGCCCACTGCGAGGAGGTCGACCTCGCCGCCGCCGGGCGGGAGGGCACGCTGACCGTCAAGGAGTACGCGGAGTTCCGCCGCCGCACGGTGGGCATCCACCACAGCATCGACGCCGGTGAGCGCAGCCGCGGCTTCGAGGTGCCGGCCCAGGTGCAGGCGCACCCGGTCATGGAGCGGATGCGGGACCTGGCCTCGGACGTCATCGGCTTCATGAACGACATCCACTCCTTCGAGAGGGAGAGGCGCCGGGGCGACGGGCACAACCTGATCGCCGTGCTCCGCCGCGAGATGGGCTGCTCCTGGGAGGAGGCCGCGGCCGAGGCGTACCGGATGACCGCCGGATGCCTGATGGAGTACCTGGAGCTCGAGGCGCGGGTGCCCCCGATGTGCGACGAGCTGGGGCTGTCCGAGGACGAGCGCGCCCGCACCCGCATGGGCGTGGAGGCGATCCAGCACTGGATCAACGGCAACTACGAGTGGGCCCTGGTGACCGGACGCTACGCGGCCGACAAGGACACCGTCGCGGCCGCCGCCGAGCGGGCCGGGAGAGGTTCCGTGGACGACCTGCTCCAGGTGAGCTGACACCCGGCGCGCGCACGGGACGCGCACGGGACGCGCACGGCCCGGCGGCCGCATCCCCCGCGTGAGGGGTGCGACCGCCGGGCCGTGCGCGTGCCGGCGGGACCCGGGTGGGCCCCGCCGGGCGTCTCACCTGCGTCTCACCTGACCGGGAACTCCACCGGAAGGCTGTCCAGCTGGGCGACCCAGGTGGAGGCGGTGGAGGTCAGCGAGTCCGCCGGGGCGGCCAGCCGCAGACCGGGCAACCGGTGCAGCAGGACGTCGACGGCGATCTCGATGATGGCGTGCCCGATGCCCTGCCCGGGACACTCGTGCGGGCCGGAACTGAACGCCAGGTGCGAGTGGTTGCCCTGGACCGAGACTCCGGCGGCCTGGCGGATCTCCGGATCGAGGTTCCCGGCCGCCAGCCCCAGCAGGAGCATGTCGCCCTCCTTGACCGCCGCGTCGCCGAGCTGGAGGTCCGCCGTGGCGAACCGTCCCGGCAGCACGGCCAGCGGAGGCGTGTTCCACATGACCTCCTCGACCACGGAGGACAGCGCGAGCTCCCCGCCGACCAGGGACGCGAGACGGGCGTCGTCGGTCAGTATCGCCTGCAACACCCGGGCCAGCAGGTTGCTGGTGGTGGTGTGGGCGGTGATCAGCACCAGCCGGAGGTGGTGGAGGATCTCCTCCTCGTCGAGCCGGGCCGGGTGCGAGAGCAGCCCGCTGGTGAAGTCGGCCCCCGGCTCACGGCGCTTGCGTTCGGCGAGCTCGCCGAGGATGGCCATGATCCGGGTGTTGTGGACGAGGGCGTCCGCGCCGCCCTTGATGACGTGGTTGCTGGACTCGGCGAGGCTGCGTCCCTCGCTGGCCGCGAGTCCGAACAGCCGGGTGAGCACCAGCATCGGCAGGTACTCCGCGAAGTCGGTCACCAGATCGGCGCGGCCCGCGTCGGCGAAGGCGTCGATCTGCTTGTCCGCGAAGTGCGCCACGTGCCGCCGGATGCCGCGGCCCGCGACCGCCTGGAGGCTGTCGGTCACGGCGCCGCGCAGCCGGCGGTGCGGCTCGCCGTCCTGGGAGACGCAGTCGGGGCGCCAGCCGACCATCTGCATCACCGGCAGGTCGTCGGCGACGCGGCCCTCCTTCCAGTCCCGCCAGATGCGGGCGTCCCGGCTGAACTGGAGCGGGTTGTCGAGCACCCGCCGGTTCTCCCGGTAGCCCAGCACCAGCCAGGCGGCGACGTCGCCCTCGATCAGGACCGGCGCCACCGCGCCGTGCTCGCGGCGCAGCCGCGCGTAGACGCCCTCCATGTCGTGCGTCGTCTCGGGCCCGTACAGCCGGGTGGCTGCCCCGTGGTCCACGGGGCAGCCTGGCTCGGCGGTGAGGCCTGCAGAGGTCCGGTCGGTCATCGGGGCTCCAGGGCGAGAGCGCGTTCCTGCAGATGGCGTATGAGGGCGACGAGCACGTCCCGGCTGGCGGACCGGTCCCGGGCGTCGAACGCCACGACCGGGATGTCGTCCGGGATGTCGAGGGCGTCACGGATCTCCTCGACCGGGTGGTCGCGGCTGTCGGGGAAGATGTTGAGCGCTATCACGAACGGGACGTCCTGGCGCTCCATCTCCTCTATCGCCCGGAAGCTGGACGCCAGCCGGCGGGTGTCGACCAGGACCACCGCGCCCAGCGCCCCCTTGAAAAGGCCGTTCCACAGGAACCAGAAGCGCTCCTGTCCGGGGGTGCCGAACAGGTAGAGCACCAGTTCGTCGTTGATCCCGATCTTGCCGAAGTCCAGGCTCACGGTCGTCTGCTGCTTGTCCGTCACGCCGACCAGGTGGTCCACGCCGACGCTGGCCTGGGTGAGCGTCTCCTCCGTGGTGAGCGGGCGGATGTCGCTGACCGACCGGACCATCGTGGTCTTCCCGGTGCCGAAGCCTCCGGCGATCATGACCTTCACCGAGCGGGTGCCGTCGGCCGCCGTGCTCCGGCCGGTGGGGTCAAAGCCTTTGAAGTCCACTGAGTACCTCCTCAAGGAGCGCGAGGTCGGGCCCGAGTCCGGCGGAGTTCGCCGGGACGGGGTCACGGGTTTCCACGCGTCCTGCATCGAGCAGATCGGCCAGGAGTACCGCGATGATGTTGAAGGGCAGCCCCAGATGGGCGCCGAGCTCCGCCACCGACAGCGGCTCGCGGCAGCGGCGGAGGATCTCCTCGTGCTCGTGCTGCAGGCCGGGATGCGGCGACGGCTGAGGTCCCGTGCGGGAGACCACCAGGGTCGCCACGTCCAGGGTCGCCGCCGGACCGGCCGGCTTGCTGCGGCCTCCGGTGAGGACGTAGTAGCGCTCGAGCCCGGCCGGATCGGTGGGGCGACGGGGAGCACTCATCCAGAGTGCTCCTCCAGCCGCGGAGTGGTGCCGAGGAGCTCCCCCATCCTCCGGGCCAGGTCGCGCATCTGGTGGCCGAGCAGACCCTGGTCGAGGCCTTCCTTGGCGAGGACGCCGAGGTAGGTCTCCTGGCCGGCCCGGACCACGAACAGGTGGCCGCCGTCGACCTCGATCATGGCCAGCCGGAGCTGCCCGGCCGCCGCCGGGAACTGCTCGGCGACCGGCTGGGCGAGCGCCTGCAGTCCGGCGACCACGGCGGCGAAGCGGTCGACGTCGTCCGGGTCCTCGGCGCCGTAGGAGGTGATGGCCTTGCCGTCGCTGGAGGCGACCAGGGTGAAACGGATCTCCGGGATGCTCTCCGCGAGGTCGCGGAGCGCCCAGCTGACATCGGTTCCCTGCTGCGTCGTCATGCGGACCAGTCGCTTTCTTCCGTACGGGGCTCGGTGGACTCGAGGTCGTCGGCTGCCGCCCGGGGGGCCGGTGCGCCGGTGTCGCGACCGGCGGTGGCGAAGGCGGCGAGGCCGGCGAACGAGGCGTCGGGCGGGACGTCGGGCACCCCGGCGGACCGCCGCGCGGGAGCCTCGGCCGCCTCGGCACGCGCGGGCTCCCGCTGTGCGGCGGGCGCGCTCCGCCGGATGCTGCGGCGGCGGGGCAGCCCTCCGGGGGTGGAGTCCCCGGTGGTCTCCACGTCGTCCGTGTCGTGCCCGGGCGCGGACTGCGCCGGCACCGCCGGCAGACCCGGGGACCGCTCGGGGGCGGTGGCGACCGGGGCGGCGGCGAGCGGACTGAAGTACTTGTGCGGCACGACGACGACGACCGAGGTGCCCAGCCAGGGCGAGTCGGCGAAGGTGACCCGGATGCCGTAGCGGCGGGCCAGCGCGCCCACCACCCGCAGGCCGAGGTGGGCGTCCTCGGAGAGCCCGCCGAGCCCGGAGCCGGCCGCGACGCCCGCCAGGGACCGCTCGGCCTCGCGCTTCTTCTCCTCGCTCAGGCCCTTGCCGGCGTCCTGGATCTCGATGCCGACGCCGTTGGGCACCTCCTTGCCGGAGACGATGACCGGCTCGCTGGGCGGCGAGTAGCGGGCGGCGTTGTCGAGGAGGTGCGCGAAGATCAGCGTCAGGTGGTCCACCAGACCGCCGTCGACGCCGAGTTCGGGCAGCTGACGGACCTCGACGCGGTGGAAGTCCTTGATCCGGCCGATGCCGCCGCGGACCACGCCGAGCAGGCGCTGGGGCTCCTGCCACTGGCGGCCGGGGCGGGCCGAGCCGCCCAGCACGCCGATGGAGGCGGCCAGACAGTCCGCGGGGCCGATCTGCTGGTCGAGCTCCATCAGGCCCTGCGCGACCACCGGGTGGCGGCCGTGCTCGCCCTGCATCTCGTGCAGGCGCACGCGGAGCTTGCTGGTGAGGACGTGGATGCGGTTGCCGAGGCTGATGACGGCCTGCTCGGCGGAGGTGGAGCGGTTGAGCTCCTCCTCCACGCCGATCAGGGCGGTGCGCAGCACCTTGCGCAGCTCGGCGCGGACCTCGGGCGTGACGTCCTGCTCATCGGTGATCAGCGGCAGGAGGTCCTCGACCGCCTCGCCGTCACGCAGGCGCCTGAGCGCCTCGGGCAGGTGCTGTCCGGCGAAGCGGGCCACGACGGCCAGGTCGCGCTCGCGGGTGGCGATCCACGCCTGGTCGCGCTCGGCGAGACGCCGGTCGAGCGTCTCGCGTTCCGCGGCGACACGGGCGTCCGCCTGGGCGCGCGTGGTGGCCAGTTCGCTCTCCAGACCCGCGACGCGCTGCCGCCAGCGGCGCTCCGTCTCCTGGGCCTCGGCGTGGAACTCCTCGCGGGAGCGCCGCAGCCGGTCCTGCGACTTGAGCAGGAGCCGGACGCACACGGCGCCGGCGGCGGTGGCCGCGGCTCCCACGGGGGTGGTCAGGGCGGGTTCCGGGCCGAGGAAGGCGGAGGCGACCGTACCGGAGCCCAGCGCCAGCGGCATGAGCCACCAGCTGTACCGGGCGGCCGAGGGCCTCTCCGGTGGTGTGGCGAAATCCATCTGCATCCTTCGGGGCGACACGTCGGAGCGACAGGCGGACGGGTGGGGAGTCGGGAGGGGGACTGGCGGACGGGTGGACGGGCAACGCGACGAGGCGCGTGACGCGCCCCGGGGACACGCCGGCGGACCGGACCGCCGGCCACCCCTCCGGCACCGCGGGCAAATGGGCACGCAGGTGCGGACGGTGAGGCGAACGCGGTGCGTAGGGGTTCCAACTCGCAGCGCTCCGGGGGAGCTTAGCCGGAATTCCGACCGCCGGATCAACCTCCGGCGATTCGGCCGGGAATATTCCATCGGGATGATCCACGGGCGCTACCCTCCGCCGGCGCCCGCTCCCCCCGGCCCGCCGTGCGCCCCCGGCGTGCGGGTGGCAGGCTGGTCGGCATGAGCGGCTCGAAGACCATGCGCGCGATCCGGCAGGACACCCTCGGTGGCCCTGACGTGCTGCGGGAGGTGGAGATGCCCCGCCCCTCGCCCCGTCCGGGCGAGGTGCTGGTGCGGGTCCGCGCGGCCGGACTCAACCCGACGGACTGGAAGCACCGGGCCTCCGGCGCGTTCCTCGGCGACCCTCCGTTCGTGCTCGGCTGGGACGTCTGCGGCACGGTGGTGGAGACCGGATACGGTGTCACTATCCACCGATCGGGTGACGAGGTGTTCGGGATGTTGCCGTACCCCTTCGGGCACGGCTCGCACGCCGAGTACGTCGTGGGCCCGGCCCGCGCCTTCGTGGCCCGGCCCGAGGGCGTGGACGTGCTGCAGGGGGGCGCGCTGCCGCTGGTCTCGCTGACCGCCTGGCAGGCGCTGGTGGACACGGCGATGCTGGGGCCGGGGCAGCGGCTCCTGGTGCACGCCGCGGCCGGCGGCGTGGGTCACGTGGCGGTGCAGATCGCCAAGTCCCGCGGCGCCCATGTGGTGGGCACGGCGAGCGCGGAGAAGCACGGGTTCCTGCGGGCGCTGGGCGCGGACGAGCAGATCGACTACCGGGAGACCGACTTCGCCGAGGCCGTCTCCGGGATGGACGTCGTGCTGGAGACCATGGGCGGGGAGCACGCCCTGCGCTCGCTGCGGGTGCTGCGCCCGGGCGGCACACTGGTCTCGTTGCTGCGCCTGACGCCGGAGGTCGAGGCCGAGGCGGAGCGGCTCGGCGTGCGGACGGCCGTCATGCTGGTCGAGGCCGACCAGGCCGGGATGCGGGCGGTGGCGGACCTGGCGGCCACCGGGAGGCTGCGGGCGGCGATCGCGGAGACCTTCCCGCTCGCCGACGCCGCCCGGGCGCACGCGGTGGGCGAGAAGGGGCGCACCACGGGCAAACTGGTCCTGACGGTCGGCTGACCACCCGGGCGCGGTGCGGACGGGGAGGACCGGGAGGACCGGCGGCACCGGAGCCGCCCGAGTGCGACGGCTCTCACACAAGCCTCACAGCCAAAGACCAGACATATGTCAATTGAACATGCTGGAATTCACCTCATCGGGGTAACTACCCTTCCAGGTAAGGGACTTGGGCGGACCCGAGGCAGGCTGCGGCCGGATGGAGGCGAACGTCGTGCGGCAGGAACCCGCGCCCCTGACCCGGCATCTGCGTGTCCGTGAACACCAGGGCCGGATCGTCCTGGAGTTACGCGGCGAGATCGACATCCTCTCCGCGCAGGAGATCCACCCCCACATGGACGCCGTGACGGGCCGCCCCGAACCCGACGTCGTCGTCGATCTGACGCCCGTGGAGTTCTTCGACTGCGCCGGCCTCAGACTGCTGTACCGGGCCCGTCGGCGGATCCTCGACCGTGGCGGCGAACTGCGGCTGGTGTGCTCCGACCGGCTGGTGCTGAGGATACTGCGCATCACCGGGCTGGCCGAACTGCTGCCCCCGGCGCCCACCCTCGACGCGGCGCTGGACGCCCCGGGCCCCAGGGCGGCGACCGGAGCGACCTGACGGCCGGCGTCGGCCGTCGCACTCCTCCCCGCATCGCCGCCGTTCCCCCGCGCGACGTCCCACCCCCTCCGTCGGCCCCCTGCGGCCACCCCTGTCACGGCCGTCCGCGGCCCGCGTCCGTGCGCCCCAACTGTCGGGTCTGAGCCGACGGATGGAGGGAAGAGGTCAGCTGAAAGGGGGAGCCGAGATGACGACGAAGCCCACAGGCGCCGGGCGCCGATCGCGGACGGGGGCATGGGCCGCCGCCCTGCTGCTGGTCCTGCTGGCGCTGGCCGCGGGGATCAAACTCAGCGGGATACCCGGTCCCGGTGACTGGTTCGGCACCGACACGCACGACCGGTCCGGTCCCGCACTGCTGGAATCGGTGCAGGACATCAGCCGCTACGACGCGGCCACCGGCAACTTCCAGGTCGTGGTGGACTTGGAGAAGGACACGAAGTTCCTGCCGGACGCCGTCCGCGGCAGCCGCACGCTGTACGTGGGCGCGGGCACCGTCGACGCCTACGTCGACCTCGGCCGGGTGGGCGACAAGGACGTCACGGTGAACGAGGACCGTACCGTCGCGACGCTCCGCCTGCCGCACGCCCAGCTCGGCAAACCCGCCCTCGACCCCGACCGGTCGTACGCCGTCTCCAAGCAGCGCGGTGTGCTGGACCGTCTCGGCGACCTCTTCTCCGACAACCCGAACAGCGAGCAGGCCGTGCAGAAGCTCGCCGTCCGGCACATCGGGGAGGCCGCGGACGAGAGCGGTCTGACGAAACGGGCCGAGGAGAACACGACCGGAATGCTGGAGGGCCTGCTGCACTCCCTGGGCTTCGAGAAGGTGACCGTCACCTATGGCGACTGAACGCGCTACCCGTACCGCCGACATCGCGGCGCCGACCGGACCGCGGCCGCTGCCGTGGCCGCTGAGGGCGCTGGCCATGCTGGCCGGTTTCGCCCTCCTGGTGGGCTTCGCGGTGCTGCTGGCCCGCCTCACGCTGGAGCCCTCCCCGGCCTCGGCGGACCTGACGCACAGCAACCTGCGTCCCGGTGACTCGCTGCGGCGGTACTTCGAGACCTACGAGCCCCTTCAGGCGCTCAAGCAGGTCGGCGGGAACGTCCTGCTGGGCGTGCCGTTCGGCGTGCTGGTGCCGATCGTGGCCCCGGCCGCCCGCGGCATGCTGAGGGTCCTCGCGCTGACCGCGGTGGTGATGCTCTGCGTGGAGCTGGTGCAGGGATCCCTGATCACCGGCCGGGCCTTCGACATCGATGACGTGATCATGAACACGGCCGGGGCGCTCCTCGGTCACCTGCTGCTCGGCCGCAAGCTGGGCCGGGCGGTGCACGCCCGCCGGACCCGGCGGCCCGCCGCCTGACCCGCTTCCCCTCCGCTCCCCTGAAACGGCCGGCCCCCGCGGGTGGCGGCCGGGTGATGTTGGGGGCCCGGGGGGGGGGGCGGGCGGGTTGGCGGGGCGCCGGGGGGGGAGGTGGGGGGAGCGGGGGGGTGGGGGAGAGGGTTGGGAG